>JBDTCC010000013.1:0-32792 GCA_039923775.1 Gallionella sp. | reverse complement strand
CTCGATGAGATCGGCGATCGTGCCGATCTTGAGTCCGTGCTGTTTGGCATAGGCGATCAAATCAGGCAGGCGCGCCATTTCCCCGTCTTCCTTGAGAATTTCGCAGATCACCGAAGTCGGCGTCAGTCCGGCCAGTTGGGCCAGATCGCATCCCGCTTCGGTATGTCCGGCGCGTACCAGCACCCCGCCGTTTTGCGCGCGCAACGGGAAAATGTGGCCGGGTTGAACGATATCGGCCGGTTTTGCGTCTTTCGCAGCGGCAGCCAGCACAGTGCGGGCACGATCGGCTGCAGAGATGCCGGTGGTCACCCCGCTCGAGGCTTCAATCGATAGCGTGAAGTTGGTCGCCAATGCCAGGCCGTTCTCGCGCACCATCAGCGGCAAGTTGAGCTGTTGGCAGTGGTTTTCGGTGAGGGTCAGGCAGATCAGTCCGCGGCCGTGTTTGGCCATGAAGTTGATTTTTTCAGGCGTGGCGAATTCGGCGGCAAACACCAGATCGCCCTCATTCTCACGGTCTTCTTCATCCACCAGGATGACCATGCGTCCGGCGCGTATCTCTTCGATAATTTCCTGCAGTGGTGATATTCCGGTCATTTCCCTTGTACTTTCTCAAATACTTCTGTTTTGTTGGCCTGCATCATTCGTTCCACATAGCGCGCGATCGAGTCGATTTCAAGATTGATCCGGCTACCCGCATGTAGGTTTTTCAGGTTGGTCATCGCCAGCGTGTGCGGGATCAGGTTGACGCTGAACTCGCATTCCCCGGATTCAATATCAGCCACCCGGTTGATGGTCAGACTGACACCGTTGATGGTGATCGAACCTTTGATCGCAATGTATTTGGCCAATACCCGAGGTGCGCGTATCTCAAGTTTCCAGCTTTCACCCAAATCGGAAAATTCAATGACCTCGCCCACGCCGTCGACATGGCCGCTGACCATGTGCCCGTCCAGTCTGTCAGACAGGCGCAATGCCTTTTCCAGATTCACCTTTGCACCGATCGCTTCCAGTCCCTCGGAGCAATTCAATGTTTCGTGCGAAACATCGACGGTAAATGATTTCCCCCCGATCGTAACAACAGTCAGACACACCCCGTTCACCGCGATGCTGTCACCGATCCGCACATCACCCAGGTCCAGCGCGCCGGTTGCGATCACCAACCGCAAACCGCCATCACGATCGCTGGATTCAGATATGTGTCCGACATCGGCAATGATTCCACTAAACATTTTTTACCTTTGCTGTTATGCGCAAATCGTTCCCGACCTGCCGCACATCCTGCCATTTCAAATCAATGCGCTGATCCAGACCGGTCAACTCGCCCAATTTTGCCATGCCGCGCGCGCCATCGCCCAGCAATTGCGGCGCGATGTACAACAACAACTCATCCACCAGGCCTGCGCGTAGCAATGCCCCGTTCAGCGTGCTGCCCGCTTCCAGCAGCACTTCGTTGCAACCCCGTTTGGCCAGGTCGCCAAGCATGGCTGCCAAATCTACCCGACCCTTGCCATCCGGCAACACGCAAACCGATACGCCCAGCTTTTCCAGGGCTGCGCGTTTTTCGGTGTCATGCTCGGAGGTATAGATCAACACCTGGTCCCCCGACAGGATGCGCGCGGCTAGCGGTATACGCAATTGGCTATCCATCACCACAAGCAGCGGTTGCCGCGGCGTTTCTATCCCGCGCACATTCAGGCGCGCATCGTCCGCGAGTACGGTGCCGATCCCGGTCAATACCGCGCAGGAACGGGCGCGCCAGTGTTGTACATCAAGCCTCGCGGATTCGCCGGTGAGCCACTTGCTGGCACCGTTTGCCAGCGCCGTGCGACCGTCCAGGCTCGCTGCGATCTTGCTGCGTAGCCAGGGCCTGCCGCGCGTCATGCGCGCGAAAAAACCGATATTCAATTCGCGTGCTTCCGATTCCATCAGGCCGCAGTCAACCGCGATGCCGGCGCTGCGCAACTTTGCAATGCCCGCACCCGCAACTTTCGGGTTCGGATCCTGTACCGCAACCACCACCCGAGTAATACCAGCCGCAATCAATGCCTCGGCACAGGGTGGCGTCCTGCCGTGGTGACTGCACGGTTCCAGCGTCACATAGGCAGTCGCGTTGCGCGCCTTGTCTCCCGCCTCGCGCAAGGCAAGCACCTCGGCATGCGGTTCGCCGGCGCGCCGATGCCAGCCGCTGCCAATGATCGTTTCACCCGCCACCAGCACGCAGCCTACACGTGGATTCGGGCTGGTTCCGTATAAGCCCTGCTCGGCCAATCGCAGCGCGTGCGCCATCCATCGGCTGTCCATCCGGCGGTCATCCGGCACAACGAACATAGGTCATGCCTTCCTTTTGCCGCGGCTGCCGGCTTTTCGTGCCGGCGACTTGCGGACCGCTTCGACCGCCTCGGTAAAATCCCCGACATCCTGGAAGCTCTTGTAAACCGATGCGAAACGGATATAGGCAACCTTGTCGAGCTTGAGCAATTCCTTCATCACCAATTCGCCCACTTGGCGCGAGCCGATTTCGCGCTCACCCAAAGCGTGGAGGGTTTGGGTGACATTGTCGATCGCCGCATCGACCAGTTCGGCGGAGACAGGTCGCTTGTGCAATGCGCGCTTGAAACTGGTGCGTAATTTTTCCTCGTCAAATTCGCTGCGCATCCCGTTCTGTTTGACCACCTGGGGCATGCGCAACTCTATCATTTCGTAAGTGGTGAAGCGTTTGTCGCAGGTCAGGCAGCGGCGACGGCGGCGTATGCTGTCGCCGTCCTCGCTTTCGCGGGTGTCAACCACCTGGGTTTTGTCGCCTTTGCAGAAAGGACATTTCATCGAATACCTCTATAAATCTACTGCGCAACCCGGATGCGGCTTCCCGATCATGTGTTGCGTTTGCTTAGTCCCCGTACACCGGAAACCGTGCGGTCAGCTTTTTCACTTCACCGACCACGCGTGAAATCGCCGCATCGTCGTTGGGTGCGTCCAGCACATCGGCGATCAGGTGGGCCAGTTTTTCCGCTTCCAGTTCCTTGAAACCGCGCGTGGTCATGGCCGGGCTGCCGATACGTATGCCGGAAGTGACGAACGGCTTTTGCGGATCGTTGGGAATGGCGTTCTTGTTCACGGTGATGTGCGCGCGTCCCAGAGCGGCTTCGGCTTCCTTGCCGGTGATGTGCTTGGCCTGCAAGTCCACCAGGAACACATGGCTGTCGGTACGGCCGGATACGATGCGCAAACCGCGTTCCTGCAATACCTTGGCCATGACGCGCGCGTTGTCCACCACCTGTGTCTGGTATATCTTGAATTCCTTGCCGGCGGCTTCCTTGAATGCCACGGCCTTGGCCGCGATCACATGCATCAGCGGGCCGCCCTGCAGGGCGGGAAAAATCGCCGAATTCAGCACCTTTTCAAATTCCGCCTTGGCGAGAATCAGCCCGCCGCGCGGGCCGCGCAGCGTCTTGTGGGTGGTGGTGGTAACGAAATCCGCGATGCCGACCGGGCTTGGATAGATACCCGCCGCGATCAAGCCGGCATAGTGTGCCATGTCCACGAACAGATAGGCTCCAACGCTGTCGGCAATGACGCGAAAGCGTTTCCAGTCGATCACCAGCGAGTAGGCAGAGGCACCTGCAACGATCATCTTCGGCTTGTGTTCCAGGGCCAGTGCCTGCACCTGGTCATAGTCGATTTCTTCCTTCTCGTTCAAACCGTACTGGATGGCGTTGTACAGTTTGCCGCTGATGTTCACCGACGCGCCGTGGGTCAGGTGCCCGCCATGCGCGAGGCTCATTCCAAGAATCGTGTCGCCGGGCTTGAGGACCGATATATATACCGCCTGATTGGCCTGCGAACCCGAATGAGGTTGCACGTTGGCGTATTCTGCGCGGAACAGTGTCTTGGCGCGATCGATCGCGAGCTGTTCGGCCACGTCCACATATTCGCAACCGCCGTAATAACGCTTGCCCGGATAACCTTCGGCATATTTGTTGGTCAACTTGCTGCCCTGGGCTTCCATTACCGCCGGGCTGGTGTAATTTTCCGACGCGATCAATTCTATGTGATCTTCCTGGCGGCGGTTTTCATTCTGTATGGCTGCCCAAAGTTCCGGGTCGGTATGGGCGATGGTGTTTTTGCTGGAGAACATGGTGCGGTTCCTGGGATATTGAAAACTGGAAAGATGTGAATTCTACCATGGCGCGTATAAAAGCACGGTTTGACGGGTGGCAGACAGCCATCCGGCCGATCAAAACCGGATTTGAAGATATTGGAATTTTTTTGCACCATGGAGTCAATTCCCGGGTAGATGGAACGCGCAGACGCGAGCCGATTAAAATTGTGCCGCCTGCCGCGTGGGGCTACAATGTCGTCATGCCTGAATTTAATCTGACACATCACTTTCTGATTGCCATGCCTGCCATGCAGGAGGGTGTTTTTGCCGGCACTTTGACTTACATCTGCGAACACAACGAGAACGGGGCATTGGGGATCGTGGTGAATCGTCCGATCAGTCTCACGCTGGGCGAGATGTTCGATCAGGTCAACATTTCGCTGGACCAGCCTGATCTGGTGAAGATGCCGGTGTATTTTGGCGGCCCGGTGCAAACCGAGCGGGGGTTTGTGTTACATGAACCACACGGGAATTGGGAATCAACGTTGTCCATCAACGACAAGCTGGCGCTGACCACTTCAAAGGACATTCTGCAAGCGATGGGCGCGGGGCAGGGGCCGCGTAATGTGATCGTCACGCTGGGTTATGCAGGCTGGGACCAGGGGCAACTGGAGCATGAGGTAACCGAGAATATCTGGCTGACCGTGGCCGCTTCGGAACATATTCTGTTCGACCTGCCGCCCGAAGAACGCCTGCCTGCTGCGATGGCATTGCTTGGGGTGGATTACGGCTCGCTGGTGGAGGATGCGGGACATGCCTGACCCAAAATCCAGCAACGTCGCCATGCGTTGTTGTGCTCAAAAAATCTTGTTTGCCTATATACAATATGCGGCGCTGCGATTTTTCTCGCACGCCTAGCCTGGCTTAGTTGTTGGACTTTGGGAGTAGCTCTGTGAATGCGCCAATACCATCAGGCACTTTACTGGCATTCGATTTTGGCACCAAACGCATCGGTATCGCCATGGGCAATACGCTGTTGCGCCGTGCTTATCCCCTGATCACCATCAACGAAGAAAAGACCGAGGCACGTTTTGCGGCGATAGCAGCGTTATTGAAAGAATGGCAGCCCAGTGCACTGGTCGTGGGACTGCCGAGCAACGACGACGGTACGCCGCACCAGTTGACGGCACTGTGCCGCCGTTTCGCCAACCGCCTCAAGGGGCGGTTTGATTTGCCAACGATTTTACTGGATGAGCGTTATACTTCGCTCGCCGCAAGCGCGCAGTTGAACGAGGAGGGCATCCACGGCATGAAGCAAAAGACCCTGATTGACCAGTATGCCGCACAGCAGATATTGCAGGCTTACTTTGATGAATCCGCAGCAGGAATACTCGCATGAAAAACCCTCAACTGAACAAGAACGGCGAACTGCAGCACCTGCTCTCCACCGAGGGTTTGCCGTTGCCCATTTTGCGCGACATTCTGGATAAAGCCGCATCCTTTGTGGATATCCGCGATGGACTCGATATCAGGAATGTTCCGTTATTAAAAGGCAAATCGGTGTTCAACGTGTTCTTCGAGAACAGTACAAGGACCCGCACCACTTTTGAAATTGCCGCCAAACGCCTGTCGGCGGATGTGGTCAACCTGAATATCGGCTCGTCGTCCACCAGCAAGGGCGAGACGTTGCTGGATACCGTGGATAACCTGTGCGCGATGCACGCCGACATGTTCGTGGTGCGCCATTCGCAAAGCGGGGCGGCGCACTTTATCGCGCGCCATGTCGCCCCGGAGATACACGTCATCAATGCCGGTGATGGCCGTCATGCCCATCCGACACAGGCTTTGCTCGACATGTTCACCATCCGCCACTATAAAAAAGAATTCCACAATTTGCGCGTTGCCATCGTCGGCGACGTGCTGCATTCGCGTGTGGCGCGCTCGCAGATACACGCGCTGACCACGCTGGGTGTACCTGAAATACGCGTTATTGCCCCCAAAACCCTGCTGCCGACCATGAGCGAAAATCTTGGCGTGCAGGTCTATCACGACATGGCGCTGGGACTCAAGGAGGTGGATGTGGTGATGATGCTGCGGCTGCAGAACGAACGCATGCAGGGGGCGGCATTGCCCTCCGCGCAGGAATATTTCAAATACTACGGGCTGACCGAGGAAAAGTTTGCCCACGCCAAACCGGACGCGATTGTGATGCATCCCGGCCCGATGAATCGCGGCGTAGAAATCGAATCCAGCGTGGCAGACGGCAGGCATTCAGTGATCCTGCCCCAGGTGACCTTCGGTATCGCGGTACGGATGGCAGTGATGAGTATGCTGGCAGGAGCAAAAGTATGAACATTCACATCAAGAACGGCCGTCTGATCGATCCGAAGAACAGCACCGATGCACAGCAGGATGTGTATATCGTGGATCGGCGCATTGCCGCTGTCGGCAAAGTGCCGCCGGGGTTTGTCGCCGACCAGGTGATTGATGCAAGCGGATTGATCGTGATGCCGGGGCTGATGGATATCGCGGCGCGCCTGCGCGAGCCCGGTTACGAATACAAGGCAACGCTTGAGTCCGAGATGATCGCGGCAGTGGCGGGAGGTGTAACCTCATTGGCGTGCCCGCCCGATACTGATCCGCCGCTCGATGAACCGGGTTTGGTGGAGATGCTCAAACGCCGCGCGCGATCACTGAATCAGGCAAGGCTGTTTCCGATTGGTGCGCTGACTTACGGTTTGAAGGGTGCGGAACTGACCGAAATGAATGAGCTCGCCGAGGCCGGATGCAAAGCTTTCAGCCAGGCGGACGCGCCGTTGACCGATACGCGCGTACTGTTGCGTGCCATGCAATACGCTTCCACTTTCGGTTACCGTGTGTGGCTGCGGCCACAGGACAGTTTTCTGGCCAAGAACGGTGTGGCGCATGACGGCGAAGTGGCAACCCGTCTCGGTCTGCCATCCATTCCGGTGATAGCGGAAACCATCGCTCTGTCCACTGCCCTGCAACTGGCGCGCGAGACGGGTGTCATCCTGCACATCTGTCGCATATCCAGCTCGGCTGCAGTAGACATGATCCGCTTAGCCAAACGGGAAGGCCTGAAAGTGACATGCGATGTATCGATGAACCATGTGCACCTTAGTGAAATGGATATCGGATACTTCGACGCAAACTGCCATCTCGCGCCTCCGCTGCGCAGTCTGCAGGACAAGGCAGGGCTGCGTGCCGGGTTGCTCGACGGCACGATAGACGCGATCTGTTCCAACCATTCGCCGGTGGACGATGATGCCAAGCATATGCCTTTTGCCGAAGCCGAAGCGGGTGCGACGGGACTGGAATTGCTGTTGCCGTTGGTGCTGAAATGGGCAGAGCAGGAACGGATTCCATTGCTTGATGCGCTGGCACACATCACGATCAAGCCCGCGCAATTGCTCGGGCAAAAGATGGGGCATCTGTCGGTCGGGGCACATGCGGATATATGCCTGTTCGATCCGAAAATTTCATGGAAGGTTGGGCGCGATGCGCTTAGAAGCCAGGGCAAGAACACGCCGTTCAACGGCTACGAGATGCAAGGCCGGGTACGCTATACGTTGCTTGATGGACAGGTTGTGTTTCAACAATAATTTCCGCCCGCAGTCGCGGGCTTGTGTTTTTTCAGGATGATATGAACCCACTACTTGATTTTACCGGTCTGCCGCGCTTTGGTAAAACGACTAGCCATTCCACTAAGCTGCCAAACGACGGCAGCCAAGTGTTTGGTTACGCGGAGATCAAACCCGAACATGTCGCACCGGCGATAGACCAGTTGCTGGAGGAGAGCCGGGCGCTGATTGCGCGGTTGTTGACCGACGATGAACAGCCTACCTGGCAGAATTTTGTGGTTCCGATGGAAAATGCAAACGAGCGGATGTCCCGCGCCTGGGGGCCGGTCGGGCATTTGAATGCGGTGATGAACAGTCCCGAGTTGCGCGAGGTTTACAATGCCACACTGCCGAAGATCACCCAGTATTACGCCGAACTGGGACAAAATCTGGCACTGTTTGACAAATTCAAAGCTTTGCGCAACAGCCCCGAATTCGCTGGTTTGAGCTCGGCACGCAAGAAGATCATCGAAAACGAGTTGCGCGATTTTCGGCTCGGCGGTGCGGAGTTGCCGGATGCACAGAAGGCGCGTTATCTGGAAATACAGGAACGTCTCTCCGAATTGTCTTCACGCTTTTCCGATAATCTGCTCGATGCCACCAACGATTTCACGCTGGTCGTGGAGGACAAGGGTGAGTTGGACGGCTTGCCGGCTGACGTGCTACAGACCGCCGAAGAGGCGGCGCAGGCAGCGAATAGACCGGGGTGGATGTTCACCCTGAAGGCGCCTTCATATATGCCGGTGATGCAGTATGCCGACAACCGCGCATTGCGCGAGAAGATGTACCGTGCCTACGGCACGCGCGCCAGCGAGTTCGGCAAACCCGAATGGGACAACACCAAACTGATGGGTGAGATCGTCGAACTGCGCGGCGAAGAAGCGCGGCTGCTCGGCTTTTCGAACTACGGCGAATTGTCGCTGGCGAGCAAGATGGCGGATTCTCCGCAACAGGTGGCCGAGTTCATGCGCGAGCTCGCACAGCGTGCGCGACCGTTTGCGGAAAAGGATCTGGCCGAGCTGCGCGAATTCGCGCGCACCGAACTGGGTATAGCCGACCCTTCGACTGAACTCAGGACAGGCCTGCAATCCTGGGATGTCGGCTATGCCAGCGAAAAGCTGCGCGAGCAACGCTATGCGTTTTCCGAGCAGGAAGTGAAGCAGTACTTCCCCGAAAACGCAGTACTGCCGGGCAT
The DNA here is from genome assembly GCA_039923775.1 of Gallionella sp. GTDB lineage: Bacteria > Pseudomonadota > Gammaproteobacteria > Burkholderiales > Gallionellaceae > Gallionella. Next base: position 23,857 of record JBDTCC010000013.1, on the reverse strand, counting down.
GTTCAAACTGGTCGAGACACTATATGGTTTGCAGATCAAACTCGCCAGTGCGCCGGTGTGGCATGAAAGTGTGCGTTTCTTCGATATCAGAAATACGCAGGGGGAGCTGATCGGTCAGTTCTATCTCGATTTGTATGCGCGCAACAGCAAGCGTGGCGGGGCATGGATGGACGACGTGATCACGCGCCGCCGTTTGGCTTCGGGTATACAAACGCCGGTCGCCTATCTGAATTGCAACTTCTCTGCGCCGGTAGGGGGAAAACCCGCCGTGTTCACGCATGACGAAGTCATCACCCTGTTTCACGAATTTGGCCACGGCCTGCATCATCTGCTGACCGAAGTCGAAGACCTCGGCGTATCCGGGATCAACGGCGTGGAATGGGATGCAGTCGAGTTGCCCAGCCAGTTCATGGAAAATTTCTGCTGGGAATGGGAAGTGGTGCACGGTATGACCCGCCATGCAGACACGGGTGCAGCCTTGCCGCGCACGCTATTCGACAAGATGTTGGCCGCGAAGAACTTCCAGAGCGGGTTGCAGACGCTGCGCCAGATCGAATTTTCACTGTTTGACATGCTGATGCACAGCAACTTGGAGGCGGGCGGGGGGAAATCCATACTCGGACTGTTGGACGAAGTTCGTGCCGAGGTGGCGGTGCTGATTCCGCCCGCGTTTCATCGTTTCCCCCACAGTTTTTCCCACATCTTTGCCGGCGGTTATGCAGCGGGCTATTACAGCTACAAGTGGGCGGAGGTTCTGTCTGCCGATGCATACAGCCTGTTTGAGGAAAATGGCGTACTGAACCCCGATGTGGGTGCGCGTTTTCGCGGCGAGATACTGGCGATGGGCGGTAGTCGTGGTGCAATGCAATCTTTCACCGCATTCCGCGGTCGGGAGCCGAACATTGACGCATTGTTGCGGCATAACGGGTTGCTCAAAATTTCCTGAGGAGACAAAATGAAACGCATCGTACTGTTGTTGGCCTGTTTGGTGATCCTGCCCGTGCAGGCGGGAGAGTTGTTCCGCTGGGTGGATAAGGCGGGCAAGGTCAATTACGGCGATACCCCCCCGATGGATGCGATCAATGTCCAAAACATGAAGAGTTCATCCGGCTCGTCCCCGAATGATGACCTGCCCTATGAAACACGTATCGCGCAGCAGAATTTCCCGGTGACGTTGTATGTCGGCAGTGTCTGCGATGAGGTTTGCGGTCAGGCACACAGCCTGTTGAACAAGCGCGGTATTCCGTTTACCGAAAGAGTGCTGAAAACCAGCAAGGATATCGAGGACTTCAAGCAGCTTTCCGGCATGGACGCATTTATTCCAGTGCTGCAGGTGGGCAAGAATTTTATTAAGGGCTTTCTGGAATCGCAATGGAATAGCGAACTCGACATAGCAGGTTACGCGAAGACCGCGAGCTATCGCCAGCGTACCCAGCAGCAGGCGCCATCAGATCATGAAGCGCCCGTAATACCGGCCGGGGAAAATCAAACAAACACACCCGAACCCGCCGGGCAATACTGATCGTCGCCGGCACAGAACCCCGTCGCTTGGTCATGTAAGTTGCGGCGGCGGGATTGCGAATGCGCTGCCTGGCGCTGTTCACAAATCCGACAGGGGTTTGTCTGCCAGTTTCTCATCCCTGATCTGCAATTGTTCAATCACTTTTTCCAAAGCTGAATTCAAGGTCTGGATGGTTTCCGTCGGCAGTGCCCATAACGCTTCCGGCAACACGCCCTGGGCAGGGCTGGGCGCCATTTTGATCAGTTTGGCAGCCTCGTCTGTCAGGCACAATCCAACGCGCCGCTGATCTTCCCGGCTGCGTTCCTTGATGATCAGTTTGCGAGCCACCAGCTTTTCAACAAGCTGACTGCAGGTGGACTGGTGAATGGATAGCCTGTCGGCAAGATCCGATATGCGGATGCCGGAGGTATTGGCAACCTCCTGCATGATCCAGAGCTGTGATCCCGTCACTCCGCAGGACCGCTCGACTTCGCGAAAATGCTGGCGTACCGAACCGTAAATGATGCGAAATTTCTTCAGCACGTGAAGCGACAGCTGTTTTTTGTTGCGTATGCCCAAGATAAGTCTCCCGCAATTTTTTGGCGCTGTTTGATCGAATTTGCCGGATTATAAAGCTTGCATTCCCGGTTTGCGTAAACTATATTAATTAAAATATTATTGATATAAATCATTAATGTAACCAGCCAACACCTGATGAATTCGGCCCGATGAATTTGTCTTTCCGCCGGTTGCGGCAGCCTTTCACGAACCGTGTTGATATCGCCATGTGAAAAATTCGCCAATTGATAGAGAGTCTAGCCAATCCGATGAAACCTCGCACCAATCCACGAATATCCCCGTCTCCCCCCGGTCGCAACCGAAAGCGCACTGTCGTGTTGTTCGGCGAGGTGCTGGCGGACATTTTTCCGGACCGGACCGTTTTGGGCGGCGCACCGTTCAACGTTGCGCGGCATCTCAAGGCATTCGGGCAGAATCCGGTACTGGTCACTCGTCTGGGCCATGACGTCCTGGCTGATGAAGTGCTTGATGTGATGTCCGGAAATGAAATGGAAACCCTGGGGGTCCAGTACGACAAAAACTATCCCACTGGCCGTGTTCAGGTGCATATGACGGGCGGCGCGCACAGTTTCGAGATACTGCCTGCGCAGGCATACGACTTCATTCATACGGCAGCCGTGCGCATGACCGTACTTTCGGTCAATCCGAAGCTGGTCTATTTCGGGACGCTGGCGCAACGCAACGAAATCTCCAGACGAGCCCTGAAATCCCTGTTGCGCAGCACCAGTGCCACGAAATTTCTGGATATCAATTTGCGCACCCCCTGGTTTGATGAAAAGATACTAAAGCAATCCCTGCAATACGCGGATACCGTCAAACTGAATGCCGAGGAACTGGCAATATTGGCAGAAATGTTCGGGTTGCCGGACAATGAACCGCAAGGTCTGGCGAGGGGATTGATGGACCGGTTCGGCCTTGGGCGGGTCGTGGTAACCTGTGGGCAAGAGGGTGCATGGCAACTCAACCGGAAAGGCAAGATGGTAGAGGCTGGCGTTAAGAATCGAGTCATCAGGCTGATGGATACGGTGGGTGCCGGCGACGGATTTGCATCCGTCTGTATTTTGGGGGAACTGTTGCGGTGGCCTGCAACACAGACCATGGAACGTGCCAACGCATTCGCTTCAGCGATCTGTGAAATTCGCGGGGCCATTCCCGACCACGCGGATTTCTACACTCCCTTTACCCGTGAATGGCATTTATGAAAAAGCGGATTTCCGGCCCCAAAAAACCTTTGTACATTGTATTGATCAGTGTGCACGGATTGATCCGCGGCCACGAACTCGAGCTGGGGCGGGACGCGGATACCGGCGGGCAAACCAAATATGTTGTGGAACTCGCCCGCGCCCTGGGTGAACGTGCCGATGTCGAAAAAGTGGTCTTGCTGACGCGTCGTGTGATCGACAACCAGGTCAGCCCCGATTATGCCGAACCTCTGGAACGACTCTCGGACAAAGTCAGCATCGTGCGTATCGAATGCGGCGAACAAAAATATCTTCGCAAAGAGATGCTGTGGGATAGTCTGGAGAATTTTTCCGATAACTCGCTCTCTTGGCTCAAAAAGCAGGGACGTACCCCGGATGTCATCCACAGCCATTATGCTGATGCCGGCTATGTGGGTTCGCGGCTCTCGCACCAGTTGAGTGTTCCGCTGGTGCATACCGGCCACTCATTGGGCCGCAACAAGCGCAATCAACTGCTGGCCAGCGGCGTCAAACGGGGCGAGATCGAAACCACCTACAACATCTCGCGCCGTATCGAAGCGGAAGAAACGACACTGGGTGTCGCCGAACGCGTCATCACCAGCACACAGCAGGAAATTGAACAGCAATACGGTCTTTACGATTTCTACCAGCCCGAACGCATGCGGGTGGTGCCGCCGGGAACAGATCTGGAAAAATTCTTTCCGCCTCAGGGAAACGAAAAAAACAGCGAAATCGCCAACGAACTCAAGCGCTTTCTGAAACAGCCCAACAAGCCGATTATCCTGGCGCTTTCGCGCCCCGACCCAAGGAAGAACATCGTTGCACTGGTCGAAGCCTACGGCGAGTCGCCCCCATTACAGCAAGCTGCCAACCTGGTGATCGTGGCAGGCAACCGCGACGACATTCAGGACATGGAAAACACTTCAAGTGCCGTGCTGAACGATATTCTGCTGGCCATCGACAAATATGACCTGTACGGCATGGTGGCGTACCCGAAACACCACAAACCGGACGAGGTGGCCATTCTGTATCGTCTTGCAGCGGCTTCTCACGGGGTATTCGTCAACCCGGCATTGACCGAGCCGTTCGGTCTGACGCTAATCGAGGCCGCCGCCTGCGGCCTGCCGATCGTGGCAACCGAAGACGGCGGCCCGATTGATATTATCAAGAATTGCCAGAACGGCCATGTCATCAATCCGCTCGACAAGACTGAAATGGCAGACACGATACTTGAAACCCTGACGGACAAACTTGAGTGGCGACGGTTGGCGAAGAACGGCATACAGGGTGTGCTCCGCCATTACTCGTGGCAGGCACACGTTGAAAAATATCTTTCGGTCATCCGCCCGCTGGTGGAAAAAACCGAGCCTGTAACCAGCATCAGCCTGAGCAGACGACCGGACGTGTTTCGCAATCGTGCGATATTCACCAGCATAGACCTGAACCTGACCGGAGACCAGGAAGCGTTGCCGGTATTTTTGCAAGCGATACATGCACAACGCAAATCGATCATCTTTGGTATTGCGACGGGACGCCTGCTGGATGACGCACTGGCCAAATTGCGCCGGAACAATATTCCGCAACCCGATGTGCTGATCACAGGGCAGGGGACGGAAGTCCACTACGCACCAAATCTGACCCGATCGGACGTATGGGAACGCCACATCAATTATCAGTGGAATCCACAGGCGATACGGGACATTCTTGCCGAAATGCCGGGCCTCAAGATGCAGCCGAAAATCAACCAGGGCACTTTCAAGATCAGCTATTACGTCGATCATGCCCTGGTCAATTTCAAGGAGATCAGACAGACATTGTTGCGCAACGAACAGGCCGTGAATACAGTTTTTTCATTCGGGCAATTTCTTGATGTGGTTCCGGTGCGGGCATCCAAAGGTCTCGCGCTGCGCTGGTGTGCGGAACAGCTCGGATTCCCACTGGAAAATACGCTGGTCACCGGGGTAACCGGCGCCGATGCGGACATGCTGCGTGGCAATACACTGGGGGCCGTGGTGGATGATCATCATCTCGAAGAATTGTCGGATCTGAACGACATCGATAACATTTATTTCTCGAAGAAACATCATGCTGCGGGAATACTCGAGGCGATAGATCATTACAATTTCTTTGCGGGAGCGCAGGAAAGATTGGTGGTATGAAGCGGTTTCTGCTCTGTACCGACCTGGACCGGACCCTGATACCCAACGGCAAACAACCCGAATCGCCGCTGGCCATGGATCGGTTCAAGCAATTGGTGAACTGCGAGGAAGTCACACTTGTCTATGTGACGGGCAGGCATCGCGTCCTCATTGAACATGCCATCGTGGAATTCAATCTGCCCCAGCCTGATTTCGCCATCGCCGATGTGGGCACGACGATCTATCGTATCGACTCGTCCGGCTGGCGGCAGTGGGATGAATGGGACGTGCAGATCGCGCCGGATTGGCAGGGTTTGACGCATGATGAACTGTACCGTTTGCTGAGTGTATTTCCGGGACTGAGGTTGCAGGAAGCAGAAAAGCAGAACCGCCACAAGCTCAGTTTTTACGTTGCGCTGGATGCGGACGTGAAAAGATTGCTCGAAGAGGTGGATGCGCGGCTGAAGTATTCGGATATCAAGGCGAACCTGATCTGGAGCATCGATGAAAAGGCCGAACTGGGACTGCTGGATGTGCTTCCCGTCGGCGCCAACAAGCTGCACGCGATCAGGTTCATGATGCAGCAGCAGGGCTTCAGACATGAGAACACGGTCTTTGCCGGCGACAGCGGCAATGATCTGGACGTGCTATTGAGCGATATTCCCGCAGTGCTGGTGGCCAACGCGGATGCGGAAGTCAGAAGGCTGGCGGCCAGCGCGCACAAGGACACGCTGTACATCGCCACTGGCGGTTATCTCGGCATGAACGGAAATTACAGTGCCGGGATTTTGGAAGGGGTCGCGCATTACCTTCCCGAAGCGGATGCCTGGCTGCGCGAAAAAAACTAAACAGGACAAGGGACCAAGATGTACGAACAAGTTTCACACTCGTTGCTGAATGAAATACTGGTTGAACTGAAACCGGAGATCAAAAATCTGCGCTTGCGGCATTTCTTCACCCGCCTGGGCGCGAACTTTTACGCCATCCATTCCCTGTTTCATTTGCTGTACGGTGACCGTCCCGACTTCAAGGAGCAGATGGTCAGTCTGGTCGAAGCGCTCGCATTGCGTTATATCGAACGCTCTCCGAATCTGCGGAAATTGGATCTGGCGCGGGAAAAGAACTACAACTGGTTCCTCAGCCAGAAATGGGTCGGCATGGCACTGTATTGCGACCGCTTCGCCGATGACCTGAAAGGCTTGCGCACGAAACTGCCATACCTGCAGGAACTGGGCGTCAACATGCTGCACATCATGCCGATACTCGATTGCCCGCCGGGCTACAGCGACGGTGGTTACGCAGTGCGTGATTTCAAAAAGATCGATCCCCGCTTCGGAACAACGGCCGAGGTAGAGGAGTTGGCGGGCTCCCTGAAGAAACGCGACATGCTGCTGGTCCTCGATGTCGTGGTCAATCACACGTCGAACGAGCACGAATGGGCGCAAAGGGCGCGCCGGGGCGAAAATAAATATCAGGATTACTACTACGTTTTTGATGACCGTGAGACCCCGGACATCTACGAAGAAACCATGCCGGAAATATTTCCCAACAATGCGCCCGGCAATTTCACCTGGGATGCCGAGATGGGCAAGTGGGTGATGACGGTGTTCAACAACTACCAGTGGGATTTGAACTATCGCAACCCGGCGGTGCTGATCGAAATGATAGACATCATCCTGTTCTGGGCGAACAAGGGAGCGGACATCCTGCGACTTGATGCGGTGGCCTTCCTGTGGAAGAAGATCGGCAGCACCTGCCAGAACGAACGCGAAGCCCATCTGCTGCTGCAACTGATGAAAGATTGCTGCCAGGTGACAGCCCCCGGCGTGTTGTTCATCGCGGAAGCGATTGTCGCGCCCAGCGAGATCGCCAAGTACTTTGGTGAAGATGCGATCAATGCAAAGGAATGTGAGATCGCCTATAACGCCACATTCATGGCATTGCTCTGGGATGCAGTCGCAACGAAGAATGCAAACCTGCTGACTCGGGGAGTCAAGAGTCTGCCGGAAAAGTTGTCACGCGCGACCTGGCTCAACTATGTGCGCTGTCACGACGACATCGGCCTGGGATTCTCCGATAACGATGCACAACTGTCCGGTTATGACCCGGCCCTGCATCGCCGTTTTCTGACCGATTATTTCACCGGAAAGTTTTCCGGTTCGTCCGCCCGTGGCATGCCGTTCGGCGACAACCCCAAGACCGGTGATGCGCGTATCTCCGGTTCACTGGCATCGCTGGTCGGACTCGAAAGTGCGCTTGAAAGTCAGAATGAAGAGGCTATAGACACCGCGATCAGGACCATAGTGCTGCTGCACAGCATGATCCTGTCGTTTGGCGGAATACCGTTGCTTTACTACGGCGATGCGATCGGAACGCTCAACAGCCTGGAATATCTCGCCGATCCGTTCAAGCGCGATGACAATCGCTGGGCGAACCGTTCGCATTTCGACTGGATCAAGGCGGAAAAGCGCCATCAGCCGGGCACGGTGGAATTTCGGATATTCAATGCGCTGAAAAAAATGATTGCGTTGCGCAAGGAGACGACGGCATTCGCGGATTTTGACAATCGCCAGTTGCTTGCGGTGGATAATCCCAACCTGCTGGTATTTTCCAGAACTGAACCGCAAAACAGCGAAAATAGAATATTGGTGATTGCCAATTTCAACCTCGAGCCGCAGACGCTGCCTATCGGTGAGTTAAGGCAGCACGGCTTTTTCCAGCATCAGGGAATGAAAGACCTGTGTTCGGGTACGCTCGTGCCGGCGGGAAACGATGCGATCGTTATTCCTCCGTTGACCAGCTATTGGCTGGCCGACTGGCGCGAAAGAAAAGCATGATGAGATGACCGGCGTTGTGCTGCAGGATAAAATCGAGCGTGCACTTTGGGTTAAAGTGTACTCTTCGATTGCTGTAACTATAGTTGTTCCGCTGCGTTCACTCACTCTTTCTGGATTTTTTATATGCGCCTGGCTACCTGGAACGTCAATTCTCTGAAAGTGCGCCTGCCGCATGTGCTGGACTGGCTGAATGCAAATCCGGTTGATGTATTGTGCCTGCAGGAAACCAAGCAGCAGGACAGCGATTTTCCGCAGGCGTCATTGCAGGAGGCGGGTTACCATAGCGTGTTTAGCGGGCAAAAGACCTACAACGGCGTGGCGATCCTGAGTCGTGTACCCGGTCAGGATGTGCAACACGGCATCCCCGGATATGACGACGACCAGAAGCGCGTCATTGCAGCCACCTATGGCGATATCAGGGTGGTCGATGTTTATATCCCCAACGGACAGAGTCTCGAGTCAGATAAATACCAGTACAAACTGGCCTGGCTCACCGCGCTGCATGGCTGGCTGAAACAGGAGTTGGTGCGATATCCGAATCTGGTTTTGCTGGGCGATTACAACATTGCGCCGGAAGACCGTGACGTGCACGATCCGGTCGCATGGCAGGGCAATGTGCTGGTCAGTGAACCGGAACGCGAGCAGTTCCGCGGCTTGGAGCAGCTCGGCCTGTACGACAGCTTCCGTTTGTTCGAGCAGGCCGAGAAATCATTCAGCTGGTGGGACTACCGGATGATGGGATTCCGCCGCAACCACGGTTTGCGTATCGATCATATTCTGATCAGCGAGCCGCTGGTGGCGCAATGCAAGGGTTGCGTGATCGACAAAGAGCCGAGAAAGCTGGAGAGGCCGTCGGATCATACACCGGTGATTGTGGAGCTTTTGTAGGAGCGGACATAAAGATCGCACCTCAACCCGGTTGTGTGCCTTCGTAACCCTCGATGATGACCAGGTCCATGGTGGAAACCGGCTTGCGCAATTTGATCGCTTCCTGATATTCGGGTGATTTCCAGCAATCGAGAGCTGCATGATAGCTTGGAAACTCGATGACTGCATTGCGGGTGCGGCTGGTGCCTTCGGGATTCTCGAATTCACCGGCCCGCACCAGAAAGCGGGCGCCGTACTTTTTGAAAGGCCCGGCATTGGCCGCAACATAGGCCAAATATTTGTTCTGGTCGGCAATGTCGGCACGTACGATCCAGTAGCCTTTGGGCATGATGCTCTCCTTTGCGCAGGTGCTTGCGGCTTATGGTACTTTTATTTGACCACCCGTGAATCTGCTGCGACCAGCTTTTGGTACACGTTTCAAACCGCCTGATGCAGTCGGTTAACCATTCGCCCCAAACATCATCCGCTTTGCGACAAACCTTTTCACGAACGGCAGGCAGTCCAGCGCAGTGAGTGCGGCGGCGCGGCCGGCGCTTACCATTGGCAGGTCATTGGAGAACAGCCGCACCAGGCCATCGGTGAAACGTATGCCGGCTTCGCGGTCGGTGCGGCGCTGACTTCGGTAGGCGGCAAGCATTGCTTCTGTGCCGAGCGCCTCCGGGGCCGCATCGAGTATTTCCTGCGCAAGTTCCCAGGCGTCGCGAAGTCCCATGTTGAAACCCTGCCCCGCGACCGGGTGCATGGTTTGCGCCGCATTGCCGAGCAGCACGACATGCGGCATCGGCGACTGCTGCGGTGCGCGCCTCAGGCCGAGTGGAAAGCAGGTGCGTTTGCCGACTGTCAGGAATTCTCCGACACGGTCACCGAAGTGCTGATGCAGTTCGTGCAGGAATTTCACATCGTCCCATGCCTGCATTTCCTGCGCTTCCTGGTGCGGCGCAGTCCATACCAGTTCGTAACCTTCCTTGAACGGCAACAGCGCCAGCGGCCCCTGCGGTGTGAAGCGCTCGAACGCGGTATTTTCCCGGGGCGAGGAACAGGTGATGTGGGTGATCAGCGCACTCTGTCCGTAGTCGTGCACTTTCGGGGGATATTGCTGTGCCAGCAGCTTGCCGCCATCGGCAACAACCGCGAGACGGGTCCGCAGAGTGTATTCGGCACCATCCTGCAGATAGTCGATAGTGGCGCGGTCGTCCGAGTTGGTCAACTGTGTGACGCTCGCGCCGTAGATGGATGCAACATCGCATTGCTGCAGCGCACCGGTCAATGCGTCCTGCAATACCGGGTAGGGCAGCACATAGCCAAGTTCCGGCACATTCAATTCTTCCGCATGCAACACGGCGCGGCCGAAGCTTTGTTTCTGCGAGATATGAATGGTGCGGATAGCGGAAACATCCCGGAGTGTGTTCCATATGCCGAGGCGGGACAACAACAAGCGGCTGCCGTATGACAGAGCCAGTGCACGCGCATCCTGACTGGCAGAATCCGCCGGGCGTGCTTCCAGCATGCAGACCTTCAGCTTGCTGTCGCGCAAGGCCAGCGCCAGTGCCGCACCGACCGGGCCGCCGCCGATGATCGCGATATCGTATTCAGCGTTCACGTAAATCTCCAAAAAACCTTTACCACATACCTGTTTGCCACAGAGTTCACAGAGAAAGTCAATACATGTCTCCGATCTTCTCTGTGTTCTCTGTGGTTATGAATTGCTTTTCATTACATCTTCGATATCCGCCACCGTTCTCGGCGCAGCATCGGTCAACACTTCATTGCCATGCGCTGTGATCACCACATCGTCCTCGATGCGGATGCCGATGTTCCACAGTGCCATAGGCACATTATCGGCGGGGCGAATGTAGCAGCCCGGTTCAACGGTCAGCACCATGCCGGGTTGCAACGCGCGCCAGTCACCACCGGTCTTGTAGTCACCAACATCGTGCACATCCATACCCAGCCAGTGGCCGGTACGGTGCATGTAGAATTGCTTGTAGCTTTCGTTTTCCAGTACGCCATCCACACTGCCGTGGCACAACTTGAGGTCGATGAAACCCTGAGCCAGCACGCGCAGCGCGGCATCGTGCGGTGCGTTCCAGTTCTGTTTCGGTTTTGCGGCGTCAATCGCGGCGGCCTGGGCGGCCAGCACGATTTCGTACACGTCCTTTTGCTCCGCGCTGAATTTCCCGCTGACGGGAAAGGTGCGCGTGATGTCCGAGGCATAACCGTCCAGTTCGCAACCCGCATCGATCAGCAACAGATCGACGTCGCGGAGCTTGGCGTTGTTGCCCACATAGTGCAACACACAGGCATTCGCGCCGCCCGCAACGATGGAGGTGTAAGCGGGTTGGCGCGCACCATGGCTGCAGAACTCATGCAGCAGCTCCGCTTCGACCTGATATTCGAACTGTCCCGGGCGGGTGAACTGCATCGCGCGTTCATGGGCACGGGTGGAAATCGCGGCGGCATGGCGCATGATGTCGAGCTCGTGCGTATCCTTGAACAGGCGCATTTCGTTGAGCAGACCGCGCACGTCGCGGATCTCGTCCGGCGCGCGGATGCCGCTTCTGATTTTATCCTGGACTGCGTGGCGCAACCTGAGGATATGCTGATCACATGCCGCATCATGGCCCAGCGGGTAATACAGTACGGGCTGATTGCCCATCAGTTCGGTTAATTTTTCATCCAGTTGGGCTATCGGATAAGCAGCGTCGAAACAGAACTGCTCGCGTGCGGCATCGGGGCCAAAACGGTGCCCATCCCAGATTTCGCGCTCCAGATTTTTTTCGCGGCAAAACAGGATAGATTGCGGTTTGCCACTTTCATGTTCGGCGGCGATCAGTACCAATACTGCTTCCGGTTCGGAGAAGCCGCTCAGATAATAAAAATTACTGTCATGACGGTACCCATAATGAGTATCGGCATTGCGTGCCACTTCCGGTGCGGTGGGGATGATTGCAATGCCCCGCTGCATCTTTGACAACAGGCGGGCACGGCGTTTGGAATAAATTGTCGGGTCCATGGTCATGGCGCATTGTGCAGTGAACAAGACGTTCTTTGCAATGCACAAACCTGGCTGTCGAGTTCGGCCAGCCGCTGCGGTGTGCCTACATCCACCCAAAGGCCACTATGGTGTTCGCCGCTGACCTTGCCAAGCGCGATTTGTTCGCGCAGCAGCGGAGCCAGCGGCGCGATGCTGCCACGCGGGATATGGGCGAACAACCCTGGCAGGTAGACACCGATGCCGCTGAAGGTGAGTCTGGGCGTGCTGTCAGTAATGCGCTGTTGATGCAAACCGAAGTCGCCGTCGGGATGTTGTGGTGGATTGCTTGCCAACACCAGATGTGCAGAGTCGCCGTTGGCCTGGAGCGCTGCAACACGTTCCGGCAGATGCCCGAATTCATAATCGCAGAATATATCGCCGTTGATCACGGCGAAAGGTTCGTCATCCAGCAGCGGCAACGCGTTGGCGATGCCTCCTGCAGTTTCCAGTGCTTGTGATTCGGGAGAATATTGAATACGGGCGCCCCACCGGCTGCCGTCTCCCAGGCTTGCTTCGACCTGCGCACCGAGGTGGGCGTGGTTTATCACAAGGTCGCGTATCCCCGCGCGCACGAGATTTTCGATGTGCCAGACGATCAGCGGTTTACCGGCGACTTTCAGCAGCGGTTTGGGTGTCACATCGGTGAGCGGGCGCATGCGCGCGCCGCGACCGGCAGCCAGTATCATAGCGATCATGGTTTTACGTCTTTCACGTTTACTCTATTCTCCCGCGAACGGGGAAAGGTGGATAGGGGGAGATGCGCAGCGTCGCTCAAAATGTATAGCCCTCTTGCTTGATACGGGGCTCCAATGCATCGAGCAGATTCAGCAAAGGTTTGAGATCGATATAACGCACGCATGCGGCGCGCAAGTACGACATGACCAGCGGCATATCCTTCAGGTAAGCTTCCTTGCCGTCACGGTGATACAGGCGGGCGAAGATGCCCAGCACCTTGAGATGGCGTTGCACCCCCATCAATTCGTAATCGCGGTAAAAATCAGAAAAGTCATTTTGTACCGGCAGGCCGGCTTTACGCGCATTTTCCCAGTAGCGTATCAGCCAGTCGATGATCTCTGCTTCTTCCCAACGGATATAGGCATCCTTGAACAGCGAGACCAGATCGTAGGTGATCGGGCCGTACACGGCATCCTGGAAATCCAGGATGCCCGGGTTGTTCTCCTCAAGCCGCATCAGGTTGCGCGAGTGATAGTCGCGGTGCACATAAACACGCGGCTGTGCAAGATTGTTGGCAAGGATGCGGGCAAAGACTGTTTCCAGTTTGGCGCTTTGCGCGTCGCTGAGGGTGACATTCAGGTGTTTGGCGATATACCACTCCGGAAACAAACGCATCTCGCGCAGCAACAGTGCTTCGTCATAGGGAGACAGTTCGTTTTCACGCGAGGCAAGCTGGATCTTGATCAGTGCGTCTGTCGCGTCGCCATACAGTTCGCGCGCTGTGGCCGGACTGGCATCATTCAGCGCTTGCAGGTAGGTGATGTTGCCGAGGTCGGACAACAGCAAAAACCCCTGTTCCAGATCCTGCGCATAAACATGGGGAACGTGCGTTCCGGCATCCCCGAACAGTTTGGCGATGTGCAGGAAAGGGCGGCAGTCCTCAAGTTTCGGCGGGGCATCCATTACGATGCGCGTTTGTCCGTTTGCAAGTGTTGCGCGAAAATAGCAGCGGAAGCTGGCATCGGCCGAAGCGGGGGCAAGCGTGAATGGTTCATCGGGGAACAGGCTGTTCAGCCATCCGTCAAGTTGTTGCTGGCGTTGCATATCGGGCTTTAGGTATGGACTTAATGTTAAACTGGCATGAGTTTACCATCTTACAATTTGCTGCGCGTTATGCGGTTTCGATTCAAATATCCTTTCGTCATTCTGATGTTCTGCGTTGCGCAACATTCCTACGCGGGCGAAGACATGCCCGCTTCAGGTACGGACACCCCACCTGCTCCCCTGACTAACGACGGCCAGAATGGTCCCGCCGTTATTGAGGCAGACAAGCTGGTGGGGAAAGCGAACGATCAAATCGAGGCAACCGGGAATGCGACGATAAGCCAGGACGGGAAGTCAATCCGTGCCGATACCCTGCTCTTCAATCAGCACACTCACGAAATCGATGCGCGGGGCGGGGTCATGCTGAAACAGGACGGCAATACCATGAACGGGCCGCACCTCATGTTCAATATGGACAAGAACAGCGGGGCGATGGAACAACCGCAGTATTATCTGAAAGAAAATGCTGCGCGCGGTTCCGCGGATACGCTTCAGATACAGGACCGCCTGCACTACAGTCTGGACAATGCCACCTATACGACCTGCCCGGCAGGGAATCAGGATTGGCAGATGAGCATGGGCTTGCTGGAGATCGACCGTGACCGGCAGGTGGGCGTAGCCCATAACGCACTGGTTGAGTTCAAGGGAGTACCAATCCTGTATTCGCCATGGATGGACTTCCCGCTGAATGGCCAGCGCAAGTCAGGATTCCTGGCACCGATTTTTGGTGGTACGAGCACGGGCGGCAGTGAAATTACATTGCCTTTTTACTGGAACATTGCGCCAAATTTCGATGCGACGATTGCCCCGCGGATCATGACCAAGCGAGGCCTGATGCTCAACAACGAGTTTCGCTATCTCGAGCCGGGTTTCAACGGCAAGCTGGAAGTTGACGTATTACCCAATGATAAAATCACCCAAACCAACCGTTCGTATTTCAGCCTGACACATGGCCAGACGCTGGCGAGCAACTTGACTGGCTATGTGAATTATTCACGTGCCGGGGACGATAGTTATTTTCGCGACCTGGGCAATTCGATCAATGCCACCTCGCAGGTCAACCTGTTGCAGGAAGGCGGGGTTAACTACAGCGGCGGCTGGTGGGATGCGATGGCGCGCGTACAGCACTACCAGACCTTGCAAGACCCGGCCGCGCCGATTGTCTTGCCATATGCCCGTTTGCCGCAATTGACGCTCAATACACGGAATAAGTATGCCGGCGCAAATATCGATTTTGCCGGGGAGTTTGTGGATTTCAGCCATCCCACCTTGGTGAACGCCACGCGACTTGTGCTTAACCCTAGCGTCAGTTATCCGCTGGTAAACACGCCGGCATATTACGTGACCCCGAAGGTGGGGGTTCATAGTGCGTATTACACGTTGGGCGCGAATAATACCGGGACAATGTCTACTTTATCGAGCACCGTGCCAATTTTCAGTGTGGACAGCGGCATTGCTTTCGAGCGCGAGACAAATATGTTCAATGATACCTATGTGCAGACGTTGGAGCCGCGCGCATTTTACGTGTATGTGCCATACAAGGATCAATCGCAACTGCCTAATTTCGACACGGTGCAGGCTGATTTCAGTTTTACCCAGATGTTCATGGAGAACCGTTTTTTTGGTAATGACCGTGTCGGCGATGCCAATCAGCTCACATTGGCTATGACCTCGCGTCTACTGGAACAGGGGAGCGGAGCGGAGCGCCTGAAAGTGATGGTCGGGGAACGGTTCAGTTTCAGCACACCACAGGTCAATCTGGTTGCACCCATATCAACCACCAACAAGTCGGATATATTGCTGGCGCTTTCCGGCAGTATGACCCGTCATTTGTCGCTCGACAGCGAATTCCAGTTCAATCCCAATCAATCGCAGGTGCAGCGTTACAATATTTCCACGAGCTATCGTCCGGAGCCGGGCAAGGTGCTAAATCTGGGCTATCGATTTTCACGCGGAACATTCGGCGCTTTAATTCCGGGCGGGATACCCACCCCCACCGGCTACACCACTTTGAACGGCATAACTTATCCCACCATCGGCGGGGTACCCTACACAATAATAGGCGGATTGCCTTACGCAGTTAATATTGGCGGGCTGCGCCAGATCGATGTTTCCACACAATGGCCGCTATTCGGTCGTTGGCATGGGGTGGCGCGCTGGAACTATTCCTTGCAGGATTCCAGAATTCTGGAGACGATAGGCGGGCTTGAGTATAATCAGGACTGCTGGCTGTTGCGTCTTGTGGCGCAACGCTTCGCCACGGCAACACAACAATCCAATACCGGATTCTTCGTTCAGCTCGAGTTGAATGACTTTGTAAAGGTGGGTGCGGATCCGCTGGATCTGCTCAAGCAGAGTGTGCCCGGTTATACCAAATTGAACGATAAAGCTGTCGCCCAATCACCGCAAGTTTCACCATAATTTCTGAAAGAAACAAATGCAAATAAAATTCCTGATGATGTGTTGTGTGCTGTTCGCGGCGCAAGTTGCCCATGCCGCTGACATACCTTCCAGCAAGGCCGGGGAGGTCGCAACAAAACAGGACATCGCGCAATCCGGCAGTTCCGAAGCAGGTCGGGCCTCCCCGGCGCAAAAATCGATCCGGCCGACCCTGGATCCGCAACAGCAGGTTGGGAATATCGATTCGGTGGTCGCGGTGGTCAACGACGATGTGATTACCCGCAATGAACTGGATGATCGCGTTCGTGAAGTGGTGCGCCAATTGCATAGACAGAATACACCGTTGCCTGCCATGGATGTGCTGCAGAAACAGATTCTGGAGCGCATGATCACCGATATGTTACAGCGGCAATATGCCAGGGAAAACGGCGTGCGCGTGGACGATACGGAATTGAATCTGGCGATCACGCGCATCGCACAGCAGAACAACTTTCCGTCTCTGGATGCATTCCGCGCCAAGCTTGAAGCGGACGGGGTGGATTACAAAAAATTCCGGGAAGAAATCCGTACCGAGATCATTTCCACGCGCTTGCGCAAACGCGAAGTGGAAAGCAAGATCGTGATCAGCGACAGAGAGGTGGACGATTATCTGGCCAACAAGGCGCGGATAGGCAGCGCGGGCGAGGAGTTCCATCTTACCCATATTCTGGTGGTGGTTCCGGAACAGGCAAGCGCGGCGAAAATCCAGGCTGCCCGCGAACGGGCCGAGCAGGCGTTGAGTAAATTGAACAGCGGTGCAGATTTTGCACAGGTGGCGGCAAGTGTTTCGGATGCCAAGGACGCGCTGAAAGGCGGTGACCTCGGCTGGCGCTCAGGCGATACCATTCCCCCGTTGTTCATGAACGTGTTGCAAAACATGAAGCCCGGTCAAACTTCCGCGGTATTGCGCAGCTCCAGTGGCTTTCATATCCTCAAGCTGTTGGCAAAACGCAGCGCCAATGCACCGGTGGTGATCACGCAGACCCATGCGCGGCACATTCTGATCAAGACCAGCGAAATCATGCCGGAAGCTGAAGCCAAAAAGCGCATCATGGAAATCAAGCAGCGCATCGAAGCCGGCGCTGATTTCGCAGAGCAGGCCAAACGCTTTTCACAGGACGGCAGTGCGCAACAGGGCGGCGATCTGGGCTGGCTTTCTCCCGGTGAGACCGTTCCTGAATTTGAAGCTGAGATGAACAAGTTAAAGCCCGGTCAAATGGGCGTGGTGCAATCTCAATTTGGCTGGCATTTGATTCAGGTGCTGGGGCGGCGCAATGCTGATGTCAGCGAGCAACAAAAACACCAGCAGGCGCGCATTGCCATCGGCACCTTCAAGTCGGATGAGTTGTTTCAGGACTGGCTGCGGCAGTTGCGCGACCGGGCGTTTATCGAATATCACCTGAAAGAGAACAAATAAGCGGTGAATGCCCTTACGCATCAAGCGCCGTTGGTTATTACCGCTGGGGAGCCGGCAGGCATAGGGCCCGACCTGTGTGTGCAACTTGCCGCTGCATCTCCAGGAATTCCCTTTGTTGTCATCGCCGATAAAAACTTGCTGCAACAGCGTGCCGCGCAAATCGGCATGGATTTGCGGGTGCGTGATTTTTCGGCATCACCGGAAACAGCAGCCCGCCACGATACCCTGACGGTCATTCATGTGCCGCTTGTTGCGGGATGCCAACCCGGCGTCCTGAATGCCGGCAATAGCGAATATGTGCTGGCGACGTTGCGCCGGGCAGTGCAGGGCTGCCAGACCGGGGAGTTTTCCGGCATGGTTACCGCGCCGGTACACAAGGGCATTATCAACGATGCGGGAATCAGTTTCACCGGACACACCGAATTCCTTGCCGAACAGACCAGAACTGCTCAGGTTGTGATGATGCTGGTCGGCGGCGGGATGCGGGTGGCCATCGCCACCACACATCTTGCCCTGAAGGACGTACCCGCGGCGATCACTGCCCCGTTGCTGGAGAATGTGCTGCGCACCATACAGCGCGATTTTCAAAACCGTTTCGGTATCGACCAACCGCGCATCCTGGTGGCGGGCCTGAATCCGCATGCCGGCGAAGGCGGATATCTGGGCCGTGAAGAGATCGAGATAATGATTCCTGTGCTGGACAAATTGCGTGCCGGGGGCATGAAGGTCAGTGCTCCGTTGCCTGCCGACACCCTGTTTATCCCTGACAAACTGGCGCAGTGCGACTGCGTGCTTGCCATGTATCACGATCAGGGTCTGCCGGTGCTGAAACATGCCAGCTTCGGGCAGGGCGTGAACGTCACGCTGGGCATGCCCATCATTCGCACGTCGGTGGACCATGGCACGGCACTCGATCTGGCGGGAACCGGAAATGCGGATGGCGGCAGCCTGCTGGAAGCGATCAATCTCGCCGCCCAAATGTCGAAAAACGAGATCGCGCGTAACGAAGCTATGCATCGTGCATAAGGCCAAGAAACAGTTCGGCCAGAATTTTCTCGTCGATGAACGGATCATCGGCGACATCATCTCCGCGATCCGCCCCGAACCGGAAGACAACATGGTCGAGATCGGGCCGGGACTGGGTGCATTAACGCGCCCATTGCTGACAAAACTGAATCACCTGCATGTGATTGAAATCGATCGTGACATCGTCGCCCGGCTGGGGAGTGACTACCCACAGGATAATCCGGCATCAAAGCTGACTATCCACGCGGGAGACGCCCTGAAATTTGATTTCGCGACGCTACCGGCACCGTTGCGCATCGTCGGCAACCTGCCCTACAACATTTCTTCGCCACTGCTGTTCCACTTTGCCGCCTATGCCGGCCGCCTACTCGACATGCATTTCATGCTGCAAAATGAAGTGGTCGAACGTATGGTGGCCGAGCCTTCCACTCCCGCTTACGGGAGGTTGTCGGTGATGTTGCAATACCGCTTTTTGATGGAGAAATTGCTTGATGTGCCGCCCGAATCCTTTCGTCCTGCGCCCAAGGTGGATTCGGCCATCGTTCGTATGACCCCCCTGTCTGCCGAACAGATCGGGGTGCGCAATGAAAAATTGTTTGCCGCGATCGTCAGGACTGCATTCGGGCAACGCCGCAAGACATTGCGCAACACACTGAAGGGATATTTGAGCGGGCGGGATTTCGACAATCTGGCTATCGATGCTCAGTTGCGGGCCGAGAATCTGGCGGTGGCAGACTTCATCAGGGTGGCGGATTACCTCAATGAAATGAAGTAGGGATTTATCCCGCTCACGCGTGCCCAGCTCGCCTTAGTAAATTCTGATGGGGCTATTCCTGGGTTCAGATACCAACATGTAACCCTACCGTCATCATCTGGGCGGCGGGAATATGATAACCGGCGATTGCGTCTTGGGTGTTCCTTGCCAGAAACACAAAGAGCTTGTCGCGCCATACGGCCATTCCGTGCAGCTTGCGACCGGCCAGCAGGTCGACGTGGCTGACAATATAGTGGATTTCATCCAGATCCAGATGTAGTCCGAGCTCGGCGCAGGCGCCCAGATCGGAAGGAATGTTGGGTGTGTGCATGAATCCATAGTGCAGCATGATGCGATAAAACCCTTCGTCGGAGGCCTCCAGTTTAATGCGCTCGTCCAGATTGACCGTGGGCATCGGTTCAATGACCACCGTCATGAGGATTACGCGTTCGTACAGGACGCCCGTGTGTCGCACCAGTTGCTGCAGCGAAGGTGGGGTCGGTTCCAGCCTGCTGGTAATAAATACTGCCGTGCCGGGAATGCGCGGTATCTGTTCGGCCTTCACGCGCCCGATGAATGTCTCAAGATTTGTCGTGGTATTGGCAATTTGCTCGGTCAATATCCCTGAGCCCCTGCGCCATGTGGTCATGACAGCGAACAATAGCGCACCGATACACAGTGGTAACCAGCCGCCATCGGGTATGGTCAGAAAGTTGGATCCCAGGAATCCCAAATCGACAGCCAGAAACCCCAGCAAAAAGGTTAGCGATGCAGGCAAGCTCCAGCCACCGCGCTCGCGGGCCACGTTGAACGCCAGCACTGTCGTGATTGCCATCGTTGAGTTGACCGCCACGCCATAAGCGGCGGCCAGATTGCCCGACGAACGAAATACCAGCACCAGCACGATGGCGGCTGTCATGAGTATCCAGTTCACGACAGGCAAATAAATCTGCCCGCGCGCATCGGCGGAGGTCTGGGTCACGGTGAGTCGCGGAAGCAGCCCGAGTTGTATTGCCTGCCTTGTCAGTGAGAAAGCGCCCGTAATCACCGCTTGTGAGGCGATGATCGTTGCGGCCGTGGCGAGAATGATCAGCGGATAAAGTCCCCAGGATGGAGCGAGATGATAGAAAGGGTGTGCACTTGCTGATGGATCGGCGATCATGAGTGCGCCCTGTCCGAAATAATTGATCAGCAATGCGGGAAGAACAAAGGCAAACCACACCCTGCGTATGGGCAGGCGACCAAAATGGCCCAGATCCGCGTAAAGTGCCTCGCCGCCTGTGGTGACGAGAAATACCGCATATAGGACCAGGTATCCCGCCATTCCGTTATCCACAAAAAACTTGACCGCATACCATGGATTGACTGCAAGCAACACCTCGGGCGCCTTAAGGATGCCGAGAATACCGAGCAGAGCGAGTACGACAAACCAGATCAGCGTTATCGGGCCGAAGATGGCGCCAACCTTTGCTGTTCCATGGCTCTGGACGCTGAATAGCAGGACCAGAATGATCACGGTAATCGGAATGACATAGCTGTGGAGTGCGGGCGTGGCAAGTTGCAGGCCTTCCACCGCGCTCAGCACCGAGATCGCCGGTGTGATCATCGCTCCGCCATACAGCATGGAGGCGCCGAGCAATCCGAGCAGAATCAGAACGCGCCGGATCCAGCGGGTTTGCTGCCTGTCGGGTCGGAGCAGGGCCAGCAAGGCAAAGGTGCCACCCTCGCCGCGGTTGTCTGCACGCAACACGTACACCATGTATTTGAGCGAAATAACCAGGATCAGCGTCCAGAATATAAGCGAGAGAATGCCGAGGACGTTGTCAGTCGTGACTGGAATGGGGTGCTTGCCGGTGAAGCATTCACGCAGGGCATAAATCGGACTGGTGCCGATGTCCCCGTAGACCACCCCGAGTACCGCCACGGCCAGAACAGCGGAAAACTTGCTCTGCGGAGAGGTCGGAGGTGTTTGTTTCGACGCCTCGTTTTGAACATTCCGACCTTCTTCTATAGTGGATTCGGTTGACATTCCTACCCTTGGTCGATTGCTGGAGTAAAGTTATAGAAACTTCAATATTTGCACGACAAAACAATAATCGTCAGAACCATCGGCCATCCGTCTGTTGAATCGGGCAGTCATACTGTTGAACCATCGTCGGTGCAGTTGCCTTGATAAACTTGATGGGAAAACTTGATTGCTCCGGGTATCTCGTGCATGTGCGCTAATTTTTTTTCTGGATCAACTCAATCTTGTAGCCATCAGGGTCATCAACAAATGCGATTACGGTGTTGCCGTGCTTCATTGGCCCCGCCTCGCGCACCACTTTTCCGCCGAGTTGTTTGATGTTTTCGCAGGCGGCGTACGCATCTTCCACCTCAACGGCGATGTGACCGTAGGCGTTGCCGATTTCATATTTTTCCGTGCCCCAGTTGTATGTGAGCTCGATCACCGCACTGCTGGCTTCGTCGCTGTAGCCGACAAAAGCCAGGGTGAATTTTCCGTCCGGGTAGTCGGTGCGGCGCAGCACTTTCATGCCGAGTATGCCGGTATAAAACGCGAGTGATTTCTCCAGATCTATCACGCGCAGCATGGTGTGTAGTATGCGCATCCTGTTTCCTCCAAATCGAAAATATCATTGTGTACGGTAGTCGCTATCATATAGGGTAAAATGCCTACTCGTCGCGCATATTACCCATAGCCTAGATTATGTCTGAATCGTTCCCGTTAGTAATGACTTTTGCCGCATCCGATCCCAGCGGGGGTGCGGGCTTGCAGGCTGACCTGTTAACCATTTCCAGTATGGGTTGCCACCCGTTGTCGGTAGTTACGGCTATCACCGTGCAGGACACCAGCGGGGTGGATGATGTGCTGCCTATCGATCCCGAATGGGTGGTGGATCAGGCGCGCGCCATGCTGGAGGATGTGCCGGTTGCAGCATTCAAGATCGGTCTGCTCGGCAGTGTGGAAAATATCGCTGCAATTGCCGAGGTACTGGCTGACTATCCCGATATTCCTCTGGTGTTGGATCCGATCCTGGCTTCCGGACGCGGTGATGAACTGGCCAATGAAGACATGCTGGATGCGATGCGTGAACTATTGATCCCGCAGACCACCATCATCACACCAAACAGCATGGAGGCACGACGCCTCGCGCTGGACGAAGACAATGAAGAGGACGACCCGACACTTGAGGAATGCGCCAAGCGCATATTGCGCATGGGTTGCGAGTATGTGCTGATCACCGGAACACATGAACAGACACCCAAGGTTACCAACACTTTATACAGTGAACTTGGCGTGGTCAGCAGCGATAGCTGGGCGCGCTTGCCGGGAATTTATCACGGCTCGGGTTGCACCCTTGCATCCGCGATAGCGGCGCTGATGGCGCAGGGTGTGGCCGTGCCGGAGGCGGTAAAGGAAGCGCAGGAATACACATGGCAAACCCTGAATGCGGGATTTCGACCCGGCATGGGACAGCACATACCGGATCGCTTGTTTTGGGCGCGCGGTGAAGAGGATGATGAGTCAGAGCCTGAGCGCCCGAATTAAAGGTTTATACGCGATCACGCCGGACGAGCAGGATACGGCAGAGTTGTTGCGCAAGGCGAGGCTGGTTTTATCCGGCGGGGCGCGTGTGCTGCAGTACCGCAACAAGACTGCCGGCACGGAATTGCGCTTGGAACAGGCCGGCGCATTGCGCGGTCTGACCCTTGAATTTTCTGTTCCGTTGGTCATCAATGATGATGTGGCGCTGGCACAGCAGGTAGGCGCTGACGGTGTGCATCTGGGCGGTGAAGATGGCAGTGTGGCAGCCGCACGCTCGGTATTGGGCAAGTCCAAACTGATCGGCGTATCTTGCTATAATCGCGCCGCTTTGGCGCATGCAGCGGTACAACAAGGCGCCGATTACGTGGCCTTCGGCAGTTTCTTTTCTTCTGCTGTCAAGCCGGATGCAGTGACGGCAGCGCCGGATTTGTTGCGGCAGGCGCGCCGCGAAATTGCAGTTCCAATCGTCGCGATAGGCGGCATTACCATCGGTAACGGCGCTCAGTTGCTTGAAGCCGGTGCGAATGCTCTGGCGGTGATTTCTGCCGTATTCAGCGCGGCCGATATTCGGGAGGCTGCGCGGCAGTTTTCAAAGTTGACTTATTCTGAAATCAGATCGACAGAAAGTAAAGAAATAACATGACTTCGCACAACCAGCAGCTTTTCGATGAATCACAAAAAGTTATTCCGGGCGGGGTCAACTCACCGGTACGCGC
>JBDTCC010000012.1:0-41750 GCA_039923775.1 Gallionella sp. | reverse complement strand
CCGCCACCGACCATGCCGCCGACACCGATGGCAACTACCGCCCATAAACCCATTTTTCCGTCGCCGCTCATGTGGCTATCATTTCCGTTCCTGGGTGGCCCCGTGATCTCTGATGCAACGCTACTAACTGTTATGCGTACCCATGTTACTCCTCGCCAGCGCAAGACGCATAAGGCAGCGGGTATGTATATTCGACACCGCACCGTAACTTGCTGCTGTGGTGTTTGAATTAATTGATGAAGCGGCGCCGCTTAAGTGAAGGCCAGAGCCTACAGTGCTTGGTACGGATCAAACGTACAAGAAAGGACAACCGCAAGCTGTTCTCTGCGCTCCCCCGATTATTCTTTGGACCAGCGAGCAGCAACCGTCCCATACTCTGAGGCTCTTGGATTGCCTAGTTTGCGGTAATCATCGGCCACTATTTGGTAAGCGTTCGATTTCAGACGAAGGTCTGTATCCTTGGGGCTGTTCACGCTACCGGCCAGAACGGGTATCCGCAACGTGATCCCGCTATCGATGAGGTCCGGATTTCGACGAGACAGTTCCGCTCTGTTTTCCACATAGATAATCGGCCACCAAAAGGGAGCTCCCCATCTGGTCTCAGCAATCGCCCACAGCGTATCGCCGGGCGAGACGATAACTCCTGTTGCCAGAGCCTTTGTCGGGGCGGGTTTCACTTCTGCGGGAGCGGCTGCGGCTGCGGCTGCGACGGGAGCGGGTATGGCTATATCGGAATTTTGATTGGTGTGCGCCACTAAGGGCGCATCCTGAGTGGGTATCCCGTCCTGCCAGTTGATGCCAAGCAGGATCAACAGCACAATAACCAGCGCCGCCAAGACCCAGGCACCGCTTCTGGTACGCCAGGCTGTTTTGTCCGGCGTGAGCTCCCTGATTCGCAACTGACTGAAAGGTGCGTTCACAGCGATACGCAGTGAACTGTACGGGTGAAAGTGAACACGCGTGTGCCCGGGAATTGTTAACGGCTCGCCACTGTTGGGATCGTGCCCCATCTGCTCTTCTACATGGGTCGTATGAAAACGGCCAAAGCGATACAAATGAATGTAGTCGCCTTTCTCCAACTCTTCTGCCATGGTCTTTGCGAGTTGGTGGACATAAATGTTCGCGTCGGCGCTACTGACTCTGGCACGCCTTGCCACCAGTTCCGTAAATGAGTGAAGCGTGATCTTGTTATCTTCGGTCACGTCGGCGCACCTTCTTCCTGCGATTCGATATCGTGAACACCGTCACGGAGCAGTGTTCCAGTGCGGAACACGGGCACACGTCGCTTCGGGAAAATCGCAAAGTCATGACTGGCAGGCCGAAATCCTCGGTGCTCCTCGTACGTCGCCGTGTCGAAGGTGCCCAGGTGCGGGATGGTTACCGCGTGTCCGACACGGAGCAGGTCGCGAATCTCCCGCAGGGTCGACCTCAGCAACCGCTGCGACAAAGTGTTGGATATGCCCAACTCCTTTGCAACTTGTTCAATAAGCCCAGATTGATCCATGGTTGCTCCATAGTGTGCCGGTTTATATGAAGTGCTAAAGGAAAAGGGTCGGCATGACGGAGCTACTTTATCGCTGCCGATTCCATAACCTTCTCTTGATCACTCATTGCGATTAATGCCCGATTTATTGTTTCGCTATATCTGACGCTCGGGTGTCCGCAATATTTTCCCGCATCCGCGCAATTAATGGAAAATTCACAAACATCCTTCTTCATACACGCCACCAAACCGCATGAGAAATATCTTCTTAACTGACAGTTATTGATGGCTGCTTGCCCCATTATGCTGATCGAAAAAGCAACCTCTGCGAAATCAAGAATCAAGCCGCCACCATCGATACGCTATGCGCCTTGCGTATTGATCGTAACTTTATGGAAACTTGTTGTTTGTATCTGTGCGTTGCCGCACATTGCGCCTGAAAACCCGGTAGCCAGACTATGCGCTGGCGTGGCTGTTTCACCCGTTTATGGTCAAGATTCAGTGGCGGCGGTGAGTTATGCCGTTCGGCCAAAACCGACTCAGAGCACAAAGCTGACTGTGTTACATCTCCGGCAATCAAAAGTCACCCGTATGTGACCTCATAACAATATGTTCGTTAACGCACAGACGCGCTATTCGATTGTTATTATTCTTTTCGTTCGTATCTACACAATAAAACGTTTGCGTGATACGGGTCGAAATTGCTTCTGATTTTAGATATTCAAGCCGATAAACAAGGGGCTCAAAGGGTCGTTTCTCGGGATTTAAGCAAACTTCCGCTGTGTCCAGAATCTCACTTTCGTGTCCGCCCTCACTTGGTATGATTTTACGAATGAAAAGTTATCGGCTCTACATAACACTGATCCGTGCATCAGTTTCATAACTGATAGAATTTAGGATAATTCATGAAAATATTATTATCAATTTTACTTGCAGGCGCATTGCTATCGGGATGTGCCGATTGGTATAAATCCAAAGATTTTTACGGGGGCTATTCAGTAACGAAGCTTGGGGAAAACATATTTAAAGTGTCAATCCGGGAAAACGAATACATTTACAAAGAGGGCGAACCTGACTTCGCTCTGCTTTACTCTTCTGCAGTAACCCTTAGAAATGGTTTCCAATATTTTATAGTAGTGAAATCAAATCAGGATGCCAATGAGGATTCCAGTGATGGAGGTCAGTCATACGTCACAAAAATACCAAGCAGAATAAATACAATAATTTGCTTTAAAGAAAGGCCAAATATTATCGGCCTTGTCTATGACGCAAAGTTTATAAGTGAATCCCTAAAAGTAAAATACTGAACTCTCCAATGATTCATAACAACGCTAATCTAGTACTCCAAAAGGAGTTGCCGCTCAATTGATCTGGAGATCAAAGGTATTGATAGCAAAGTTGACGGTCTGTTTCTGGATTTCGCGTCGTTTGCTATGGGCGCCAGGAGTACAGAATATTTATGATTAACTACGAGTTCGATTTGCAAGTTGAAACCTTGGCCCATTGCAGACATTCGCAGTTGTCATCCATTCTTTCAGATTCACGCTGAAACATTATTGATTGCCAATCTTAGGTCAGAATAAAACGGTCAATTATGTGCCTGATCTGACTCAATTCATAAACCTGCAGGTCTTTCACCCCCAGTAATCGAGTCTTGCCCATGTGCGATGCAACCGCTGTGTTGGTTAGCGTACAGAAGTGATTTCCGATTGTTATTAAGCTTTGAGTATCCAAACATTAAATCACTTGTGTGATCAGAATTGCATGATGTTCGGAAAATTTGCTGGAATAACAAAATTAACAAGGGGATCGCAATCTTGGACGAAAACCAAAAGCCGAATGTAGCAAATGTATCAAACCAGAAAGTGGAGAAGTCGCAATCTGAGTTGGATATTATCGAAAATCAGGAAGTAACAAGCATGAGGGTGAAATCACCTCCAAAACCCGAGAACGAAGAAGAAAAATATGTCAGCACGCTCGGCTGGCCTTCCGGATGGCTTGCCGCCTTATCAGTTGCAATAGCTGCTATTGCTGTTAGTTGCGCTCCATAGACATTATCCGGCTTTGCCAAAAGGCAGAAAGCAAGTACGGCATCACTGCGAATGACGCGAGCCACTTTAGTGGCTTGCGTGACCAGCACATCACAACAGAAACCAATCCGAAAACTGTTGTTAAGGTGGCCTGCTCTGGTTTGCATTACTCATTCCAAACATGCCGAGAATCTCGGCATAAACGTAGCAAGTATCGTTTTTGATTGCTTGAAAAAAAAGTTGTTCCGCAAATAACTGTTTTCTTGTGCTCGCACTCGATTTCTTTATGCTTCTAGGCATTTGAATTGGTTTCGACCACTTTCAATAAAATCGAATGACCGCAATGGGCAAGTAGTGGAACTCATCGTTGCCACAAAATTTGGGGTGCCTCGAGCGGAACGGAAACACCATCGTGTTGTGGAATGATCCGTGCCGTATAGTCCGATGCCGGTCGCGCTGCAGCTACCTCTGCGTGGTAGGCGTAGCCGCTGACTGAGCCAACCAGTTGCCGCGCGCGTTTCATTTCCACGCATTCGGGTTCACCGTTCGCATACAGTTCGACCCGTACCGCTTCCGGATCAAGGTTGTCCAGATACACCTGCGCTTCAAATATGTGGTGCTCGCCGGTAGTCTCAACATTCATTCCACCAAAACGCAATGCGCCCCATTTTTGTTCCAGGTCACGCCGCCATTCAACCAGTTGCA
Organism: Gallionella sp.; assembly: GCA_039923775.1. Taxonomy (GTDB): domain Bacteria; phylum Pseudomonadota; class Gammaproteobacteria; order Burkholderiales; family Gallionellaceae; genus Gallionella. The sequence continues at coordinate 37,532 of JBDTCC010000012.1, read as the reverse complement.
CCCCGAATTTTCCTTTGTCGGCAGCACGCTGACGATAGGCCGATGCCGCAGGAAGGTAGTGTTGTTCGGTGTAATCGCGCACCGTGCGTCCGGCGGAAAAGTTCGGCGTCAGTTGCGCCATGCTTTCCCTCATCCGGTGCACCCAACCACGCGGAATACCCTGTTCATCGCGCGTGTAAAATTCAGGGATCACTTCGCGTTCCAGCAAATCATAGAGTGCCTCCGCTTCGCTGGCATCCCATGACGGATCGTCGCCATGTTCGCGGCCGTCGCCCAGCGCCCATCCCACTTCCGGGGTGTAGGCCTCGGCCCACCAACCGTCCAGCACAGAGAGGTTGATACCGCCATTGACCAGCACCTTCATACCACTGGTTCCACTTGCTTCCCAGGGTCGCCGCGGTGTGTTGATCCACACATCCACGCCCTGTACCAGATGCTCGGCCAGCAGCATGTCGTAGTCACTGAGGAAGATTACATGGGGGCGCACCTCGGGTCGCCGAATGAAATGCATCCATTGCTGGATTAAGGCCTGGCCTGCCTTATCCTTGGGATGAGCCTTGCCGGCCATGATGAGCTGCACCGGGCGTTGCGGATTACCGAGCAGGCGCAGCAGGCGCTCCGGGTCATGCAGCAGCAAATTCGGTCTCTTGTAAGTTGCAAACCGGCGGGCGAAACCCAGTGTCAATATGTTCGGATCAAACAGATGCTTTGCAGCTTCAACTTCCTCGGGCGACGCACCCGACCCCGCCAACTCCCGCGACAATCTTGCGCGGGCGTATTCAACCAGTGATTTGATGTTAGCTGTGCGGAATTGCCAGAGATCTGTGTCGGAGACACGGTGCATGTCCTGCCCCAGCGTTTCCGTCGTCCCCAGCCAGCGGTCCTTCCCGCATGCTTCCGTCCAGAGATCGTCCGCCTCGGCGGAGTCCCAGGTCGGCATATGGACGCCGTTGGTGACGTGGCCGACGGGCACTTCCTCCTGTGACCAGCGCGGGAAAAGTGGTACGAACAATCGGCGACTCACCTGACCGTGCAAGCGGCTGACGCCATTCACCCCACCGCTGCCGCGTATCGCCAGATAGGCCATGTTGAACGGTTCTGCCGGATCATCCGGGTTCTCGCGGCCCAGCGCGAGCAAATCATGAACAGGTATGCCCAACCTGTGCACGGCATAAGCACTGAGATATTGCTCGATAAGGGCCGGGGGAAAACGATCAAAGCCGGCTGCCACCGCCGTGTGCGTGGTAAACAGGTTGCCCGCCCTCGTCGCGGCCAGCGCCACGTCAAAAGGCTGTCCTGTTTCTTGCATGAAACTCCGGGCACGTTCCAGCACGGCGAAAGCCGCATGACCTTCGTTGAGATGACACACTTCCGGCTGCAAACCGAGCTCCTGGATCAATCGCCATCCGCCGATTCCAAGCACCAATTCCTGTTTTAGCCGCAACTCATTTCCGCCACCGTACAGTTCGCTGGTGATCCCCCGATGCGCGGGGTAGTTCGCCAGGTCGTTGCTGTCCAGTAAATACAATTTCACACGCCCGACCTGAACCTGCCAGACACGCAGCCAAAGCGAGTAGCCGGGTAGTACAACCTGCAATCGCAGCCACTCGCCATCCGGTTTGCGCAACGGGGTAATCGGCAGCTGACCCGGATCGTTATACGGATAAAGGGCCTGCTGCGCGCCATCTTTGTCGATAATCTGGCGAAAATATCCCTGCTGGTAGAGCAGCCCCACGCCTATCACCGGAACGCCCAGATCGCTGGCTGCCTTGAGCTGATCGCCGGCCACATTGCCCAGTCCGCCCGAGTAGATAGGCAACGCTTCACTCAACATGAATTCCATGCTGAAATACGCCACACAGTTCAGCGGCGATTGCGGGTGGGATTGCTGAAACCATGCGGGGGCCTCTGCCGCCTGTTTTTTGGACTGCAGCAGGTCATCTATCTTTTTGCGGAATACCGGATCGGCAAGCGCGTTGCGTATCTTGTCGCGCGAGACGGTTTGCAAAACATCGCACGGATGATGCGTCTGTTCCCACAGCACCGGGTCAATCTGTCGCCACACCTCGTCAGTGGCATGATTCCACGCCCAGCGCATGTCCAGGGCCAGTTCGACCAGCGTATCGAATCCCTCAACATCGGCAGGGAGCAGACCATATAGCGGGTGACTGTCCCGTGATAGCTCGTTCATGAAATTTTACCCGGGTTTTATTTCGGTTTGGCTGCCTGTGCAAGCGAGGTGCTTTTTGACGCGATGCAATCCATCAGGTTGCTCCAGGATTTTGCAAAAGACTCGGTGCCTTCGCGCTGCAAATCGGCGGCCAGCGCTTCATCGTTGATACCCTCGCGGGTGAATTCCGCTATTACCGCCTCCACCGCTTCGGCATTAACCTCATCGACCGGCAAGACATCTTTTACTTTGCCGTGCTCGGCAAAGGCGTGCAGTGTCTTTTCCGGAATCGTATTGACCGTATCCGGCGCAGCAAGCGCTTCGACATAAAGGGTATCAGAGGCGGCAGGATCCTTGGTGCCGGTGCTGGCCCACAGCAGACGTTGCGGAAGTGCGCCGGATGCGGCCAGTTTCTGCCAGCGCTTTGATGCCAGCAGATCGCGGTAGGCTTTATAGGTACGCATCGCGATGGCGATGCCAAGACGGTTATTGCGGAACTCGCCCTGAGCCTTGTCCCTGACGGCCACGTCCCAGCGGCTGATAAAAAGTGAAGCCACGGAAGCAATATTCGGATCCAGACCGGCGGTGATACGCCGCTCGATGCCGCGCATGTAGGCTTCTGCCGCGGCAATGTAATGTTCGCGGGAGAACAACAACGTGACGTTCACCGGTACGCCGGCAAAGATCGTTTCCTCGATCGCGGGGATACCCGCGGGAGTACCCGGAATCTTGATGAACAGATTGGGGCGCTGCGCGCGCTTATGCAGTTGTATCGCCGCCTTTATCGTTGCTTCGGTATCGTCGGCAAGCAGGGGTGAGACTTCCAGCGAGACCCAACCATCGACACCGCCGGTGGCATCATAGTTCGCCCGAAATAGATCCGCGGCTTTCATCAGATCTTCCAATGCAAGCTCGAAGAACAGTGCCTCGCCTGATTTTCCGGCAAGCGTTTTTTGGCGGATTGCGTCATCATAGAAATCACTATTCTTGATAGCATGTTCAAAGATGGTCGGATTGGAGGTCAGGCCAGTCACTGACAGCTCGCTGATATAACGGGCCAGCGTGCCGCTGGTCAGCAACCCGCGCGTGATGTTGTCGAGCCAGAGGCTCTGGCCGAGATCGTGTAGTTGTTGTGTGGCTTTCATTTTTTATCCTTCACTTTTTTATCCTTCACTAATTTTGGATTTTGCCAAATCCCGTCTGTCGCAATCAGGGCATCGGCCTGTTTCGGACCCCAACTGCCGCGCTTGTAGGGATAAACGGGACCCGGACTGTCCAGTACCGGATTGACCACCGCCCAGGCGGCCTCGACCGCATCCTCGCGGGTGAACAGCGCCCCGTTGCCGGCGATGGCGTCGCTCAACAGTCGCTCGTAGGGTGATTCAATTCCCGACTGTTCATCCAGCAGGTAGAGCTCACGCTGGTCGCCGACGAATTCCTTGCCTGCACGTTTGACGCGTGCGGCGAGGGCGACGGCAGTGTTGGGAGATATCCGGAAGCGCAGATAATTCGCGTGCCCGTCCACCGGTGCCGAATCGTCGAACAATCTTTGCGGTGGCGGCTTCAACTCCACCAGAACCTCGGCTACGGTGTTGGCCATAAATTTCCCGGAACGCAGATACCACGGCACGCCTTGCCAACGCCACGAGTCAATGAACAGGCGCAAGGCACAGAAGGTCTCGACCTCCGAGTCCTTTGCCACGCCCGGCTCCTTGCGGTAACCGGTGTACTGGCCGCGCACCACGTCATCAGGTTGCAGCGGGCGCATGGCCTGGAATACCTTGGCTTTCTCGCTGTGTACGGCGGCATAGCCCTGAAAGGCCGGTGGCTCCATGGCCAGCAGCGCGACGATCTGGAACAGGTGATTCTGAACGACATCGCGCAGACAGCCGGCACTTTCGTAAAATGCGCCGCGACCCTTCACGCCGAAATCCTCGGCCAGCGTGATCTGCACGTTGGCCACGGAGTTGCGATTCCAGATCGGTTCGAGGAAGGAATTGGCGAAACGGAAATAGAGGATATTCATGATCGCCTCTTTCCCGAGATAATGGTCGATGCGGAAAATCGAATCTTCCGCAAACACCGACAACGCTATTTTGTTGAGTGTCCGTGCAGAAGCCAGGTCACGCCCAAACGGTTTTTCAACAATGACGCGCGCCTGATCGGCCAGGCCCGCAGCGCCCAGGCTTTTAATTACGGTGGCAAACAGCGCCGGTGGAATGGCGAGATAGTGTGCCGGACGTTTGGCCTTGCCCAAAACCTGCTTGAGCTCTGTGAACGTCGCCGGATCCTTGTAATTGCCGTCCACATAGCGGAGCAGCGAAAGCAGATGGTCGAGTGCGTCCCTGTCATCAATCCTGCCGGCTTGCTTGATGCTGTCTTTCGCGTGTTTGCGCAGTTGCGCCAGACTCCACTTGGATGACGCGACCCCGATCACCGGCACTTTAAGAGCGCCGCTCTTGGCCATCGCATAGAGCGCGGGGAAGATCATCTTGTGGGCAAGATCACCGGTCACGCCGAAGATCACCAGTGCATCGGCCGGTGTCGAGCGACTATGCATGCTGCCCATCCCGGCGTTCATTTCTTCTTCTCATCATGCCCGCCGAACTGCTTGCGCATCGCGGACAACAGCCGGTCGGCATAGTCAGCATCACCGCGCGATGCAAACCGTCCGAACAGTGCCGCACTGATGACCGGGGCCGGCACACCCTCGTCTATGGCGGCCAGTGCCGTCCAGCGCCCCTCGCCCGAATCCGAAACACGGCCCGAAAATCCGCTCAGGTCGGCATCCTCGGACAGCGCCGCCGCGGTCAGGTCGAGCAACCATGACGACACCACGCTGCCACGCCGCCAGACTTCCGCGATCTGCGGCAGATCCAGGTCATATGCATAAAATTCCGGGTCGCGCATCGGGGTGGTCTCCGCATCGCTTTCCCGCGTACGATTACCGGCATTGGCATTGTGCAGAATATTCATCCCCTCCGCATAGGCCGCCATCAGGCCGTACTCGATACCGTTGTGCACCATCTTGACGAAGTGGCCGGCACCGGTCGGGCCGCAATGCAGATATCCGTGTTCCGCGGGGCCGGGTCTACCCATTTTTCCCGGTGTGCGTTCCGCCGACTCGACACCGGGTGCAATGCTCCTGAAGATCGGATCCAGGTGTTTAACGATCTTGTCCTCGCCGCCGATCATCAGACAGAAGCCTCGTTCCTCCCCGAATACCCCGCCGCTGGTGCCGCAATCGACATAATGTATGCCTCCGTTCTGCAACGCTTTCGCTCTGAGAATATCGTCACGGTAGTAACTGTTGCCACCATCAATGATGATGTCGCCGGCATCCATATGCGAGGCCAACTCCTCGATTGTTTTGCCAGCGACACCCGCGGGAACCATCACCCAGACCGCACGGGGCTTGGGCAACTTGGAGACCAGTTCGGCTATCGAGGCGGCACCCTGAACTTTACCGACCGCAAGTGTTCTCACCGCGGCGGGATTCACATCGTAAACGACACAATCATGACCATCCTTGCCCAAACGCCGCACCAAACTGGCCCCCATTCTTCCTAATCCGATCATGCCTAGTTGCATCTGAGCTCCTTAGTTAATTAGTTAATTGGGTATAGCCGATAGTGCGGACTGCACCAGTTCAACGAACACTGCTGCCAGCATGCCGACGGAACAGCTGTTTTTCAGCGCGCTTCGTGGCTCAGTACGTTCCACCCATCGCCCGCAGCCGTGCCTTCAACGTATCGATTTCTTCCAGCAATTCCAGCGCCAATGCCGCCCCGGCAAGATCAATGTCAAGGTCGTGTTGCAGGCGAAAGGCCCTTCTGGCGCGGTGCAGGCTGGCACCGCCGAAACGCCACCGATCCGGTTCCCGGCCCTGCGGTTCCAACACGCCGACATCCACAAGCGCAATGATCTGCTCATCATGAACAGCGCAGGCGCGGCACAGATCAGTCAGCGTCAGCTGGGTTTGTTCTTCCAGTATGCATATTGCGAATTGTGACGCGCTATTTTCAGTATTCATTTCTCACACTCCCAGTTTGGTGCGCGGATTGAAGTTAAGTTCATTTTCCATTTTTCGATACAACTCTTTGGCGGCCTCGGTATCTGCCGGCGGCAACACGATCGTCAATATCACGTAGCAGTCTCCGGGCGGATCACCCGGAATACCGCGTCCCTTCAGCCGCATTTTGCGACCGGACTCCGAGCCGGAGGGAATTTTCAGCTCCACGATGCCGCCGAGTGTAGGCACTTTGACTGTTGCGCCCAGCGCCGCTTCCCACGGCGTCACAGGCAAGTCGAGATAAAGATCGCGGCCATCGATGCGATAAATCGGGTGTGCCCTGAATTCGACCTGAAGATACAAATCCCCCGCGGCACCCTCGCCCCTGCCTGGGCTGCCCTGCCCGCTGAGACGAATGTGCTGGCCTTCGCGTATGCCCCTGGGAATGGTGACATTGAGCACACGCTCTCTGGTGATGACATGACCCTGCGTATCCACCGCGGGAACCCGTAGCGTGATGGTGCGGGTTGCGCCCCGATAGGTGTCTTCCAGATCGATGAGGATCCTGGCGTGGTGGTCCTCACCTTTTGCATGGGGTGACGTGCGACCGGACTCTCCGCCGCGAAAATCCCGCCCGAACAGGGAAGCAAAAAAATCACTGTAGTCCGCACCGTTACTGCTGCCGGGGCTGCCACCGCTGAATTCGAAACCCGCGTTCCAGTCCGGTGGCGGGCGAAAATCCTGCCCGCCTTTGTAGTTGGCGCCGAGTTGATCGTAGGCCGCGCGTTTCTCCGCGTCCTTCAGTACCTCATTGGCTTCGCCCAGATCTTTGAAGCGGGCTTCGGCATCGGGCTCCTTGCTGACATCCGGATGATATTTGCGGGCCAGCTTGCGATAAGCACGCTTGATTTCATCCTGGGTCGCGTCACGCGCAACACCCATGATCTTGTAGTAGTCCTTGAATTCCATCTGCTCGGTTCCCCTGCGAAGAAACTACGGTACTCTTACTTCTGATCCCGGTCGAGATTCCAGAATAAATCCCGGCCATGATAAATCAGCGCACTGTTGCCTGCCGGTAAAACAGCGCCAACTGTTCGTGGACACCGGGATAGCAATTTTTCAATATATCCGGTGCGGTAAAAAAATACTCGGTCGTTACCGCGAAAAACTCCGCCGGATTAGTTGCAGCATAGGGATTGATACATGCAGCTTCTCCCGCCACCACTTGCATGCACAGCGCATCGTAGGCCACACTGAAATCCTCTGCCCATTTTTTCAGTTTCATTCCGCGACGCAGTGGCGGCAGACCGTTGGCTACCCCGTTGAGGCCGTCCAGCTTGTGCGCAAACTCGTGCAGCACCACATTGTGGCCTGACTGGGAATGGTAGCTGTCCCGCTCCACGTCAGCCCAGGACAATACCACCGGGCCGCGCAACCATGCCTCGCCGGTCAATTCGTTCGCCTCGTTATGTAGCAGGCCAAGCGCATCTACACGTTGATGATTAACGCGGAATGCGTCGGGATAGAGGACAACTTCGACCCAATCATCAAAATAATCGGTATCCAGATTCAGGATCAACAAGCAGGCCTGGGCAGCCACCGCCACGCGCATCTCAAACGTAACCTCCAGACCCTGCACACCGTTGATCCCCTTGCTATGCAGAAACCATGTCGTCAGTTCGCGCAAATGCGCCATTTGTACCGCATCCAACCCCTGCAACACTTTGATCTGTCGCGTCACGCCGTGCCAGACCGGTTGGGGTATCTGATTGCGTCGCAGTATTCTGCGCAAATTCCAGCGCCGTAGGATGTTGCCTATAGATTTCATTTCAATGTATCCGCAATCATCGGAAATACCCGTCCCGGAAATCAGCCCGACTATCGCGCTGCGATATCGGCCGAACACTGGGCGGGTTATTTCCACATGACATTCTGTTCATCCCTGGCCGCGGCAGCCAGTAATTCAAGCAGGGGCATCGCCCGATGAGCCGTGCTCACCGCTGGTTCATCCGCATCCTTGTCAACATGCAGCGGCGGCGGGTTTTTTGCATCGACCGCGGCCGTTAAGCGGCTCAGCGCTTCCGGGACCTCTTCCGCCCGGATCGCGCCGGGTACGGTGCCGCTGTGCCCCATCATTTTCAGCATGACAATCGCGACATCTCCGAACATGGTGATGTCGGCATAGGCTTTGGTTGTAAATGTCACCAGCATGGGCTTCTCCTCAGGGTGAATAGAAAATCAGCGTTCAATACGTTCAACCAATTTCTCCAGTTGCTGGGCAACTGCATCCCATATACCCATGGGACCAGCCTTCTCGATTTCATCCACCCGCCAGTTTTCAAGACGCTTTAGCCGGAGTTCGTCTATCCAACTGTGATATTTGTCGCGCTCTTGAGCCATACTCGCCAGGCTATCCCTGTACCCGACATGTGCGGCACCTTGGCCAATTTTGGTGCTGGCACGCGCTATGAGCTCATCAATATGTTTTAAACGTGATTCATGTTCCAGAATATTTTGCTGGATCAAGTGTTCAATGCTGGTCATTTCAATCTTCTCCTTATATTCGTATATCGCGACTATTGTCTTGTTGCCGGGTTCCATGCTTTAAACCTACACCACCAATCAATTCGATATTTTTCGAAGCGCCAAAGCGGCGCTGGGGCATAGCTGGCTTCAATTCTTCGCCTGCTGGCTCGCGATGAAAAGCTGCCCCTCAAACCAACTCATCAATACACGGGCTGAATTTTATTTGGGGCTCCGGATCAGGTCAGTGCGCTGGCGTACATAGCAAGATACTCGGCTCACCCCGCCCGGGCAATCTCCACTTACACCCCGTTACAAATCCATTCTTTGTGCGGAGCAAGTCTGCATTTGGCTGTTGTCTCCGCAAACCGGCTTCATCGCAAGTATTCGGCCAACAAAGTATCAGATAGAATACGTGCTTCGAATTTCAATTCAAGCATAAGGACACTTCATGTATCAAATCGCCCCGAGCATCCTCTCCGCCAACTTCGCCAGACTGGGCGAGGAAGTCGACAACGTTCTCGCCGCCGGTGCCGACATCGTGCACTTCGACGTGATGGACAACCATTATGTTCCCAACCTGACCATCGGGCCGCTGGTCTGCGAAGCGCTGCGCAAGCATGGGGTAACCGCGCCGATCGACGTGCATCTGATGGTCAAGCCGGTGGACCGCATCATTCCCGATTTCGCGAAGGCGGGCGCGTCCTACATCACTTTCCATCCCGAAGCTTCCGAGCATATCGATCGCACCATCGGCCTGATCAAGGAAAGCGGCTGCAAGGCCGGCCTGGTGTTCAACCCGGCCACGCCGCTGGAGATACTGGAATACACCCTGCCCAAACTGGACATGGTGCTGCTGATGTCGGTGAACCCCGGTTTCGGCGGCCAGAAATTCATACCTTACGTGCTGGATAAAGCGCGCGCAGTGCGCAAGCTGATAGACGCTGGCAAATACAACTGCCGCCTGGAGATTGACGGCGGCGTCGGCCCGGCCAACATTCGCGAAGTGGCCGAAGCCGGTGTGGATACTTTCGTGTCGGGTTCCGCGATATTCAGCAAGCGCAACGAAAATGACAAAAATCGCTATGACACCGTGGTCGCTGAATTGCGTGCCGAACTGGCGAAAGTGGGGCAATGATGGAACAGGCACGCTTTCCGCTTGAAATTTCTGCCATCGTCATCGATCTCGATGGCACGATGTTACATACCGCCCCGCAACTGACGGAGGCGGCCAACCTGATGCTGCGTGACATGGATTACACCCCGGTGTCGCAGGATTTGCTGATGAGCTACATCGGCAACGGTATCGGCTGGCTGGTGAAGCGCGCGCTGACTGGCGACATGCACGCCACACCCGATGCCGCACTGTATGACCATGCGTTGCCAATATTCGAGAAGCATTACACCGACTTGCTGTTGAACAGCAAACCATTTGACGGCGTGATAGCAGGCTTGGATGCGATGAAGGCAGCAGGCTTTCGTCTGGGATGCATCACCAACAAAGCGGCAAGTTACACCGAGCCGCTGCTGAAAGGCACCGGCCTGTCAAAATATTTCGAGATCGTGCTTTCCGGCGACACTCTGCCTGAAAAGAAACCACATCCGATGCCGCTGTTGCACGCCGCAAAACATTTCGGCGTGCCGATCGAGAAACTACTGCTGATCGGCGATTCGCTCAGTGACACCGTCGCCGCGCGCGCTGCGGGTTGCCCGGTGTTCTGCGTGCCCTATGGTTACAATCACGGCGAACCGGTCGACAGCCTGTTCCTCGACGCAGTCATTCCCGATTTTCCCGCCGCATTGCCACTCATCAAACACGTTTGATCATGAAACCGCACAACTTCCGCTATCCGAAAGAAACCGCCTCCTGGCGATGGTGCTAATCGCATCGTCAGGTTTGACGGGACACGATTCCGTCGCAGTTTCCCAAAGTTAAAACGGAGGTTTTTATGCAGCATCCCATCACCGAATCAGAATTCAACACACTTGCCGGGCAGGGCTATAACCGCATTCCCCTGGCATGCGAAACCTTTGCCGACCTGGACACCCCGCTGTCGCTGTACCTCAAGCTCGCCAACCGGCCGTTTTCCTACCTGCTCGAATCGGTACAGGGTGGTGAACGTTTCGGGCGTTATTCCTTCATAGGTCTGCCGGCCGACGCGCGTCTCACGGTACGCGACAAACAGGTCACGCTGACGCACAAAGATACCGAAACTACCCATGAAGTGGAGAATCCGCTGGACTTCATCCGCGAATACCAGACGCGCTTCAAAGTGGCCCAGCTCGACAACCTGCCGCGTTTTTGCGGGGGGCTGGCGGGATATTTCGGCTACGAAACGATACGGTATATCGAACCGCGCCTGGCCAAAGTTCACAAACCGGATGCAATAGGCACGCCGGATATTCTGCTGATGCTCACCGAGCAACTGGCGGTGGTGGACAACCTCACCGGCAAACTCACCTTCATCGTTTACGCCAATCCGGAACTGGCTGACGCTTACACGCTGGCAATGCAGCGCCTGCGTGAACTGACCGCGCGCATCAGGCTGCCGGTGGATATTCCCCATGCGCCGCCCATGCATGGCGGCGAAGCGCATTCCGAATTCGGCCAAACCGCGTTCAAGAACGCGGTGGTCAAAGCAAAACAATATATCGTCGACGGCGACATCATGCAGGTGGTGCTGGCGCAACGCATGTCACAGCCCTTTCCCGCGGCACCCTTGTCGCTGTACCGCGCGCTACGCAGCGTCAATCCGTCACCGTACATGTTCTATTACGATATGGGCGATCACCATGTGGTCGGCGCCTCGCCGGAGATCCTGGTGCGGTTGGAACACGATACGGTCACTGTACGCCCGATCGCCGGAACCCGTCCGCGCGGCAAATCGCCCCAGCAGGATGCGGAATTCGCGGATGAGTTGCTGGCCGATCCGAAAGAGCTGGCCGAGCACCTGATGCTGATCGACCTCGGGCGCAATGACATCGGGCGTGTCGCGCAAAAAGGCACGGTGAAGCTCACCGAGAAAATGATCATCGAACGCTACTCGCATGTGATGCACATCGTGTCCAACGTCGAGGCCGGGCTCAAGCCCGGCTACAACGCGATGGATGTGCTGAAGGCCACCTTCCCCGCCGGCACGGTGAGCGGCGCGGCAAAGGTGCGTGCGATGGAAATCATCGACGAGCTGGAACCCAGCAAGCGCGGAATCTACGCGGGTGCAGTCGGTTATCTCGGCTTCAACGGAGACATGGATCTGGCCATCGCGCTGCGCACCGCCGTAGTCAAAGACAACATGCTGTACGCCCAGTCCGGGGCGGGTATCGTCGCCGATTCGGTCCCCGAAAGCGAATGGATGGAAACGCTGAACAAGGCGCGCGCCGTGCTGCGCGCCGCCGAGATGGTGCTGGCGGGGCTGGACAACGATCTGGAGCCGTAGCGCGATGCTCAGGCTCACCGAAGTAAAACTGCCGCTGACTCATGCCGGGAGCGAAATCAGGGCCGCGATCCTCAAGCGTCTAAGTATCCCCGACGATGACCTGATCGGCCACATCGTGTTCAAGCGCGGTGTGGATGCGCGCAAGCCCCACGCCATCCTGTACACCTACACGCTGGATGTGACCGTACGGGACGAGGCGGCAATTATGGCGCGCTTCAAAAATGACCTGCATGTTCGACTCTCGCCCGATACCCGCTACCACTTCGTTGCACATGCTCCTGAGAATTTATCCTCGCGGCCCATCGTTGTGGGTATGGGGCCCGCCGGATTGTTCGCCGGATTGTTGCTGGCGCAGATGGGTTTCAACCCGCTGATCCTGGAACGCGGCAAGGAAGTGCGTGAACGCACCAAGGACACATGGGGGCTGTGGCGGCAGGGCGTGCTCAACCCGGAATCCAACGTACAGTTCGGCGAGGGCGGCGCGGGCACATTTTCGGACGGCAAGCTGTACAGCCAGATCAAGGACCCGCGATTCCTCAGCCGCAAGGTGCTGGAAGAATTCGTCAGGGCGGGCGCGCCCGAAGAGATTCTCTATGAGAGCCACCCGCACATCGGGACCTTCAAACTGGTGGGCATGGTTGAAAAGATGCGCGCAACGATACAGTCGTTGGGCGGCGAGATACGCTTCGGGAGCCGCGTGGATGACATCGAGATTACCCGGGAATCAGACAACGCCGGACAAGTGGCTGGCGTAGTCCTCGCGAACGGCGAGCGCATCGCCACGAATCACCTGGTGCTGGCAGTCGGCCACAGTGCGCGCGATACCTTCGAGATGATTCACAGGCTTGGCATCTATATCGAGGCCAAGCCGTTCTCCATCGGTTTTCGTATCGAGCACCCGCAGTCGCTGATCGATGCTGCCCGTTACGGCAAGAACGCCGGCAACCCGTTGCTCGGCGCGGCCGATTACAGACTGGTGCATCACGCCGGCAACGGACGCTCGGTGTACAGCTTCTGCATGTGCCCGGGCGGCACCGTGGTCGCGGCAACATCCGAATCGGGGCGGGTGGTCACCAACGGCATGAGCCAGTATTCTCGCAATGAGCGCAACGCCAACAGCGGTATCGTGGTCGGCATCACACCCGAACAGGATTTTCCGGGCGACGCGCTGGCCGGCATGGAATTGCAGCGCCGCTGGGAATCGCGCGCATTCGAGTTGGGCGGGAAAAATTATCAGGCGCCCGGACAACTGGTCGGCGATTTCATTGCCGGCAAACCCTCGACCCGATTCGGGGCAGTGCTGCCGTCCTATACGCCCGGTGTACACCTGACCGACCTGTCGACCGCGCTGCCCGACTATGCGATTGCAGCGATCCGCGAGGCTTTGCCCGCGTTTGCGAAACAGATCACGGGATTCGATCTGGCCGATGCGGTGCTGACCGGTGTCGAGACCCGCACCTCCTCGCCGATACGCATCAAGCGCAACGGTGACGATTACCAGAGCATCAACACCACGGGTCTGTATCCGACCGGTGAAGGCGCAGGCTACGCGGGCGGGATATTGTCGGCGGCAGTGGACGGGATAGAGGTTGCCGAAGCGGTGGCATTAAGTATGATACGTGCGAAGAATCAAGGATAGGAACAACCATGCTGCTAATGATCGACAACTACGACTCCTTTACCTACAACCTGGTGCAATATTTCGCCGAACTGGGTGCCGATGTGGTGGTGCATCGCAACGACGAGATTTCCGTCGGGCAGATCGCAGAACTGAACCCGCAGCACATCGTGATATCGCCCGGCCCCTGCACGCCAAACGAGGCGGGGATCTCGGTTGCGACGATCCGGCACTTCGCCGGAAAAATTCCCCTGCTCGGCGTCTGCCTCGGCCACCAGAGTATAGGACAGGCATTCGGCGGGCACATCATCCATGCCAGGCAATTGATGCACGGCAAGACCTCGGGCATCCATCACAACAACACCAGCGTGTTCACCGGCTTGCCCAACCCGTTCACCGCGACGCGCTACCACTCGCTGGTGATCGAGCGCGAGACTTTGCCAGAATGCCTTGAAGTGACTGCCTGGACCGATGATGACGAAATCATGGGCGTGCGCCACAGGACCATGGCCGTGCATGGCGTCCAGTTCCACCCGGAGTCCATCCTTACCGAGCACGGACACGACCTGCTGGACAATTTTTTGAAAGGAAAGACTTGACCATGATCACACCGCAACAGGCCCTTGTCCGTTTGATCGAACAGCGCGAAATATTTTACGATGAGATGCTGTCGCTGATGCGCCAGATCATGGGCGGCGAAGTCACGCCGGCGCAGATCGCGGGCATACTCGTCGGCCTGCGCGTCAAGAAGGAAACTGTGGGCGAGATTTCAGCCGCGGCACAGGTGATGCGCGAATTCGCCACCAAGGTGCCGGTTACCAACCGTACCCATCTGGTGGATACCTGCGGTACCGGTGGCGATGCCGCACACACCTTTAATATCTCAACCGCCAGTGCGCTGGTTGCGGCGGCAGCTGGTGCCCGTGTCGCCAAGCACGGCGGGCGCTCGGTGTCCTCGACCTGCGGTTCGGCGGACGTGCTGGAAGCGCTCGGCGTCAATCTCAATCTGACGCCCGAACAGGTCGGTCATTGCATAGACCAGATCGGCATCGGCTTCATGTTCGCACCCAATTTTCACGGTGCGATGAAACATGCCGCGCCGGTGCGCAAGGAGCTGAGCGTGCGCACCATCTTCAACGTGCTCGGGCCGCTGACCAATCCGGCCGGCGCGGACAATCAGGTGCTGGGCGTGTTCCATCCCGATCTGGTGGGCATCCAGGCACGCGTGCTGCAGCGGCTTGGCAGCCGCCATGTACTGGTGGTCCACGGCGCGGATGGCATGGATGAAATTTCGATCAGTGACCGTACCTACATCGCGGAACTAAAAGACGACAAGGTTACCGAACACACGGTGCACCCGGAACAATTCGGCATGACCACCGCACCCATTGATCTGCTGAAGGTCGGCAATATCAACGAAGCGTGCGAAAAACTGTCCGGTGTGTTGAACAACGAGTCCGGTGCGCCGCGGGACATCGTGCAGCTGAATGCAGGTGCGGCGATCTATGTGGCAGGACTGACCGGCACGCTGGAAGAAGGCGTGGCAAAAGCCGATCAGGCGATTGCCAGCGGTGCGGCAAAAGCCAAACTGGGCCAGCTCATCGCGCTCAGTAACAGTTTCAAGGCCTGACATCTCACTCTTTTGCTGCAAGCCGACGACCTGCAGACGGGTCTGCGGCCGGGTTTCCGGAATCAGGATAAACAGAACGGGTAACCGCGCTGCAATAACCGAAGGAAGATTTGCACATGAAAAACAGATTCTTGATTATCGTCACTGTGATCATCATTGCCGGCGGCATCGCCACCTATTTTTACTGGCCGCAAGCCCAGCCTGTACCAGAGCCCGTGCTTGTCCAGACTCCCCCACCCGCGCCACCGCCGGCACCCGAGGTTCGCAATGTGGTCGATGTTCCGCCGTCCCAGCCTCCGCTGCCATCCCTGGCGGACAGTGACAAGCTGATACTCGATGCGCTGGCCGGATTGGCAGGCAATGAATCGTTGATGAAATTTTTCCGTGCCGACCGATTCATTCATAATTTCGTTGCCACCATCGACAATCTCCCCGGCCGGCGCGCGCCGATGAGCGTGTTGCCGGTCGAGCCGGCTCCCGGCCAGTTTATCGCTGCCGGATCGTCTGGCAACCTGACCATCAGTCCGAAGAACTCGGCCCGCTACACGGCCTATGTGAAGATCGCCACGGCGGTCGACCCCGAAAAGCTGGTTGGGCTATATGTCCGCCTCTATCCGTTGTTTCAGCAAGCCTACGAAGAGCTTGGTTATCCAAATAAATATTTCAACGACAGACTGATCGTGGTCCTGGACAACCTGCTGGCTGCCCCGATCCCCGGTGAACCGGTAAAGCTTGTTCAGCCCAATGTGCTTTACCAATATGCCAACCCTGACCTTGAAAAGCTTTCCATAGGCCAGCGTATCCTGATGCGTCTGGGTGGCAAAAACGAGGATCTGGTCAAGACCAGGCTATACAAGATCAGGCAGGAGTTGCTGCTCCACATGCATGAGAAAAAATTGCAGAGTACCGGGTGACTTTATTCAGGCCGGATGACTTTGCTCAAGTCGGGAGGTGCCTGATCGTGACAAGAAAGTCGGCCACAGTCGGGTAAGCCAGCTTCACTTTTAACTCTTTCTTCATGCGCAGATTGGTCAGGCGGCGCGATTCATTCATGAACGACAACAGCGTCGGCGACAACACGCGTTGCGCTTCCGCGCGGCTGATGCGCGGAACGTGAGGCAAACCGAATGCATCGGCCACCCGGTCAAAATATTCGCCCATCTTCAGCTGACTATCGTCGCTGGCGTGGTACACGCGACACGCTTTCCCGCGCTGCAATGCTGCGACGCTGATGCACGCCAGATCATCCGCATGGATATGGTTGGTGTAGCTGTCTTCGCTGTCGAGGATCCCGGGTGTGCCCTGCTGTAAACGGCTTAGCGGCAGACGATCCGCCGCGTAGATTCCGGGCACGCGCAGGATGCTGGCATTCACCCGGTTACGTTTCGCCCAAGCTCGTATCTGCATCTCCGCTTCCGCGCGCCGTTGCGAGCGTGCCGAAGTGGAATGAAGCGGATGGTTCTCGCTCACCCACGCTCCGCCGCAATCGCCATATACACCGCTGGTGCTGATGTATACCAGCCGCCTGGGCGGGCTTTTCCCCTGGCCGTGTCCTTGCGACAGCACGCTGAGCAAATTGCGCGTCCGCATGTCGAGCACACCGTTATTCGGAGGCGGTGCAAGATGCAGCACCGTATCAGCCAATCCGGCGATGCGTGCAAGGCTGGCTCTATCATCCAGATCACCCGGCACCGGGATCGCCCCCAGCGCGCGCAACGCCGCGAACCTGGCCGGATCGCGCACCAGTGCAAACACACGATAACCCTTTATCAGCATGGGTATCGCTCGCAGCGCAACATCACCACTGCCTACAATCAACAAGCGTCTCATTGCATGATTATGCGTTAAAATTCATGTTTTCGCGTAACCCACAGATTCATCATGACGTTCAAAGCAGTTATTCAACCCAGTGGCCACAACTTTCCGATCGAGGAACACGAGACCATCCTCGAAGCCGCGCTCAAGCACGGCTACACACTGCCATACAGTTGTCGTGACGGGGTGTGCGGAACATGCAAGGGCAAGGTTGTGGCCGGGCAGGTGAATTATGGGACGTATCAGGAAAGCACGTTGAGCGAGGCTGAAAAGACTGCGGGCATGGCGCTGTTCTGCTGCGCCATGCCTCTGTCCGACCTGGTGCTGGAATGCCGTGAAGTGAGTGCGGTCAATGACATTCAGGTCAGGACCATTCCATGCCGCGTGCAAAAAATGGAAAAGCCGGCACCGGATGTTATGGTGATCTCGCTCAAATTGCCCGCAAATGAACGCCTGCAGTTCCTGGCCGGACAATATGTGGATATCCTGCTCAAGGATGAGAAACCGCGCAGCTTCTCGCTGGCCAATGCACCACACGATGATGAATTTCTTGAACTGCATATACGCAACATCACCGGGGGAACATTCACCCACCGTGTATTCGAGGTAATGAAAGAACGCGACATACTTCGTTTCAAAGGACCGCTGGGCACATTCTTTCTGCGCGAAGATTCGGACAAACCGATCATCTTTGTCGCCAGCGGCACCGGCTTCGCACCGATCAAGGCGATCATCGAGCATGCGCTTTACATCGGTGTCAAACGACCGATGCACTTTTACTGGGGAGCGCGCAAACTGGCGGATTTGTACATGCTCGACAAAGCCAGGCAATGGGAAGCAAACGGTATCAAATTTACGCCGGTACTTTCCGATGCCCTGCCGGAAGACGCATGGCAAGGCCGCACCGGGTTTGTTCATCAGGCGGTGCTGGATGACTACAGCGATTTATCGGCCTACGAGGTGTACACCTGCGGCGCGCCCGTGGTCGTGGAAGCGGCACACCGCGATTTCACTGCCCAGCGCGGACTACCCAATGAAGCATTTTTCTCGGACGCGTTCACCTTCGCCCCCAAGAACTAGGGCCTGAAATACTAAGGTTCAAGGTTCAAGGTTCAAGGTTCAAGGTTCAAGGCGCGTACAGCGTCTCACTTGCATCTTTCCTCTGTCCCTTTTCCCTCGATCCTGTACCTGTTTTATCCAGCTTTCAGCGCCACCGCCTGTTGCCGATACTTGAGCGCCTCGGCGGGTTTCCCAAGACGTTCCGCAAGCTCGCCGAGGACATTATAGGCGGCATGACCGGGCGCGATACTGATGCTCGCATCCAGATAGTTTTGCGCCTTGCCCCACAGTTTTTGGTGGAAACACAACTTCCCTAGCGCAAGCAGCAGCCCGGCATCCTGATTGTTATGCGCCAGCCATTTTTCGGCCTGCTTGATTTGCGCCACCGCATCGCCGGATTTGCAATCACCATATATCGCAACCAGTTCGCTGTCCCATTGTGCATTCAGACTATCGGTCAGCAGTTGCTGCGCGAGGGAGTCCCCGCCGTATTGAATCAGCGCGCGCGCCGCAGTTGAAGCGATCTTGCCGCGCCGTTTGTAATCGGCAGGAATGTCTTTCAGGCAATGAATCAGTCCGGTCAAATCCTTCTGCTGGCGGATTTTCCCAAGCCAGGCCTGTTGGCGCAGTTGCGACAATTGCGTCGCATCGATGCCCGCCCGTTTATCGAGCTGGTAGAGCACGTTCAATACCTCGTCCCAATTGCCCGCCTGCTGGTTCGCCTTCAGTTCCAGTGACAATGCGCCCAGATGATTTTTGACCCCGCTGTCACGTATCTCCTGCAGGATATTCAAAGCGCCACGGCTATCATGCTGGTCAAGCAGGAATTTCCCGGTCGTCACCAGGCGCATCGTGGAATCTCCGGACTTCTTGCCTTCGGCATCGGACAAATAGGCATCGCGCTTTTTGTATTCACGCAATTCATGGGCGGAACGCGCCGCGATGATATGGTGAAAGTCGGCGGTATCGCCCAGTTTCATCGCACGCTTTGCGGCCTTTTCCGAATCGGCATACCGGCCCTCTAAAAATGCGCCAAGCTCCTCATTCAACAATTTACGGATCTTGGCTTGCCTGCGATCAGCACGAAACTTTCGCACATACCCCGGCAGCTGCAGGACACCGGCGATCATTCTCAACAGCCCATAGGCGAACAAGAAGGTCAGCAGCAACAGCGAAATGAACAGTGTGAACGAGACTTCGACACGATAGGGCGGATAGACCAGCAGCACATAGGCAGGATTGCGCGACAGGGTGGCGAGTGCCACCGCAACAGCAAACAGCCCGATTATCCACGCAAGGTATTTCATTGCTTAGCCTTTACAGGCATTTCCGTAGCGGCTTTTGGCGTTGCAGGACGTTTCATCGAACCGGATTTCGGCTTTGCCGTAGAACCCGCTTTGGGTGGTTTCCCCAACCCCGGCTTGGATTGCTTGGGTTTCACCTCGAAGCTCGCTATCGGATCATTTCCACGTGTCAGGCGATAGTTGCGCACCGCTTGCAGACTGGCGCTGATATCAGGCAATTTGACGCTGATGTCGGACGCAGCCAGTGTTTTCAGCTCTTCCGACATCCGCTTGCTCTCGCTCGACTTCGCATCAAAATAACGCATGGTCCATAGTTGTGCCGTTTTCAGTCCCTGTCTGAAACTCGATTCGTCGCGTGACAACAAGGCAAGACGTGACGACAGCAAGCTCAACTTGAGATTTTCGCGCAGGAAAAATTCCTGATTGGGCGGTAGCAGGGGAATCTCTGCCTTTTCGGTGTTTTCAATACGCACCAGCTGCCTCAGTTCATTCCAGACTTCGCGCAGCAGCTTCTGCCAGGTTTTTTCATCTTTGGGCGGAACGGCTTGCGCGGCGACTTCGCCGACCCCGCGTTGCTGATAGGCCAGCGGCATCAGGTCAACAGCCGCGATCAGATTATTAAGCCGGAGGTTGATACCGGTGATATCCACTTCGTGCAGTGCACGCAACTTGCTCATATCGTTATTGATAGCCTGGCGCAGCCCGCTGAATGCCGGCCTGTTCATGCGTTGCAAACGCGAATCGGCAGTTTCCATGGCGATCAGCGCAGCCCTCACATTGGCCGACAACTGCAATTGTTGCTCTGCGATCAGCAGCATCTGTTCGACCTCGGACAGCGCGGATTCATCACTGTTCGCCGAAAGGTTGTTATACAGATTTTCCAGCGCGACGCGCTGGCTTTGCGACTCGGCATAGCGCGATTCCATCGTTGCGACTTTGCCTGACAGTTCGCGAACCTGATCCTGGTCCTGAGCCAGCAACACCTGGGTGGCCTTGCTGTTCCCGTCCATCTCGGCAATCTTTTCCGCCAATTGCTGCTGCATGTCGCTGATCGCACGATGTCCATCCAGCCATTGCCACAGGAATATCATCACCAGTACCGCCAGCGTCAATTGCGTGATGCTGATGTGCGCGGAGACATCCGCCACAGAAGTTTTGTGAGCCTTGCGTGGCTGGTCTGCCGTAGCCGGGGTTTCCGGTGCGGAATTTTCAGGTGGTGAGATTTGCTCGCTCATTAAATACCTTTCATAACGGAAACATGATTCATCGAGAGCGCTGCGGGTGATCGATTCTACCCCCGAATACCGGCAATTGATCCCTGGTCAAGCCTGTTCCTTTTTCCCCTGTCGACTTTTGCTTTGGCCGGCCCATGTTATCAAAGCCGATAACATCACGTCATCTCCGGAAGTGGTCACTTGCACCCGGGCCCATCCCTGTTCGCGTGCCAGCCGGGCAATGCGCGCATGCGGTACAAATAAAGCCGTGTTACGCAATACATCCTGTTCGTTGTCATCGAGCATCTGCCACAGGTAATCCAATGCTTCGCTGCTGGTCACGATGATGGCATCCGGCACCGAGGCCATCAACACGCTTTTGTCCTGCTGCGGTTTACTGCGCCGGTAGCAGGATGCATATTCCACCGCCGCGCCGCGTTCCTTCAGTGTATTTCCCAGCAACTCGCGTCCCCCATCGCCGCGAAATATCATCACGCGCCATCCGGCAACATGCTGCAATTCCGGCAAAGCCAGCAATCCTTCGCTGTCGAAACGTTTGGTGGGTGCAATAACACTTGTGATTCCCGATTCACGCAGGGCCTGCGCGCTGCCCTGGCCGACCGTGGCAATTTTGAGTGAATCGGGAACCGCACCTGACGAGCGTATCGCGGCGACGCCATAGTGCACGGCATTGGGACTGACAAACACAGCCATGTTAAATTGCCCGAGACGGGCGACCTGCTCATTCAGCGCAGTAGCATCCTGCACCGGGGTTATCTCCAGCAGTGGGAACAGCAGCGGAACACCGCCCGCCTGTTCGATCTTCTGCGCCAGTTTCAAGGCCTGGTCACGCGGTCGGGTGACGACAACCTTGAATCCGGCCAGAGGGAGATTGTGAGTGATGTTCTGCACGAAACCCCCGTTCCTTAATCCATGCGAAGAATTCCATTTTTCCGGCAACGCCGGGTATACCATCGCAGCCGGATCCCGGCCACGACAGTATTAGAAAGCCAGTTCGGCGAGGATTACATCAGCACCCTGTGCGCGCAATTCATCGGCTATTCTGTTGCCCAGTTCTTCAGGATGAGCGACTTCACCCATCAACTCGGATTGCAGCATGCGCTTGCCATCAGGGCTGGCGACAAAACCGCGCATACGCAGCTTGCCGTTTTTGACTTCGGCAAATCCGCCCAGCGGCACCTGGCAACTTCCTCCCAGAGAACGGCTCAGGGCGCGTTCCGCCAGCACACATGCTGCGGTATCCGGATGGTGTAGCGGTTGCAGCAAAGCAATCAAATCGGCACGGTCGGCACGACATTCAAAGCCCAGCGCACCCTGCCCCACTGCCGGTAAACTTTCCTCGCTGGAAATAATGCCGCGTATGCGATCACCCAGACCCAGACGCTTCAATCCGGCAGCCGCCAGGATGATTGCGGCATATTGCCCCTCGTCCAGTTTGCGCAAACGGGTTTGCACGTTGCCCCGCAACGGCCGGACGTCAAGATGTGGAAAGCGCGCGCGCAACTGACTTTCGCGGCGCAGGCTGGACGTACCCACCACACTGCCCGCCGGCAATGCCGCCAGATTCTCGTGTTCGTTCGAGACAAATGCATCATGCGGATCCTCACGTTCGCCGATTGCGGCCAACACAAAACCATCCGGCAGATTCATCGGCACGTCTTTCAGAGAATGCACGGCGAGGTCGGCTCGACCGTCTTCCAGCGCGGTTTCCAGCTCTTTGACGAACAAACCCTTGCCGCCGATTTTGGACAGTGTGACATCCAGTATCTGGTCTCCCTGCGTGGTCATGCCCAATATACTAACCTCGGTTTGCGGATATAATGCGCTCAGCATGTCACGTATATGTTCCGCCTGCCACATCGCGAGCGCGCTTTCACGCGAGGCTATCACTAATCGCGGGGGGGCTTGAAGGTGCTTCAGATCCATGTGATTTTTTCCAGAAATTTGTGCCTGATTTTTTTATAAATTAACGAACTGCCTATGCTGTATTCTAACATAAGGCGTGCCGTGCTTTTGCCCCGAGAATGCGATGAACCTGATTTCCACCCCTACCGATATTTCCAGTAAAGATCTGCCACTGCGCGAAGATGTGCGCCTGCTCGGCCGTATTCTCGGCGACACGCTGCGTGAGCAGGAGGGCGAGGCATCCTTTCAGCTTATCGAGAGCGTCCGCCGTGCCGCAGTCACTTTCCACAAGAGCCAGGATGACCGTGACCATGTTCAGCTGGTACGCATCCTGGATGCACTTTCACCCAGCGACGCCTTGGTTGTAGTACGCGCATTCAGTTATTTTTCGCAACTGTCCAACATCGCGGAGGACCTGCACCACAACCGCCGCCATCGCGCTCACCTCAAGTCAGGAAACGCACCCAAGGACGGAAGCCTGCTGCTGGCCCTTGATCGCGCAGAGAAAAAGCATATCAGCAAGGAAACGCTGCAGACCTTCCTGGATAAAGCTTTGATCGCGCCGGTTTTGACTGCGCATCCCACCGAGGTACAACGCAAGAGCATCCTCGATTGCCAATTGATCATTTCGCGCCTGATGTCGGATCGCGACCGCATGGACATGACTCCCGAAGATCTGGCTGAAAACGAAAACGCGCTGCACCGTTTCGTGCTGATCCTTTGGCAGACGCACATGTTGCGCACCACCAAACTGAATGTGCGCGACGAGATCAAGAACGGCCTGGAATTTTATCGCTATACCTTCCTCAACGAAATACCGAAGGTCTACGCCAACCTGGAAAACCAGCTCGAAGCACGCTTCGACAAAAACATCAAGGTTCCGCCGCTGCTACACGTCGGTAGCTGGATCGGCGGTGATCGTGACGGCAACCCGTTCGTCACCCACGACGTAATGCTGGACGCAGTGCAGCAGCATTCTGCGTTGGCGTTCGAACATTATCTGGAAGAGACCCATATTCTCGGTACGCGCCTTAGCCTGACAGACCGGCTTGCCGATGTCAGTGACGCATTGCGCAAGCTTTCCGATGCTTCCCCCGACATGGCCGCACATCGTATTGACGAACCCTACCGGCGCGCGCTGATCCTGATCTATTCGCGCTTGTCGGCTACCGCAAGGTTATTGGGACACGAAGTGGCAAAACTTCGTCCCGTCGTAAAAAGCTCCGAACCCTATGCATCGCCCCGCGAGTTCATCGCAGATCTGGATGTGCTGATCGACTCGTTGTACCAACACGGGGCCGTTTACCTGGCGCGCGGGCGGCTGGCCAACCTGCGCCGCGCCGTCGAGGTATTCGGCTTCCATCTCGCTCCGCTGGATATGCGCCAGCACAGTGCCGTTATCGAACAGACCGTCTCCGAACTATTCTCGCGCAGCGGGGGTCAGCCGGATTACCCCGACCTGGATGAGACCGCACGCCGCAAAATACTGCTCGCTGCGTTGCAGGACAACAAGTCGTTGTTAGTCGAGATTGATCAATATGGCAGCGTGGCGCAAAGTGAATTGCGCATCATGCAGGCCGCCGCGCAGATTCACCGGCGTTTTGGCCGCGCTGCCCTGCCCAACCATATCATCTCCATGACCGAATCGGTCAGCGACATGCTCGAACTCGCGCTGATGTTGCAACAGGTGGATTTGCTGGAAGCAGGCTCTCACCAGTTGCACATCAACATCATTCCGCTGTTCGAGACCATCGAAGACCTGCGCGGTTGCGGGGTCATCATGGATGAACTGTTCTCGCTTCCGTATTATCGCAGCCTGCTGGGCAGCCGCGGCAATACGCAGGAAGTCATGCTCGGCTATTCGGACAGCAACAAGGACGGCGGCTATGTGACGGCCAACTGGGAGTTGTACAAGGCCGAAGTAGAGCTGGTGAAAGTATTCGCCAAACACGGCGTCGAGCTGCGCCTGTTCCACGGCCGCGGTGGCACGGTCGGACGCGGCGGCGGCCCAAGCTACGATGCGATCCTGGCGCAACCGCCGGGCAGCGTGAACGGGCAGATCCGTATCACCGAACAGGGCGAGGTCATCTCCAGCAAATATTCCAATCCCGAGATCGGCAGGCGCAATCTCGAAACTCTGATTGCAGCGACATTCGAAGCCACCCTGTTGGATCACCCGCATGACGCAGACGGCAACCCGGAATACATGCGCATCATGGAACAGCTCAGCCTGTATGCTTTTGCAGCCTATCGCAAACTGGTATACGAGACACCCGGCTTCAACACATATTTCTTCTCGGCCACGCCGATACGCGAGATCGCCGAGCTGAACATCGGCAGCCGTCCCTCTGCACGCAAGGCATCCGACCGTATCGAGGATCTGCGCGCGATTCCCTGGGTGTTCAGCTGGGGACTGAACCGCGCCCTGCTGCCGGGTTGGTACGGTTTTGGCAGCGCGGTAAAGCAATTCATCGTCAACGAAGGCGATGCCGGCTTGGGTCGGCTTCGCGCGATGTACAAGGAATGGCCATTTTTCCGCGGCCTGATATCAAACATGGACATGGTGTTGTCCAAGACCGACATGGGTATCGCTTCCAGCTATGCCGAGCTGGTGGATGACGCCGGAATGCGCGAACATATTTTTGGCATGATCGAACGCGAATGGGAAGATACCGTGAAGATGCTGTTCAAGGTAACCGGCAATACCACGCTATTGCAGGACAATCCGACATTCGCGCGCAGTCTGCAGACCCGCACACCCTACATTGATCCGCTCAACCATTTGCAGGTCGCGCTGCTGCAGCGCCATCGCGCCGGAGACAAGGACGAGCAGGTCAAGCACGCCATTCACCTCACCATCAACGGCATTGCGACCGGCTTGCGCAACAGCGGATAATACGGATAAGCTGCAAAACTGTTCCGGCCATCCCATCCGGATATGGTTGCCTGTGAACGAGGTGAGTCATGACCGTAAAAGCCCTGCTTGCGTTACTTGCCCTGCTCGTCCTTGTCTCCTGCGCTTCGCAGAACGGCGGTGTGAAGCTGGATAGCCTGCTGGATATTGCAAACAGCAGCAGTGCAAGAAACCTCGGCAAGATCGCCTCCAGCAACGACCCCAAGGCCGCGGCAAAAATACTTCTCGAACACAAGCGTGACCAGTGGAAGCGCGACCCCGTGCAGCTCGCCCGCGATTTGCGCGTTGCCAAGCGGGATTTCGACAGGTTGATGGCAACCCTGTCCGGCAATGTGAACAAGAAGTGGGGAACCCGGGAAACGCGGCTACCGGGACGCAAAACCTACGTCAAATACAACAGGCAATACAGGAGCCGTGCCATCGTGGATTTTGAGCGCGGCGAGATCAGTGTGGAAACACTGGATGAAAATGCCGACGCGAGCCTGAAAAATGCCATCATCACCACGCTGCTCACACCGGATGACCCGGCATCGGTGGATGTGTTTTCCGACAAGGCCGTCAATTTGAACGGCAAAAGTACCCCTTTTCTGTTGGGCCTGGTATTGAACGATGCAGGCAGGGAGATCAACACACCGGAATCAGCGGCCAGTTTTGCCGACAAGATGCTGGTTCAGGCCAGGACGCGCAAGATACAAACCGACAGCGGCGAAAAATCGGTACGCTACGTCGTGATCAGAATGGTGGCCAACTTCGAGGACCAAAAGGCCCAGAGGTATCTGCAAACCGTACGAAAATATGCAAAACAGTATAACGTCAGCCCCAGTCTGGTGCTGGGTGTGATACGCACCGAAAGCAGTTTCAACCCGCTTGCAGTCAGCGGTGCCCCGGCTTACGGGTTGATGCAACTGGTTCCGACCAGCGGCGGCCGCGAAGCATACCGCCGCGCCAAAAATCAGGACCTCGCACCTTCTCCCGATTATCTGCTCGATGCCGGCAACAACATCGAACTGGGTGCCGCGTATCTGAGCGTGTTGACCTATGAGCAATTGGGTGGCGTAGACGACCGGACTTCGCGTGACTACTGCGTCATTTCTGCCTACAACACCGGCCCCTCCAATGTGATGCGAGCCTTTACTGCGGCGAAAGGCAAACAACGCTTTGTCGACGGCTTGCAGAGGATCAACAGTCTCAGCCCGCCACAGGTATTTCAGACATTGCACGAAAAACTGCCCTATGCAGAAACCAGAAGTTATCTGCCTTCCGTCAATACCAACCGCAAGCGCTATTACAGTCTGGACAACACCATTGTGGCCAAGGATAACAAATCTCCAGCTGCCACGCATTGACTCCCCGGATCGAGTGACCAGCAGGCACTCCTGCCCTGAATTCATATGAAACGTGTTTTCTGTTTTGAACCTGTTGGGAACACTGCTTCAACAGTGCTTATCCTGGGTAGCATGCCGGGGAAGGTATCGCTTGCTGCAGACCAATACTATGCCCATCCGAGAAATGTCTTCTGGACCATCATGGGCGAGCTGGTTGGTGCACGTCCCGACCTGCCCTACAAGGAACGGCTGGATATCCTGCGCTACTGCGGAATCGCGCTATGGGATGTGCTCGATTCATGTGTCCGCGCAGGCAGTCTGGATTCCAGCATCAAAACCGATTCGGCAGCGCCCAATGATTTCAAATCCTTTTTCATCACTCATCCAAATGTCGCACGGGTATTCTTCAACGGTGCCAAGGCCGAGCAGTGTTTCATGAAGTACATTCGGCCTTCGCTAGAATCGGCCCCGCTGCAATATCAGCGTTTGCCCTCCACGAGTCCGGCCAATGCCGGAATAAGCTACGCGCAGAAGTTGCTTGTCTGGCAATCTGTCATACAGTACGGCACATGAAATACCGTAAATGCGCGCGGAGGTATCCAGTTAATATAACTAGGCTCTGCTGAATTCCTTGACGATATGCTGTTGCCGACGGCTGATTGCAAGCGGCTCATCCATACCCTTGAGTTTTACCATCCAGCCGCTTTCACCTTCGTCGCCACCCCTTTCAAAGCCTGCTATCGCATCCTTGGCAATCAGGGTGTTGCGGTGGATACGCACAAAGCGTGTGATAAATTCCTTTTCCAGTGCGTTGAGCGATTCTTCGATCAAATATTCCCGATCGGCGGTGCGCACCGTGATGTATTTCAATTCGGCGCGCAGATACAGCACTTCCTCGATGGCGATCAGATGGATCTTGCCGCGCTCGTGGATGGACAGGTTTTTGCGCGGCTCAGGCAGCAGTTCGCGCAATGCCTCGGTTTCTATTGGCACCGCTTCACGCGCCCGATTCAGCGCCTCGAACAGCCGCCCCAACCGTATTGGCTTGAGCAAATAATCGATCGCGTGCAGATCGAATGCCTTGATCGCGTAGGCATCGTAAGCGGTGGTGAAAATCACCACCGGCGGCTTGGGCAGCTTGTTCAGGTGTTGTGCGAGTTCGATGCCGTCCATTTGCGGCATGCGGATATCCAGCAGCACCACATCGGCAGTGATCTCCGCGAGCTTGTCCAATGCCTCCAGGCCATTGCCTGCCTCGCCCACCACATCCAGGGCCAGCTGCGCGCTGCAATCGTTCAACAAGTCACGCAGCCGATTGCGCGCCGGGGGCTCATCTTCAACGATAAAAACACGCAAGGCCAGCTCGATGTCGTTCATGATGAGGGTTGCTCCTTTGCATGTGACACATACGGAAATGTGATTTCCACGCGGTAAAAGTCTTTGCCGTTTTCAACCTGATAGCTCGCCTCGACATCAAAGAGCAAATCCAGCCGTTCACGAATGTTACGCAATGCGACCCGATTGCCCAGATGGGACACATCGGCACGTACCGGACAGGGATTTTCCACCCTGAGGTGCACTTCATCACCGTTGCGATGCAGCGCAACACTGATGCTGCCACCCTGGGACAGTGGTTCGATACCGTGATAAACGGCATTCTCCAGCAAGGGCTGCAACAATAGCGGCGGAATCAGCACATCATCCGGCACGTCCTGAATTTGCCAATCCACGCGCAGCCGGTCACCCATCCGCATTTGCTCCAACGCCAGATATTGTTTGCTCAATTGAATCTCCCGCCCCAGCGGCGCGAGGTCCTCGGCATCCG
Source organism: Gallionella sp. (assembly GCA_039923775.1). Lineage (GTDB taxonomy): Bacteria > Pseudomonadota > Gammaproteobacteria > Burkholderiales > Gallionellaceae > Gallionella. The sequence goes on along the minus strand of JBDTCC010000012.1, from coordinate 8,760 downwards.
ACATGGCCATACGAAACAAATCGGCCATGTCCTCCAGCGCGGCTTCCGCCTGTTTGGGTTGGGCGCGCACAATACCCAGCACGGCGTTGATCGTATTGAACAGAAAATGCGGACGGATGCGCGCGCGCAATACCTGCAGACGGGCATCGCTCAAAGCTCGCGACAATACCCTTGAGCGCAGCCGGAAATACAGCAGCAAAATACCGCTCACCATCGCGCTGAGCAACCCGCAACGCATCACATCGAAAGAGCCGCCGGTGTTCTCGGGCGAACGATATAACTCCCCGCCGAAAACGTATATCGACAGCGTCAGCACAACCACCAATGTGGTGACCGCCAGCGCGCCGCGACGGTAGGCAATCCGTTTTAGCCACGGCTGTGCCGCCCATAACAACAGCAGACTGGTGAGCAGCACAGGTGTCAGCAACGTGTTGATCTGCATCATGCGCTGCGCCACTTCCGTCCAGCTGCCCGCCTGCAGGATAGCCTGCAGCAATGCTAGCCCGTTGCTTATTATCAGTATGCGCAACAGTGTGCCGAGGTTGCGGAAATTCGGCAACCCATCCGGTCTGGCATTTTGTTTTATACTTAGCGCCTTATTCATGGCGCCTAAGCCTTGGATTTTTCATGGTTCATTTTGGAACAATTGGGGGCGGCAATGCAAGATAAAGATACCTGGTCGGGACGATTCGCCGAACCGGTGGCAGAATTGGTAAAACGCTACACCGCGTCTGTGGGCTTCGACCACAAGCTCGCCATGTTCGATATTCAGGGGTCGCTCGCCCATGCGCAGATGCTGGCGGTATGCAACATCATCTCCGCAGCCGACCTGAAGGATATCAAGCGCGGGCTCGCACAGATCGAAAATGAAGTCATCAGCGGCGAATTCGACTGGTCGCTGGATCTGGAAGACGTGCACCTCAACATCGAAAAGCGTCTCACCACACTGGTCGGGGATGCAGGGAAAAGACTGCATACCGGTCGCTCGCGCAACGATCAGGTCGCGACCGATATCAGGTTGTACCTGCGCCATGCGATAGACGATCTGCTTGGGCTGATCGGGGCATTGCAAAGTGCGCTGCTCGATCTTGCCGGACAGCATACCCAGACCATCATGCCCGGCTTTACCCATTTGCAGGTTGCCCAGCCGATCAGCTTCGCCCACCACCTGATGGCCTATTTCGAAATGCTCAAGCGCGATGCGGAACGCCTGCGCGATTGCCGCAAGCGCGTGAACCGTCTGCCGCTGGGTGCTGCAGCGCTGGCCGGGACCAGCTATCCGATTAAGCGAGAATACGTCGCGGAGCTGCTCGGCTTTGACGGCGTGTGTGAGAACTCGCTGGATGCTGTTTCGGATCGCGACTTCGCCATCGAATTCACCGCCTGTGCCGCGCTGGTCATGACGCATCTGTCGCGCTTCTCCGAAGAACTAATCCTGTGGATGAGCCCGCGCTTCGGCTTCATCGACATCGCCGACCGCTTCTGCACCGGCTCGTCGATCATGCCGCAAAAAAAGAATCCCGATGTGCCGGAACTGGTGCGCGGCAAAACCGGGCGCGTTAACGGCCATCTGGTCGCGCTGCTGACACTGATGAAGGGCCAGCCCCTGGCTTATAACAAGGACAACCAGGAAGACAAGGAACCGCTGTTCGATACAGTGGACACGCTGACACAGACTTTGCGCATCTACGCCGACATGATCGCCGGCATCCGGGTCAAGCCTGATGCCATGCGCAATGCAGCTTTGCAGGGCTACGCCACCGCCACCGATCTGGCTGACTATCTGGTCAAAAAAGGTGTGCCGTTCCGCGATGCCCATGAAACTGTGGCTGTGGCGGTGCGCTTTGCCGAACAGCGTGGCTGCGATTTGAGCGACATCAGCCTTGCCGAATTGCAACAGTTTTCAACACATATCGGTGAGGATGTATACCAGGTTTTATCGCTGGAAGGTTCGCTTGCCAGCCGTAACCACATCGGGGGAACCGCGCCGCAGCAAGTTGAAGCGGCGATCGCACGGGCACGGGCCGGCCTGACAAAATAGCTTCATTCTGTTCAGGGTTCTGCGCTGTCTCATCAGATCGCATCGCACATTCGTCAACGCAAATGCCCAGATGCGGTCTTGCAGGCTCCGGCTATTTCAATAATGCGGCAGCAAATTCCTTTGCCGGGACCGGACGCCCAAACAGGTATCCCTGATAGAGCAGGCAACCGGCTCCCCCGAGAAAATCAAGCTGCGCCTCTGTTTCCACACCCTCTGCAATCACTTCGATGCCCAGATTGTTGGCCATGCCGATAATGGTTTGAATGATCATCGCATCGCTGGATTTTGTGCCGATGTTTTGCACGAATGATTTGTCTATCTTCAGCTGATCCAGAGGCAACTGGGTCAGATAGGCCAGCGATGAATAACCCGTACCAAAATCATCCATCGAGAAACTCACCCCGATCTTTTTTAACGCATGCATCTTGGCGATCGTGTCGGCGACATTGTCGAGCACCGTGCTTTCGGTCAATTCAAGTTTGAGACGCGCGGGATTTATCAGGCTTTGCGCGATTATATCGCTCACCTGTTTTGTAAAATCCGGTTGACGGAACTGTTTCGCGCTAACGTTCACAGCCAGCGTCAATCCGCTACTCAGCGGATCGCTCTCCCATTTTTTTAGTTGTGCACAAGCCGTCTCCAACACCCATTTGCCCAGGGGTAATATCAGCCCGGTATCTTCCGCAATCGGAATGAATTTGTCCGGGAAAATCAGGCCCCGTTCCGGATGTTCCCAGCGTACCAATGCCTCGGCACCGATCGGGCGATGCGTGCCGTCCACCTGCACCTGGTAGAAAAGCTTGAATTCATGTTTTGGCAACGACTTCCGGATTGTGGCTTCAAGCTGGCTGCGCATTTCCAGCGCCTCCTGCATGGCAGGATCAAAGAAACGCAGGGTGTTGCGCCCGGCCTTTTTAGCCGCATACATTGCCGTGTCGGCCTGTTTGAGCAGATCATCAAGATTCTGCCGATAATTGATGAACAGGGATATACCTATACTTGCGGTGCTGAAATGCTCGACATTTTTGAGCATGTAGGGCTGGGTAAGGTCGTTGAGCATTTTTTCACCCACCTCCCGCGCCTGCATCGCGGCCTCGCTTCTGTCTGCACTCAATCCTTCCAGCAACACCACGAACTCATCCCCGCCCAAACGCGCCAGCGTATCGCTCTCGCGTATACAGGCACGCAGGCGAAGCCCCACTTCTATCAATAACAAATCGCCGATGTCGTGACCCCTGGTGTCATTCAGCATCTTGAAATTATCGAGATCGATGAACAGCAGACCGGCGCAGTTCCTGGTGCGCGCGCTGGTCGTCACTGCCTGATGCAAACGGTCAAACAGCAACCGCCGGTTGGGCAACTGGCAGAGCGGGTCATAAAACGCCAGGTTGTGGATCTTTTCCTCGGCCAGCTTGCGTTCGGTGATATCAAAAAATGCACAAATATAATTCGTGATACCGCCGTCTTTTCCAACCACGGCCGTGATGGTCAGCCATTCCGGGTAGCTTTCTCCGTTCTGGTGGCGATTCCAGATTTCTCCCTGCCAGTAATTGTCGCGATGCAAAACTTCCCGCATGCGCGGGTAGAACCTGTCATCGTCGCGATCAGATTTGATCATGTTCAATTTCTTGCCGATCGCTTCCTCGGCACTGTAACCGGTCAATTTCGTGAAAACACGGTTGACCCGAATGATCACCTCATCGCTGTCAGTCACGATCATGCCTTCTTCAATCTCGAAGGCAATCGCGGCAACCCGTAGCGCGTCCTCGCGCTCTTCCAGCACCGCCATCATGCTATTGAAGGCATGTGCCATATCGGCGATATCCTTGGGACCGCTCAGCACGGCACGCACCTCTGATTCTCCGGCCTTGGCGCGCCCCATGCTGTCCGACAACTGGTTAAGCGGTCGCGTCATGCGATTGGTCAGAAAGCGGATCATGAGCAGGAACAGCAATGCGAAAGAAAACGATGTGGCCATGTTTACGATGAAAATATCAGTCGTTGTCCGGGCAAGTACTGCCTTGCTCATCACCACCGAAACATAGCCGAGCAACTCGGGCGAAGTCGTCTGCACATTGAATGGCGATTCGGCGGGAGGGTGTGTGTATACCGGTGCCACAAAGCGCCACGCATTTCGGTTTTCCTGATCGAGGACTGCCTCATCTTGTGAGTTTGCAGAATTGAATGTCATGGAAAATTCTGCAAAGTCAGTGCTTCCGCGTTTCAACAATTCGTGCCGATTTACGTCGCGTATTTCCACCCCGATTACACCGGGGAAAGCCATGGTGGTATTTACCGCCCCTGAAGCATTTTCAGCCGAAGCATAAATCAGCGCGAGGACGCTCTGGCGGGCGAGACTTTCGGTAATATGCCGTCCCTGCGCCAGCAGGTTGGCGCGCACACGTTCATTGCTCTGCCACGACCCGACCAGCGAGGAAAATAGCGCCAGCAATAAAATCCCGAGCGCGATCGTAATGCCAAGCTGGCTTCTGAAGGTGTACTTCTGGAGGAATTTGTTGAGAATATTCTTCATGGGCAATTATATTTATTGATCAGGAAGGATCGTGTCGAAGCTCTTCAGGCGGCTGGGATTCAGGCCCAAGTGCTTTGCAGTACGCGCATTGACTGCACTTTGCACATTGCGCAACGGCATCAACCCATGCTTACCATATTCGCCCGAAACCAATATGTCCTGAGCCAAACCGGCGAGACTTTTCCCCAGCCCGACGTTGTCAGGATAAAGTGAAAACAGCACTCCGCGACGCACGTAGCCAAAGTTACTGGAAAAAACCGCCAGGTTATTATTCCACGATTCCTGCAATACCAATGGCAGTATCGAACTTTCTTCCACCGTCGTGGAATCTTGCGGCAACCACAACACATCACTGTGACTGTCGGCTCTGGAAAATATTTCCTGATAATATCCTACCGCCTTGCGCAGATCCTGTGCCTCGTAAGCCACCAATTCCAGCCCCTGGGCATGCGCGGCGTCTCTGGCCAATTTCATCAGCCAACCGTTGAAATTCGGGTTGTAAACAACGTACACGCGCTTCACTGACGGCATCAGCCCCTTCATGCGTGAAAACAGGAGCGCAGGATCAGGTGTCAGGCTGATCACCGGCTGTCCGTGCAAGCCATCCTCAGGAACCGACAATACGCCGCCCACCACCACCTTGATGGAGTTGTGCAACTCCTCAGCCGTATTCATACCCTGCCGACCCAGAGCAATGACCACCTTGGTATTCTGAAGACTCAGACTGGTTTTCAGCACACTGATGTTCGTGTCTGCTCTCACCGGATAATTCGCTACCGGTGCACCAACCTTGTCTTCTATACCCGAAATTATTTCCGTGAAAATTTGACGATAGGGCTCACCGATATCGGGATAGAGCACCGCTATCTGGCTTTCCCCAGCTGCCCATGTCGGCGTGGTTGCGGTCAGCGCAGTGATAATCAGCAACATGACGCCAAGCATAAGCGCGAACGCCCTGTATTTGAATTCTGTCCGATCGGGAAGAACGGGCATGCCCGGCAAATTTGTCGGGATACTAACCATCAGAGCTGATGGCTTAGCTGGACGAACGCGGCGCGTGGCGACACCGGCAAATCGTAAGGAATCAGGCCGGGTGCCGGGGATGGCTCGAGTGCATTGGCACCGAACAGGTTGTACACCTTGAAAGCGAAATCCCAATCCCCTTGCTGATTTTTGTTGTGCAATGTGAGGTCCACGGTATGGTAATCAGCGACCGGCGGACGGGTATCACCGGGCTCGCGCCTGCGATCGGCCACCCAATTGAGCTGGGTATCGATCTTCCAGCGCGGCATGAAGCCCCAGTCGGCGCGGGCATAGACATGATTCCGCGGCGCATTACCCGGGTCCTGATTAGTCGTTTCGTCGATCGAATGTTGCATCGCGTAATTACCCGATAGCCGCAGATTATCTGCCGCATCCCAGATCAGTTCGACTTCCATACCCTGGCCGTGCTGCTTGCCGGCATTTTGTGCGGTATAACTGGTATTCGGGTTCTGTACAAAACGCAGGATATCCTTCATCTGGTAGCGAAACAGGTTCAAGTTCGCCTGCAAAGTGCTGGTTGCCTTCCAGTCAAACGCCAGTTCGACAGACTGATTGGTTTCCGGCTTCAGATTGGGATTGCCCTGTGCGACCGGATTATTGATGTTGTACAGTTCGGCGAACGATGGTGGGCGAAACGCCTGCCCATAGAGCAGCTTGCTGGTCAGGTTGTAAGCCGTATCCCATACCAGCGCCATACGCGGATTGGTGGTCCCGCCAAAATCGGAATACTGGTCATGACGCACACCGGCCGTTAAATACCAGTCGCGGGTAAAGTTCCATTCATCCTGTGCGTATACATAGTTCACACGACGGGCATGCGGCGTCAGGAAAATATCTGCGGCGGTCATCTGCGTTAGACCGCCCGACAATGGCGATGGCAGGTATCCGTGGCCGGAAACATAGACCAGGTTGTAATTCCTGGATTCCTGGGTACGGTACAGATCATCATTCTGCGTACCCGTGCCAAGGCGCAGTTTGTGGTTCTGCAATCCGGAATAGGTTGCCGACACATTGAAACGCAGGTGACGCTCCCACTTGTAGGGATTGCCGATTACGCCGTTCGGAAATGCCCCCAGACCAAAATTGGCACCTGGCGGAAACAGCGTCAGATCGGATTGTTCAGTGATAAACAAATAGCTGGCTTGTGCAGTCACATCCAGATTAGGCGCAAAATTCGCATCCTGATAGGTCAGGTCGGTATTGACTCGTTCACCAAAATTTTTCCCGGTTGGGTCCAATGCTGATGCAACACCAGCACCAGATTTTACATTGTCACGCTGCTGAAACCCGGCACGCAAACGCCATTTTTCACGTGACAAATCGATGCGGCCATCAATCGCATCATAGCCAAGGCTGACCGGACCCGGTGCAAGAGAAAATGTCGTGCCGGACAGCGCATCTGCAGCGATGATCTGGTGCTGACCATCGGTGTGTCCTGTGCGCAGGTAGGCAGCGACATCGTATTTTCCCGCTGTACCACCGTATTGCATCCAGGCGTCGTTACTGTTGAATGAACCGGTGCGTACACCGAGTTGTGTACCGTTGATTTCGGCGGCGGTCTTGGTAATAATATTGATCACACCGGCAAAGGCATCAGCGCCATATAGTGCCGAACCCGGTCCGCGTATCACCTCAATACGTGCAATGTTTGACACCGGCATGCCGGCCCAGATTTGTGATCGGTTGCCGACGAATACGCCGGTTATCGGTATACCATTCACCAGCATCAGCACTTCAGGATTATATTGAGTATCAATGCCACGGATGGTATAGATCGGGTTGTAGCCGATGGGTGAACGCGATACGTGAATGCCCGGCACGGTTTCCAGAACTTCATCCAGATCCGCCGCACCGATAGCCGCGATGTCTTCTGCAGTGATTACAGAAGCCACCGACGGTGCCCGAGCAATTGGTTGTTTGGAACCAGTGGCGATAGTCACAAAGGACTTGTCGCCATAGGCCAAAGCTAGGTCGTCTTCCTCGGATTGTGTTGCCGCATGGCTCTTTGCCGTCCAATCCAATATCAGCAATACTAGCAATAGTTGCGCTATAGTCCTTTTCATTATGACTCTCCCTATTCACGCTTCTAGTTGCATATACTCAGATGCCATACGAGAACTACTGTGTCTGATATTGTTAATCATTATCAGGTCTGATCGGGTTTACAGCATGCCAATCGCGGCGTGATACACCTTCATATGATAGTGTCCGGCATGGTAACGGAAACAGTAAGCCTTCCTGTTTTTCTGCAGCGTCTAAATAGCAGGGTGGCATGCCGGCGAGGAAAACCGGCATACCAAAAAAATAATATTCCTTTGGATTCATTCCAAAATCGGCACAAAGCGCTGCCGTAAGCCCAACACTATTAATGTGCCAACGCCAGCGTCCTTGTAACAGAATGCGTTCCACTTCAAAAGCGAGCTTGAGATGCGGCCCACCGTCCAAGCCCTGTTCACGCACGATAGCCATTATCGGAGCGATGCGCTCATCCGTTGGAACAATAGGCCGACCATATCCACCGATACCACGTTTCTCCTTGATTTCCGCGCGTACCAATGTTTCCAAATTAGCTCCGTCATCCAACAATTTTTTGGCTCTCGTCAAAAATTCAATGCACCGCATTTGCGTAGCCCCACCATATATCTTCGCCTCTGATACAGCTATCGCCGCAGAGATGCCAAGTGCACCGGTGCTGCGTGTCGAACCTGCCAGTGCCGCGACACGGTTATTCCACAGGCGCGTATCAGGATAACTATTGTGTGTCCAAAAAACGTTTAACACGCGCATCTGTTGGGACGTATAGCGGCGACCGGTAATACCATACAAATAGAGTTCCAGCCAGTCGAGACCCTTGAGCGAAGTGAATAAATCCTGGCCGCGAAAAGCGACTCGTTCGCCCGGAAAAAACGCACCCATACTGGTAACCAGTGTCCCAACATGTTGCTCCAACAATTCGGGGCCCTTCATATTTCTCCCTCCGCACGATTTTCAGTTTCCTGTGCAGCCCCTGGATCGTTCTCCAGTTCTATACGGAAGAACGGAAAGTTCTTGTAACCTCCATCGCGTTGCTCCAGCGCATGTACCGCGGCACCCGGAAGGCGCAGCAACAAAAACAGCATTTCTCCCTGCTCCGGTGTACAAC
>JBDTCC010000011.1:0-37562 GCA_039923775.1 Gallionella sp. | reverse complement strand
CCACCATCAACACCGCTGAACTACTGCATCGCATCCCTGACTATGCCGGAGAGCAGTTCATCAACCGCTTTGAGCGCCTTCTGCGAGGCCGGGGAGCCAACTATCTGGGGTTTGCGGTAAGCCACACTGACCTGATTGGGTTTTCCCGGCACCACATATACGGAGATCACATAGGGGCAAAACACGATGTTATCGGGGTTGGCCTCCATCATCTTGCGCGACACCACGGCACTGCAAAATTCGAGTGCCTCGGCCTTGAGAAAAATCTGCTTTCCGTCACCCAAATCCTTGCCGGTTCGCGCCAGCATCTCGCCCACGTGGGAAACATTGTTGACCACCAACCCGCGGTCTGTAATCGCCATTTCGACATCGTCCCTGACGTCGTTAAAATTTCCCGCTTTGGTCGAAACAACCATGTAATCGTCCGCCGCCAGGGCACCATTCATTAATCCGGCAAATAGCAAAGCTGCTGCAAAGGTATTTCGAAACATAATTCAACTCCTAGTAATTTAATAAAATCATTGTAGCGCAGCGCATCTTGTCATGGTCAGATTTGGGCCTTGTTCAGACTTGGCGGTATCTTTAATACCATTCAGCGCCGGCATATCGAATAGCGTGCAAACCGGATGTACCGCTGTCTTTTGCAATTGAACAAAAAAGCCCACCAGGGATACTGGTGGGCAGTAGGAGAATACAATGAAGCTGATAAAACCCGCTTAGAAAGCAGTCGTTACCTGCATGCCGACCTTGTTGCCCACACCGCTGAGGTTTGCGTTAGCGTTTGTGCAAAACGTTGTTGATGCCGTGCACTTGAAATCACGCAGTTCATAGTTCAACGTTACATGAGCCTTGGGATTGAAATTGTACTGCACGCCCAGGGTAGTTTTGCTGAATTTGTGTTCATCAACACCGCCGGTATTTAATGCCACGGTGTCGTAGCGCGCATCCAGTTCCCACTTGGTATTCGGAATGTACCATCCACCGTCCAGATACCAGCCGTTGCCCTTCTGGCTAACGCCGTTATTAACGACGTTTCCTGCATTTGCCGGTACTGCAAAATAATAACTGGGTTTATCCGGACCTTCAAAGAGCATGCCATCGGCGGTGATATACTCGAACGAGACACGGTAAGGCTTGGCCAGATAATGCGCGCCCAAACCGGAGCGATCTCGCTTGTAGAGCTGTGGATTGGCTGTTGCATCATTCGTAATATCCGCCAGCCGCTTACCCGACTGACTCCACGCGTACAACTTCAAGCCTCCCAGCCGGCCATCGCCATCATTCGCAGCTGACAAATACAGGTAGGTGTCATATTTGCCATCGAGGTTGTCAAGCTGGGTACCACTGCCCTGTCCGACCATCGCCGCATAGGTCAGACTCCAGTCCTTTCCCATGCCCAAATGATCGAACACCTGGACACCCGAATCACGGAAACCACCAACCGGTTTGGTAAACCCATTCAAGGGAGTGCCGGACGCCTGCAACTGCGCCTGGGTTTGCGGAACTATATTGGTTGTATAAACAGCATTGGGGTAACGCTCCAGCAACAGCTGATTGGTGACTTCAGAGAAATCCATATAGGTCGTTGCGATCGTGCTCTGCATGGCCTCTTCGGAACCGGGAGTCTTGAACAATCCGACGCGAACGCGGGCGCCCTTGATGTAGTTCAGGGTGACACTGGCATCGGTCAGCACCGGGCCGCTTCTGCCGGTACTGGTATTGTTAAGTCCGGTATTGGCTGCCTCAAGCAACACAAAATAATTGATGTGGTCATCCAGCGGAAAGCCCGTGCCACGCACACCGACCCGGACTTGACTGACATTGAAACCGGATTGCGCATTCAGGTTGGGGCCCAGCAACTTGGGCGGCACATATACATTGCCGGTGGCGTTGGCGCTGCTGTAATCCTTCATATAATCTGCCCGGACGAAACCAAAGACATGGGCGGGTACCGAAGCTGCCGCCGGCTCGGTGCCTTGCAGCATCAGCCAGTCTGTTGCGTTGGCCGTGCCTGCTGTTGCAAAACCGAATGCGATCGCAGTGCTGATCAGTGTGCGCTTGAATAGTGTATTAACTCCCATTTTATTGCTCCTCTGAATTTAAATAAGTAGTTGCGTAAATCAAATCGGACTTGATCCTGCGTTACGAACAAATGGCCGGATTCGGCACATGTCGTTTCAACGCATCTCAAGGCTTGATGTAGGCATACCCTTTTCTTTGCAGATCACCAATACGCACGACACCACCGGGCACCACCGTTGCATCCGGGTTCAATTTTGGCTCGTAGCCAAGCAGCTTCGTCATGGCCTGGAGGGTATTCCCGCATGCAGAGAATTTCACGCCGCTCTGGGAAAGCGAGTCGATGCGCTTTGCATTTTCGTTTTCGGCAAACAACAGGCGCAAGCCCGGGCCATAGGCCACGATTTCCACCTGCACCGCGCCGGGCGGATAGGCCTCCAGCAGATTCGAGGCATTGTTCAGAACGAGTATTTGCTTGGACGGATCCATATCGCTTGCTTGAAGGACATACTTGTAAGTGGCAAAGGTCTCGTCAGCCGACCGGGCGGGCGTGGCAACCGACATCATGACCAGGGGTATCATGACCAAAAGTAAAGATTGAAAATTTTTAAACATCGCTAGTCTCCTATTTATGATGGGTGCAGAAGTGCACGCGCTGGGGAAAGCCATCCCCGGCAACACTTGTGCACATCGATTTATTGCGTGGTATCGTGAAACCTAGGGCTGATGCATTCGTTTCATGCTATTTCTCCTCCGATTGTCGAATTATTTATGTATTGATTTTTATGTGTGCTGCGCTAGTTTGACGCCGGTGTATCGGACTTTATTCCATGAATGTATATTTATTTAAAATGATGGAATAAACTAGCCCGCGCCGACGTCTTCAATATTACTGATACGCTGTATCGCAATAATTTCGGGTGAAACGCTCATATGAACATCTTTTCCTTATTCTGCGGAGCAGATGATTACCGGGAGCAGCTGGAGAAGCTGCGGCCAAAGCTGTATCGCGTGGCTTATTCCTGGTGTCACAATGCCGCGCTTGCGGATGATCTGGTTCAGGAATGCCTGGTCAAGGCACTGAAAAATTCCAGGCAGCTACGCGATCCGGCGTTATTGCAGAGCTGGGTATTCAGCATCCTCGCCAACTGCTGGCGTGATCATTTTCGTCAACACAGGGAAATGGAAGATATCGACGAACTTGAGGATTATCGTTGCGTCACCCTGTCCACCCCTGAAGACGATCACTCCCAGTCGCAGATCGTTTCACGGGTGCGGGACGCAGTCGCACAACTCCCCATGCCGCAACGTCAGGTGCTGACGCTGGTGGACCTGGAAGGGTTCCCCTATGTTGAAGTCGCCACTATTCTGGCTATCCCGATCGGGACAGTCATGAGCCGTTTATGCCGGGCACGGCAGGCATTAAAGTCTCTGTTGATGGTACACGCTCCGCAACATTCTGCGCAGACCCATCAAATACGGAGGGTCATATGATGAATACTCAACAGGTTTCTGATGAACTTCTGAATTCCTTCGTGGACAGTGAGCTCTCGATGCACGAGACAGGCGAAATGTTCGTCATTATCGGGCAGGATGATGTATTGAAAGAGCGCGTATGCGAACTGCGCGGCCTGAAGGAAATGGTCCAGCATTCCTACAACTGCCCCCCCGTCAATGGAATCTCACCTGTTAAAAAACTTAGCGCATGGCGTATCCCCCGTTTTCAAAATATGCCCAGACTGGCGACCTGCATGCTGATGTTGTTAATGGGGTGGGGATCGGGATGGATCATGTTTGCGGGATCGCAATCTTTGGGTGACCCCAAACTGGCGCACCTGTTGGCGACTGCGCAAAGCACCGAGATAATCAAAAAGTCGGGCAACATCATTGTTCACGTCGGTAATTCCAACCCGGTCAGGCTCAAATCAGCCCTGGATGAAACAGAAGATTTGCTGAAGTCATACAAGCGTGCGAATCGACGCGTGAATGTTGAAATCATTGCAAATGGCGGTGGTTTGGATTTACTTAGAACAGATGTGTCTCCTTTCGCAAAGCGCATTGCCTTGATGAAAGCGAAATACCCCAATCTTGATTTGCTGGCCTGTCAGCAGACCATAAAAAAATTGCAGGAACAGGGCATCATCGTAAAGCTTTTGCCACATACGGGTTTTGCGAATTCTGCAGTAGAGGAAATCGACAAACGCCTGCGTCAAGGATGGGACTATGTCAGAATTTGAGTGCCTGCGGCATAAATAATAATATTCTAACGTTGTTGCAATGCCTGGTTGAATGATGTAAGTTTTTCCGCAGTAAAAAATTACAACCAATTAAATTCGAGGAGGAAATTTTAATGCGCATCAAAACGACAATTTTGTTTTCCATAATCGCCTCTCTGGGCTTGGCAAGTATGGCTTTTGCGGAAGAGCAGGCGGATGGCCATAGCCTGACTATTGATATAAAGAAGGGTAATTGCCTCGCATGTCATGCAATACCGGGCGATCCAAAAGCAGAAGCAGCCGGCAATATCGGCCCTCCCCTGGTGAATATAAAACAGCGCTTTCCCGACCGGGCAAAATTGCGCGCACAGATTTGGGATGCCACCGTGGCTAACCCTAATTCCGTGATGCCGCCTTTTGGCAAAAACAAAATACTGACAGAGCAAGAAATCGACCTGGTTACCGATTATGTACAGGGTCTTTAAGTCGAATTTAAATTTAAATCTGAAAGGTTTGATATGAATCAATTGCGTAGATCGTTTCTGAAAAACGCGGGTACCGTTGGAGCAGTTGTTGTGGCGATCGGTACAGGCTTGCTCAGTCCTGGGAAAGTATTCGCCGCGGCATGGAACAGTCTTGCCTTCACGACCAAAGACCTGAACGAAGCCATGAAGAATGCCGGTTATGAAGGGGCTACCGAGAGCAGCGATATCGTAATCAAGGCACCCGAAATTGCAGAAAACGGGGCTGTGGTACCGGTATCTGCCACAAGCAGTATTGCGGGAACCACTTCCATGGCGATTTTCATCGACAAGAATCCCGCTCCCATGATTGCTGATTTCCAGTTTATGAATGGTGCCGAGCCGTACATTGCAACACGCGTCAAGATGGCCAAGACTTCACTGGTAAGGGTGACGGTAAAGGCCGGCGGCAAGAATTACATCGCCAGCCGGGAAGTAAAGGTCACGATTGGCGGTTGCGGCGGCTGATTCAGTCTGAACAATTTTGAAAATTCAACTTAAGCTGTTTATTTAGACAATTTCGAAGAGGATACGAACATGGCTGAAGCGATGAAAATGCGTGCGACAATGGAAGGTGATGCTGTCGACGTTAAAGTGCTGATCCAGCATCCAATGGATACCGGACTGATGAAAGATAAAAAAACCGGCAAATTGATACCGGCACACTTTATTAATCAGGTCGTTGCCACACTGAACGGAAAGACTGTGATTGATGCCCAATGGGGTGTGGGTATTGCTCAAAATCCTTTTATCGGCTTCAAGATCAAAGGTGGCAAGCCAGGGGATAAAGTCGCTGTCAACGCTGTTGACAATCTGGGCACCAAGTTTGATGGTGAAGTGGTCGTTGCCTGATTCAAGGCAAGGACTTTGAGAACATTTGATTCTTCCAACCAAGAGGAAGGTACGATATGAAACAAAAACTCACATCCATATTGGCGCTACTGTTGCTCGGTGTCAGTTTCTCAGTGTATGCCAGTCCTGCGAAAGACCGCAGCGCTTTGATCAAACTCTACAAGAAGGAGCTTCCTGACATCAAATTCCAGGACTATGTCTACGGCGCTCTGGCCATGAACCCTGACGCAAAGAGTCAATACGACAGCTTCATGGAATTCCCCTCCTATTCCATCGATCTGGACAAGGGAAAGAGCATGTGGGAAACGCCGTTCAAGAACGGCAAGCATTATTCTTCCTGCTTTAAACATGGTGCCAAGAAGGTGGCCGGCAACTATCCCTATTTTGACAACGCCGCCGGACACGTGGTTACTTTCGAAAATGCCATCAACGCCTGCCTGAAAAAGAACGGTGAAGCAGAGCTGGAATACGGCGGCAAGCCAATGGGATTGCTGACTGCGTACGCACGAAGCCTGTCTGATGGCATGAAAGTCAACGTGAAGGTAAAGGGCAAGGGTGCGATGGCAGCATACGAAAAAGGAAAAGAATACTACTATGCGCGCAACGGCCAGCTGAATTTTTCATGTGCAAGTTGCCACGTACAGAATGCCGGTAAATTCATCCGCAGCGATCAACTCTCGATGATGATCGGCCAGGCATCACATTGGCCTGAATTCCGCGGCGGCACGGATATCGTTACCCTGCAGGACCGCTTTAAACAATGCCAGAAAAACATGCGTGCAAAACCGCTTAATGCAAACAGCGAGGATTACAATAATCTCGAATATTTCCTGACTTACATGAGCAACGGTCTGCCCATGCTGACCCCGGTCTTCCGCAAGTAAGACGAACCAATTGCGCAACGGATTAACCTGGGCTGCCGGTCCGGTTGATCCGTGCGTTAAAACCTCTGCAGTCTTATAGTCTCTTTCAGGAGTGTCGTCATGTCCATGAACCGACGCGAATTTATGCAGATGCTGGCTGTGGCGGCAGCCTCTGGCTTTGCATTGAACAGTCGATCAGCGCTCTCTGCCGGCAGTGCTGGAAACCTCTACGATTTACCCCCCTTCGGCAATGTTTCCCTGTTGCACATTACCGATTGCCATGCACAGTTGCTGCCAATCTACTTTCGCGAACCGAATGTCAATATCGGTCTGGGGACAAGCAAAAACAAGCCTCCGCATCTGGTGGGCGAAAGTCTTCTCCGGCATTTTGGTATAAGGCCGGGAACGCCGGAAGCCTATGCATTCACCTATCTCGATTTCGATGCCGCCGCCCGCACCTATGGAAAGGTCGGCGGGTTTGCACATTTGGCGACACTGATCAAAAAAATCCGCGCCAGCCGTCCCGGCTCTCTGTTGCTCGATGGCGGGGACACCTGGCAGGGGTCTGCCACGGCACTGTGGACCAAGGGCCAGGATATGGTCGATGCCGGCAAACTGCTGGGCGTTGATGTGATGACCGGCCACTGGGAATTCACGCTGGGGGCTGATCGGGTCAAACATATCGTTGACAATGACTTCAAGGACAAAATCGATTTCGTTGCACAGAATATCATTACCAACGACTTCGGCGACCCTGTCTTCCCGCCTTACGCGATGAAGCAGATCAACGGCATTCCCGTCGCGATCATCGGCCAGGCTTTCCCTTACACACCCATTGCCAACCCGAGATACATGACTCCGGACTGGAGCTTCGGCATCCGGGACGACAATATGCAACTGGTCGTCAACGAAGCGCGTGCCAAGGGAGCGCAGGTGGTCGTGCTGCTGTCCCATAACGGCATGGACGTGGACTTGAAGATGGCAACCAGGGTAACGGGTATCGATGCCATCCTGGGCGGCCACACTCATGATGGGATACCGGCACCCAGCATCGTCAAAAATGCCGGCGGACAAACCCTGGTATCCAATGCCGGTTCCAATGGCAAGTTTCTCGGCGTGATCGATTTCGATGTCAAGGGCGGCAAGGTCGCCGAAATCAAATACAAGCTGCTTCCGGTATTTGCCAACCTGATCGACCCGGATGCGGAAATGGCAACCTTGATCAAGACAGTACGCGCGCCCTATGAAGCAAAGTTGGCTGAGAAGCTTGCCGTCACAGAAGGAACGCTTTACCGCCGCGGCAATTTCAACGGCACTTTCGACCAGCTGATACTTGATGCGCTGATGGAGGTCAAGGGGGCTGATGCCGCATTTTCCCCCGGCTTTCGTTGGGGTACATCGTTATTGCCGGGCGAAGCCATCACCCTCGAACATGTGATGGATCAGACTGCGATCACCTATCCCCAAACAACGCTGACCGAAATGACCGGTGAAACCATCAAGGCCATAATGGAAGATGTCTGCGACAACCTGTTCAACGCAGACCCCTACAAACAGCAGGGCGGTGACATGGTACGCGTCGGCGGCATCAGCTATACCTGCGATTTGCGGCAGACCATAGGCAAGCGTATCAACAACATGATGCTGAATGGCAAAGCACTCGATCCCAACAAGAAATACAAGGTGGCAGGATGGGCTCCGGTATCTGAAGGCGCCACCGGAGAACCGATCTGGGATGTCGTATCGGGCTACCTGCGCGACAAAAAAGTGATCACACCACGCCAGCTCAACCTGCCAAAACTGATAGGCGTGGAAGGCAATGCCGGTATTGCTTGACAAGAGAGTTGCTGCACGCAGTGTCTGCTGATGCAGTAACAATATGATTTATTCATCAATATTCTGATAATTTTTTGGGGTAACGCTAAATGGATGCATCAGTTGTGATTAAAACGATAGTCTGGTGGGGATTTGGTTTTGGTATCGTATTCGGCTTCATCGCCAACAGGACAAATTTCTGCACCATGGGTGCTGTCTCAGACGTGGTCAACATGGGGCACTGGGGGCGGATGCGCGCCTGGTTACTCGCCATCGCAGTGGCGATGATAGGCACCAACCTGCTCGCCTATTACGGTTATCTGGATTTATCCAAGACCATTTATACCGGCAGCAGCTTCCCTTGGCTTGCCTATATTGTGGGGGGGCTGTGTTTCGGCGTCGGCATGACGCTTGCCTCCGGTTGTGCAAACAGAACGCTGATACGCGTCGGTGGCGGGAACCTGAGATCGGTTGTCGTGTTCATTTATCTGGGCTTTGCCGCTTTGGTAACGCTAAGAGGTGTCCTGGGCGAATTCCGTGTCAAAGTGTTACAGGCACCTGCTGTCACTTCCCAGTTTGAACATGGTCAAACGCTCTCTGCCCTGCTGTCCGGGATGGTTGGTATCTCCCCGAAGACACTGCAACTGGAATTGGCCATAGTGATCGGAGTTGCAATCCTGATCTTCGTGTTCAAGGACAGCAGTTTTCGCAAAAGTCTGGATAACAATCTGGCCGGATTGGTCGTCGGCCTGCTAATCATTGGCGGATGGTACCTGACAGGACATCTCGGTTTTGGCGAGAATCCCGACACGCTGGAAATGACCTATCTGGGCACCAATTCCCATCTGGCTGAATCAATGTCCTTTGTTGCGCCCACCGCTTACACGCTGGAATACTGGGCATACTGGACCGACGCCTCGAACATCGTCACCTTTGGCGTTGCGACAATATTCGGCGTCGGCATCGGCTCATTCCTTTATGCGCTGATCACCAAATCCTTCCGCTGGGAAGCTTTTTCTTCCGCCCAGGACATGTTCTACCACATCATCGGCGGTACTCTGATGGGATTCGGCGGCGTTACAGCCATGGGCTGTACCATAGGCCAGGGCATCACCGGTGTGTCGACCCTGTCGCTCGGTTCCTTCCTCGCGCTTGCAGCGATCGTCACGGGCTCAGCCGTTACCATGAAAATACAATACCGCATCATGATGAGGGAAGCATGATCATCCATTCCTGAATAAATCCGGGACAACTGACCGGTTGGATATGCCGTGAACCATCTGTTGTCCCGCGCGTCTAAACAGCTTTCAGTCCGGGCAACCAACCATCGAGGATGGTCAAGTGAATCTGACAGGATGAGGCCATGAAAATTATTGTTGCCGGTTTGTTGTTCATATTCTGCATCGGGACAGGGTATGCTGAAACACGCGATGCAGAGCAGTACTTCTTTGATTTGAAAATGGGCGACTTCAAGAGCGAGTTGGCCAACGCAAAACAATCGGGCAAGTCAGGTGTCATGATCATGTTCGAGCAGGCCGATTGTCCCTTCTGCTACCGAATGGAACACACAATCCTAAACCAGAGCGAAGTCCAGGACTACTACCATAAGCACTTTATGCTATTCACGGTGGACATCCGCGGCAGCCTCCCGATGCAGGATTTCACGGGTCAGGAAACCACGGAAAAGGCGTTCAGCCTGGAGCACCGCGTATATGGAACACCGGTATTCGATTTTTTCGACCTGAACGGAAAACTGATCACACGCTTTCCCGGCACCGCATTCGACGCCAATGAATTCATGCTGCTCGGTAAATGCGTGGTGGAAGGTGCGTGCAAATCCATGTCCTTCAGCGCTTACAAGAGACAACTGGCGAAATGAACCGCTTCACCTGCGGGCCGTTACTGAAACGTATCGCTTCCCTGTTTTTTCTTGCTGCTGTTTGCACTCCTGCCCCGGCAGCTACACTCACCCTGGAAGCCGCACTGGCCACGACCGAATCGCCCCATCCTGACCTGTTGATGGCCGAGGCGGACCGGGACATCGCTCTGGCGGATCGAGATTTAGCCAGTTCAAGCCGGGATACCCGCATCGATCTCGAAGGCATCTTGCGCAGTGGACGGCCCACCACCGGCGCGCCGGACTTCACCCGTGACAACAGCGTTCGTCTGACCGCACGCAAGACGCTTTATGATTTTGGACGCAGCAACAATGCCGAACTGGCTGCGCAATTCGAACTGAAAGCACGCGAGGCCGATCTCACCACCACGCTCGAGCAGCGCCGTCTTGAGATCATGGCGCGCTATTTCGACGTGTTGCTGGCAGACATGCAGTACACAGTGGATAACGAGCTGATGGCGGTGTATTACGTTAACTTCGACCAGGGGAAAGACCGGCTTGCACAGGGGCAAATATCCAGTGTCGAACTGGCCGAGCTTGAATCGCGTTATCGCGATATTCTGGAGAAGCGCAACGCCAGTGCAGAGCGACAGCGCCTGACGCGTGCCTTGCTGGCCAATGCGATGAACCGCCCAGACCTATTGCCCGGCAATCTGGAAGATCCGAAACTTCCGGGAAACCAGCGTGCCCTGCCCGATTATGAAACCCTGCTCCCAGTCATGCTGGACAACAATCCACGGCTGCATGCGCAACGGGAAATGCTTGCGGCTTCGCAAGAGCGCATGGCAGCACTGCGTGCAGAAAACGGCCCGACCCTGGATGCTGAAGTGCAGGCTGCCGATTACAGCCGCCCTGCAACCACACGGGATAGGCTGAGTGCGGGACTGATCCTGTCCTGGCCCTTGTATCAGGGAAATCGTTCCGACTCCCGCGTCGCACGCGAAATGGCCCGGTTCAACAAACTGCAGGCCGGCACCGAAAAACTGAAGATGAATCTGACCCAGGCGTTGCTGGAGGCCTGCCTTGATATTGCCCAGTTGCAAAGCGCGGCGCGCAGTGCCGCACGTGGCTATACCGATTACCGTGATCTGCAGCTGGAACGCAGCCGCGGCCTGTATGAGATGGAGATGAAGAGCAACCTCGGCACTTCGATGTCGGAAACATCGGATGCCAGGCTGCGTACCCGCCGCAACGAATATCAACTGGCACTGGGTTTCGCTCGACTGGAAGCTTTGCTGGGCAAGCCCCTCAGTGAGACTGCAACGATCAAAGGGAATGAAAAATGAAAAAATGGATAGCGCTACTCACCTTCGCATTCTTTCCCCAGGCACTGTGGGCCGCGGATGTGCCGGCAACCCTGCAATGGTCGCAGCGGGTTGAATTATCCACGCCGGTATCCGGCGTCGTAAAAGCGGTAAATGTCGAAGTGGGTGATCTGGTTAAAAAGAACCAGGTCTTGCTATCGCTGGACAGTACAACTTACCGTGCCAGCGTCGCCGAAAACCAATCTGAAATAACCCGCTTGAATGCAGAAGCAGAAGAGGCCAAACGCGATCTGGATCGCGTACAGGAGTTGTATCAGCGCACCATCGTTTCCACCACGGATCTTGATCAGGCCAAGCTGCGCAGGGTTAATAGTCTGTCGAAGCTTGCCGAAGCGCGTGCGCGGTTGTTGCAGAATCAGAAAATACTTGGCGATACCTCCCTGCGCGCACCGTTCGATGCTGTGGTGATTCTTCGCCAGGCAGAACCGGGCCAGAGTGTGGCCAGCGGACTGCAGCCGCAGATGCTGCTGACGCTGGCGAGATCGGGAGAGATGATTGCACGCATGCAACTCCCCTCTTCGCAAATAGACCATCTGAAAACCGGCCAGACGGTAAGCTTAACCGTGGCTGGATCGAGCTACACAGGGAAAATCAAAACGCTCGGTTTGGAGCCGGTCCGGACGAAGGAAGGGATGTCATATCCAGTCGATGTGCTATTCGCAAACAAGCAAATCTTGCGGGCCGGGACACCGGCAACAGTCAAACTGCCCTGATCGCATATATTGCCGCGCCTGCAATATTTATTCTGTATCGCTGTAATCCAATACCATGATCTTAGGCGTCCGGTCTATGCGGTATAAAGCCAGTATCAGAACTACGGTCGAAGCGAGCATAAAATGAGGGCCGAATAGCCAGAACACCATCGGCACCAAAAAATAATAGGCACGCATGCCCATACTGTAGAAATGTCCGGCCCGATTCAGATGAGTCGCCACATGCTCGGGGGTGATCATCTTGTGATTCAACCTGACCGGCACATTAATCATGAAGCCCACGTGATTATATATACGGATAGCCATGGAAAAGCCGAAGAATGCGACAAATAGATCAAGCAGGAGCATAAGCAGTTTCACCATCCACAACATCGGATTAATTGAACCAGCCATGTTAAGGGCATGCCAATGCGCCTCCAACTTGTCTCCCTGTTCACTGAGCGTCAGTACCCCGATAATCAAAAGCACCGATGTTGAAGCGAGAAAAGTGGCTGCCATGGTGGAGTTGCGCAGTGTCTGCACAGCCAGCACGCCATTTTTCTCATCAGCCATGATGGTATCCACCCATGCCGTCCGTGCAATCCTGTTGACAGCCTGCACTGTGTAGGCCGGATTCCTTTTGACCTTGTATCGCAGAAAGACGTGGTAGGAGACGATAAGCAACACACTGGCCAGAAAACTGGCAAAGTCGTTGGCAAATGATAGTAATAACAAGTGAACATCCATGGCTGCGACAAACCCAAATAATCTGATTGGCTAAATAAAAGCGAATTGGATACAGCATCGGCGCGACCCAGTACCCTTATTGCGTGATTACATTTTAGCAGAGTTGAAAATTGTGATCCAGAAGACCGCCTTCATGGATCAGGGAACGAATCCCGCCTCGAGTCTCTCCCTGATGTTTTTCAAAGCGC
Source organism: Gallionella sp. (assembly GCA_039923775.1). Lineage (GTDB taxonomy): Bacteria > Pseudomonadota > Gammaproteobacteria > Burkholderiales > Gallionellaceae > Gallionella. Next base: position 24,427 of record JBDTCC010000011.1, on the reverse strand, counting down.
TCCGCTCGGAAGGGAAGATATTTTTGTCCTGAATGTCATTTTGCAGTCCGGTGCGTTGCATGACTTCCAGCACCGGCAATTTGATATTATAAAAAGTCAGTGAAATTCCGTTTCCCCTCAACCGCGTGACAAGTTCGCGCAACATAGCCACGCCCGAGGCATCAAGCCCGTTGATACCCCGTGCATCCACCATTACGTATTTGACATTCACATCGTTGCTGATCAGGTAGAGGATGGAGGACTCAAAATAATTCACGTTTGCGAAATACAGTTGTCCGTCAAACCGGATTGCTACAACCTCCGGATGGAACTGGGGCAGACTGTATCTTTTCGCTTCCTGAAGTTCGCCATTCTCGTCCAGACCCAGCAGATCAATGCGCGGCTTCATGGTGCGGAACAGAAACATCGCCAGCGCAAGCAACATTCCGACCAGTATCCCGTACTGAATATTGGGCGCAAACAGCAGTGTCGCGACAAAGGTTGATGCCGCCGCAATACCATCCCGTTTGCTTGCATTCCACGCATCGCGGAACACTTTGAAATTGATCAGGGAGATCACCGCCAGAATGATCACGGCGGCGAGCGTTGGCTTGGGTAGTTCATGCAACAGAGGGGTCAGCACCAACAGGGTCAGCAACACCGCAATCGCAGTGAAGATCGAGGCCAGTCCGGTTTTTGCACCCGAGGAAAGATTCAGCGCCGAGCGCGAAAAAGAACCACTCACCGGCATGGTGTGATTAAAAGACGCGGCGATTTTGGCTAGCCCCTGGCCGATCAGCTCCTGATTTTCATCCCATGCCGTGCGGGTCTTGATGGCGATGATTTTGCTGCTGGACATCGCTTCCATGAAACTGACCAGCGCGATCACAATTGCCATGGGCAGCAGAGACACGCTGGTCTCCCAGTTCAGTTCAGGTAAGCTGAAGGCGGGCAAGCCCTGTGGCACATCGCCAACCACCCTGCCCCCCATCGCCTCAAAACCAACCAGATAACTCGTAACCGTGGCCAGTGTCACGGCGATCAACACGCCCGGCAGCTTGGGTGCATACCGCTTCAAGACCAACATGATGACCAGGGAAGACACGCCAAAAATCAGCGAAACCTCGTGCATCTCATCCATATGTACAAGGATATGGGCAATGTCTACCAGAAAGTGCTGGCTGTTGCGCAATGACAATCCGACCAGGGGCGCGAGTTGTGACAGCCCGATAATGATCGCCGCGGCGTTGATGAATCCCATCAATACCGGATTCGACAGAAAGTTGAGCAGCACTCCCATGCGTGCCAGCCCCATGACAATCTGCACTACCCCGGAGAGGAGTGCCATCAGCACAACGGCGGTGTAAAACTGTTCAGTTCCCCAGTGAGCGAAAGGTATTACGCTCGCAGCCGTCAACAATGAGGTCATTGCCACCGGACCGGTGGAAAGTATCCGGGACGAGCCGAACAATGCGCCAACAATAGAAGGAATGAGAATCGCATACAAACCAAAATAGGCCGGCACACCGGCTAGTTGAGCATAGGCAAGCGACTGGGGGATTGCGACAAGCGCAACCGTAATCCCCGCGATCAAATCGGCCTTGAGTGAGTCACGGTTGATTTCCCGCCGCCATGACAAGAACGGAAATAGCTTGTTAAGCCAGGCTGTGCGGGTGGCTGCATCTACAGACAAAATGTTATTCCCATTATCGTAATTCCATCCGCCTGCAGATCGAAGATCATGACACCATTTGATAATAGAGGTTTTGCGGGTGATTCGCCTGGGCAAAAAAGAACCAGCGCTCAGCCAGCAAACCGGAATACTGCAGTATGAAGATCAGACCCAGCAGCCATGCAGACGGATTAGTCAGGCTGATGAATAATAACGGCAAAGGTATAACGAAGACCAGTATCAAAAATACTGGTTTGATGTTGCGCATGAACGCAGCGCTTTTGCCATGAAAGAACTCGCGCGTGTTGAACGAGCCGCCCATTGCGCCCTGTGATTTTTGCACGATACGCGGATGCTTGATACCAATAGCCGTTTGCAGGGTTGATGTCGGACGCAATCGCGCATTCCGCCACAGCGAGGCGCTGCGTCCGAACAATCCGAGCAAGGTGATGATGAATGCCCAGCCGGAAAAGAAGCCTGCCTGTGTTGGCACATAATTGGTGGCAAAAAATGTGGCAAAAAATGCGGCAAACGTGAAGCCTGAAGCACCCCCGAGAAGAATAAAATTGATGATGGTCAATGGCGAATACCATTCGCGCAGGAATCGCAGGCAGGCATAGATCATGCCGGTACAGACAAACAGCACGAAAGCCAGCACGGTGCCTAGTCCACCCGCCACGATACTCAGGTCGATAGGCACCCCGCCGGGCAGGATAGCCAGCACCGGCCTGAAGTCCAGCAGGTGCGTCATGGCATACAGGAATACCACGCCCATGAACGCCGGCAGCGCGATCACTTCACGCGACAGCCAGGAGGTGCGCCATTGCGTCGCGGTACGCCAGGCACGTTCGGGATGACCAAGATGTAAAAACGAAGCGGCCAGCCCCCCAACCAGAAATACCAGCGCGAGCAGGCTGCCATAGCCGTAAAACGCATCGTTTTGCAACGGCAGCAGGCCGAACAGTGCAAAGGACTGCTGCGTATACAGCGCAAGGAACAAGCCCTGGCCAACGCCGATCAGGGTGGTAAGAAAAATAACTGAGAATGCCGGTTTCATAAATATTTCATTTTCAGTAATCACCAGGACGTGACATCGTCGAGCGTCGGATCGGATTTTTTCGGTTTGGGCAACTTGCCGTCAACCTTGAGGGGGTTATCGATACGTTCAAGCTCATCCTCGTGTATCTTGATGTTGGTCTTGCGGCGTGGCAGGTAATGGTTGGCCGGATGGGTACCCCATTCCGGCATTAGCGCATAACCGGCGCTTTCGCGGATTGCCTTCGAAACCACCGATTCTTCATCATGCACATCCCCGAACAACCGTGCACTGGTCGGACAAGCCATCACGCATGCCGGCTTGCGGTCGGACTCTGGGAGAGTGGTGTCGTAGATGCGATCCACGCACAGCGTGCATTTCTTCATCACCTGCTGCTTTTCGTCCAGCTCGCGCGCACCGTAGGGACAGGCCCAGGAACAATATTTGCAGCCTATGCATTTGTCGTAATCCACCAGCACAATGCCGTCTTCCTTGCGCTTGTAGGAAGCGCCGGTCGGGCACACAGGCACGCAGGGCGGATCCTCGCAATGCAGACAGGATTTCGGGAAATGCACGGTTTCGGTATTGGGGTATTGCCCTACCTCGAAGGTCTGCACACGATTGAAGAAAGTACCGGTCGGATCGGCACCATAAGGATTCTCGTCGCACAACGGTCCGGCTGAACCGGACGTGTTCCATTCCTTGCAACTGGTCACGCAGGCATGACAGCCCACGCAAACGTTGAGGTCGATCACCAAGGCGAGCTGGGTCATAGCGAGCCTTTCGATTTAACAGATCGAAGCTGGGTCATAGCGAGCCTTTCAATTGAATGTATCCGGGTTGGGTCATTTTTTACCGCCCTTCTTGCTGCCACCACCGAAATAAGCAAACCATTTAGGGCTTTTTCCCATACCCGGTACGGCCTTCATTAGCTCGAACTGTGGCAAGGTTTGCTCCGGTTCGCCGGCCTCTGCCGGATAGATGCGCACCTTCACGTCATACCAGGCTGCCTGGCCGGTGATCGGATCAGAGTTGGAATAGCGCGTGCCGTCGGGATTGACCGGCAGTTCTTCAGAGATTAAATGATTAAGCAGAAAACCTTTCTGCGATTCGTTCGCATCGGGCGACAGACTCCATGCACCAGCTGCCTTGCCGATCGCGTTCCAGGTCCACACCGTGCCCGGCTCAACCGCCTCGGAAAAACGGCACATGCAGCGCACCTTCCCCCACTGAGATTCCACCCACATCCAGCCGCCGTCGGCGATACCGGCCTCCTGTGCTGCAAGCGGGTTTACGAACAGGTAATTGTGCGTATGGATCTGGCGCAACCAGGCATTCTGCGAATCCCAGGAATGGTACATGGCCATCGGGCGCTGGGTCACTGCCGCCAGCGGGTATTTGAAATTATCGCTGGACTGCGTTTCCAGCGGTTCATAGAAGAACGGCAACGGATCGAAATAGGTCTCGATGCGCTTGGCCAGATGAGCGGGTGGCTTGCGTGTGATACCGCGACCCTGCGCAGCCAGACGGAACTTCTGCAGCACTTCGGAATACATGTGGATCAGGATGGGTTCGCCATAGCGCGTGATGCGGTTGCGCTGCGACCATTCCAGATATCCCTTGTTCCAGTTGCGCATGTACTGATATGAAGGTGGCAACTTGTAGTGGAATACGCAATCGTTTTTTTCGTACATCTCCCACTGCTTCGGGTTCGGTTCACCAATCAGCGACTTCTCGCCGCCCTTGCCGCGCCATCCGGCCAGAAAACCGATTCCGGAACCCGGCTCGGTCTCCCAGTTGGTTATGAAATCAGGGTAATCACGATACTTGCGCTTGCCTTCCTTGGTGGCGAAAGCGGGCAACTTCAAACGTGAGCCCAACTCGATCAACACTTCCTGGAAGGGTTTGCATTCCCCCGTAGGCGGCAATACCGGGATGCGCACCGAGTCCATCGGGCCATCGAATTCGGAGATTGGCCGGTCCAGCATCGACATCACATCATGGCGTTCCAGATAGGTCGTGTCCGGCAGGATCAGGTCAGCATAGGCTGTCGTCTCGGAATGGAATGCATCGCACACCACGATGAACGGGATCTTGTATTCGCCGTTCTCTTCCTTGTCGTTGAGCATCTTCCTGACTTCGACGGTATTCATGGTCGAGTTCCAGCCCATGTTGGCCATGAAGATCAGCAGCGTGTCTATCTTGTATGGATCGCCACGCCAGGCATTGGTGATGACGTTATGCATCATGCCGTGTACCGACAGCGGATATTCCCACGAGAAAGCCTTGTCGATACGCACCGGACTTCCGTCCGGATTGACGAACAGGTCGTCCGGGTCCGCGGGCCAACCCAGCGGCATACCGTCCAGCGGCGTGTTCGGCTTGATCGCCAATGGTGTATTCGGGGTCCGTGCGCAGGGTGGTATCGGGCGCGGGAACGGTGTCTTGTGACGGAAGCCGCCGGGTCTGTCGATGGTGCCCAGCAGTGACATCAGGATGGCCAGCGAACGTATCGTCTGAAAGCCGTTGGAATGTGCGGCCAGGCCGCGCATCGCATGGAAGGCTACCGGATTACCGATGACGCTGTCGTGTTCCTTGCCCCACGAGTCGGTCCAGGCGATCGGCAATTCGATCTTCTGGTCGCGCGCGGTGATGCCCATCTCGTAAGCAAGACGGCGGATGGTCTCGACCGGGATACCGGTGACCTGGCTGGCCCATTCCGGCGTGTAATCCTTTACCCGTTCCTGCAGCAACTGGAAAGCCGGTTTGACCGGCACGCCATCGGCCAATTTGAATTCACCGAACAGGTACGGGTCGGCTCCTTCAGTGTGCGTGATCACCGCCTTGTTGGTGTTGCGATCCCACCACAGCTTGTTCTGCGGATCATAGCAACCCTCCTCTTCCGGGACTTCAGTACGCACGAACATGCCGAATTCGTCATGCTCCTCGTCGAGATTCACCAATTGACCGGAGTTGGTGTAACGCACCAGAAATTCGCGGTCATACAGACCCAGCGCGATGATCTCGTGGATCAGCGCGAGCAACAGTGCACCGTCGGTACCGGGACGTATGCCCACCCATTCGTCCGCGATCGCCGAATAACCGGTGCGTATCGGGTTGATGGAAATAAAGCGGCCGCCCTCGCGTTTGAATTTCGAGATCGCGATCTTCATCGGGTTGGAGTGATGATCTTCTGCTGTGCCGATCATGATGAACAACTTGGAACGCTCAAGATCCGGCCCGCCGAATTCCCAGAACGACCCGCCTATGGTATAGATCATCCCGGCGGCCATGTTCACCGAACAAAACCCGCCGTGCGCGGCGTAGTTGGGCGTACCAAACTGGCGAGCAAACAAACCGGTCAGCGCCTGCATCTGGTCGCGTCCGGTGAACAGCGCAAATTTCTTGGGGTCGGTGGCGCGTATATTTCCCAACCGTTCTTCAAGGATAGAAAAAGTTTCTTCCCAACTGATCTCCTCGAATTCTCCGGCGCCTCGATCTGTTCCGGGTTTGCGGCGCAGCGGCTTGGTCAACCGCGCAGGGGAATACTGCTTCATGATGCCGGAACTGCCTTTGGCACAGATCACGCCATTGTTTAGCGGATGGTTCGGGTTGCCGTCTATGTAGCGCACCTCGCCATCGCGCAGGTGTACGCGTATCCCGCAACGACAGGCACACATGTAGCAGGTGGTGTTGCGCACTTCGTTCTTGGCATCAGGTGCCGGTGATGCAAGTGGGTCGTGCAGAGGCGAGATTGTGCTCTGCGAGTCTCCAAAATTACGGGTCTTCATAAAAATCCATTGCAAAGTTGAGTGTTCAATCCTGACTATTTTCGTAGGAATAGAGGCCATACATTGAAGGTACGATAGTATGCGCAATTGGTGCTACCGCCAACCATAACCGTGATGAGCTATAACTGTATAACCCATTAGGGGTATCGTAGTTTGGCAACTAAAGTTTTAGGATATCCCTACAATCAATCCGGATTGATTGACCATCAGGAGAAGCAAAATGGCACTCGTAAGACCGCACGGCGGGGGCAACCTCGAACCTTTGTTGCTAAAAGGGAGGGCGCTTTCTGACGAACTGGAACGAGCCTGTACCTTACCCCAAATCAAAGTAAGTTCACGCGAAAAGGGTGATCTGGTGATGATGGGCATAGGGGGATTCACACCGCTGGAGGGCTTCATGTCCTTTCCGGACTGGCAAGGCGTATGCGCCGGCATGAAAATGGCCAACGGAATTTTCTGGCCCATCCCCATCACCCTCTCGACAGATTTTCTCACCGCAAACGATATCCAGACCGGCCGCGAGATCGCCCTGGTTAACCCGGAAGATGGCAGCATTCTGGCAACGATGCGCGTTACCGAAAAATATACCATAGACAAGGCGCACGAATGCGCAACCGTGTTCAACACGGTGGACATCGAACACCCCGGCGTGAAAATGGTCATGGCACAGGGCGATGTGAACCTGGCCGGTCCGGTCAAGGTATTGTCACTGGGTGGTTTCGATCAGAAGTACGGCGAACTGTTTATGACCCCGCGACAGACCCGCGATCTGTTCGAGGAGATGGGCTGGAGCAAGATCGCGGCGTTCCAGACACGCAATCCAATGCACCGCTCCCATGAATATCTGGCAAAAATTGCCATCGAAATCTGCGACGGTGTATTGATCCACTCGCTGCTTGGCAATCTCAAACCCGGTGACATTCCCGCCGACGTGCGCACCGAAGCCATCGGCACGCTGGTCGAAAAATATTTCGTCAAGAACACCATCGTACAGGCGGGCTACCCGCTGGACATGCGTTATGCGGGGCCGCGCGAAGCGCTACTGCACGCAGTATTCCGCCAGAATTACGGTTGTTCGCATCTGATCGTCGGGCGCGACCATGCCGGGGTCGGTAACTACTACGGTCCGTTCGATGCGCATCACATCTTCGACGAGATACCCAAAGGCTCGATGGAAACCCTGCCGCTCAAGATAGACTGGACTTTCTGGTGCTACGAGTGCGGCGGCATGGCTTCGGCGCGGACCTGCCCTCATGATGAGAAAGATCGTCTGCTGGTTTCCGGTACCAAGCTGCGCAAATGGTTATCTGAAGGTGCGGAAGTGCCCACCGAATTCAGCCGGCCCGAGGTGCTGGAAGTACTGCGTGCCTATTACGCCGGTATCGAAGAGAGTGACAAGGTAGAAGTAAAACTCAGCGGCCACTCTGCACGCTGACAGGGGTTTTGCATGCGCAATTTAGTGCAGTTTGAATGGTTCAATGTTCGATAGATGTAAATTTTTACAGACGGATAACAAGCACGCCAACTTTTGAACGAACCGAAAAATGCGGAGGCTGCAGGAACAGGATAAACAAGGGCACACTCAATGAACTGGCGCGCGGCAGACAGCAACTCATCCCCAGTGAAAAATCCTCCGATCCCGTCATGCGCAAACCTTCCAAGCGTAGCTTCCCGCTATTTTTCATGGTTTGCTACGACATCGATGCCTCCGGCAGCTTCGTGACAAGTGAGGAACTCATCGGGCTCTACAATCTGCCAGCAGATGAAACTAGGGGAATACCTGCCGATGATTCCGCGCTGTTGCAGTTCGGCTCCCCAAGCAGGTGTTATTCTGCGAAAACAGCATTGTGTAAAAAAGAGCAGCGCCCAGAAAACACCGGGTGAGGATTCAAAAAATGACCGAGCAGGTCAAACGCGCAGCAGATCAGGATGACATGTACCGGGATGACGCGACTTTAAAGGTTAGAGAGAAACGGCCGGGTGAACGCCGCCCTGACAATTCTCACAGACTATTTACTTTTGAATTCCGGCAATCCGGTAAGTGATCACCTGACATACCAATGCAGTGACAATTACCGCTAAATGATTCATTTCTGATTTTTCGAAGCAACTCTCAATCGTTAAGGAGGAACAAAGTGAAAATGTCCGTTGTTTCAGATGTTTCAGGAATTGAGCAACAACATCAGGCACTTGTTAACATGCTTGACAGGTTGAATGCAGCTGTAAAAAACAAAGAGTCGCGGGAAGTTATCTACCGGATCATTGATGATGTGATTGAATTCACACGTTTACACTTTGCAGCAGAAGAGCGTCTGATGGTCCACTCCGGATATGCTGATGTCGATTTCCATAAGGAAAAGCACAGACAGTTGATGGAGGATGCGCTACATCTCAAAGGGAAATTGGCCGATCTTGGAGAAGAAATGTTCACGGATTGGTTCAATCACTGGCCTTTCACCAGGGTACTCGCACATATTAAATATGCGGACAAACAGTTTGAAGAGCAACTTCTCCAGGATAGCACTAGAAATTGACTTCCAAACAGAGTCACCCGCAATAATATCTTTCACCGAGCCTGTTCACTAACGAAATCTCGTTTTGAATTCAGACGGCTTATGCGGGTAGCTGAAAATGGATAGTTGCATCATGGAGTTTTCACCATGGCGCGAAAACTCAGCCCTTACCCCTGAGCCTTCGGTTTCCTGCCAGGGGCTGCCGGAGGTATGTATCCGGCTAACCTGCAGCGTATTCCCTCGATTTTCTTGCCCTTTTCGAACCTTATCGAACTGCACGTCATGATTTCACCGTTGGCAGCAAGCTCTGACAAATGCAGGCGCACATTCGCCAGTGAGATCCCCATGGCTACAGCGATCTCCTTGTCGAGCCGATCACCGTATTTTTTTAGGTATTCCAGAATTTCTTTCATGATTCAGTTCCAGAAGAATGGGGAATGGATTACAGTATATACCTACATCACTGCTGCTCTGAACAAAGCGACTTCCAACTACCGCCTGATGGCTATCGTCAACATCCACAATGGCACCCAATCTCCCGCCAAACGCCGAACCAATACTCTCACCAATATGCGGGAGAGCATTCAGCACCCTACCCCACAAATGCAGCGCATAGAGAAAGTTGCTTGGGCTATGATGGCCTACCTATGAGGATTGCCTAAGGGAAAAATGTCTTTCAATAACCTGTTAACAACGTTTGCTTGTCTGGGTATGCTCCTTGTTTCTTTGGCCTCGAATGCAAAAACCATTTCAGTGGTTGAGCCAAACCCGGTTAGCGAACTTTGGCTCAATTTTGGGGCGTATTCTTACCATTTCCAGAGGGACAAGGGACTCAACAACAGAAATTTCGGGCTTGGAGGGGAATATCGCTATTCGACAGTCAGTTCTATCATGATTGGCGGATTTTATAACAGCGACAGATACACCTCACACTACGCCGTCTGGCATTGGCAACCGCTTGGTTTGGGAGCTGTCCGTTTTGGAGCGGTTGTTGGTGCTATCGATGGTTATCCAAACATGTTGAATGGCGGCTGGTTTTTCGCAATCATCCCCACGATTGGCATCAACTATAAAAACATCGGAGCAAACCTGTTCCTGATACCCAGTTATCAAAACAGGCTGTATGGAGCCCTATCTTTGCAGTTGAAATTCAGGGTGTTTTGATCCATACACACCCAAGACAAGGCCGTCATTCGCCCAACCGTACAGGAGTCGGCATTAGAATTTAAACGTAAAAATGTCCGCTGCTTCCTGTCTGAATCAAGCCAGCTCTCACAATTTTGCAATATAACTGTGTCATTGTATGTACGGGCATGCAGCTAACCAATCCCATAAAACAAGTCATTCTATGCATCAAACTAACGTCCACTAACAGTAATTCTTTGGGCACTAAGGTGAGCATCATGACTGAATGTCTTTTCAGCATCTTACCGAAGCGACGAAAGCACTGAAGCTGCCCTGCAAAGCCATCCATACGGATTTGATCCGAATTTAATGAGTTAACTCATCTGTTAGCAGACCCATATGAACTGTCTTTCGGATTAAATTATTCCTGACCGATATACTGCTCAAGATGTGCCAGAAAGGCCCGTGTCTTGGCTGGCAAATAAAGGCGCGTGGGCGTCAGTGCCCAAGCGGGCACTGCAGGCAAACACCATTCCGGCAGTACTCGCACCAAGCGGTGCAAACGGACCTCTTCTGCGACAAAGCGATCCGGCAATGCGCCGATACCCGCACCATCGAGCAACAGTTGCTGTATCACGTCCATGGAATTCAGCGTGAGCCTGCCGTGCGGCGTTCCCTCCCAAACAGATCTTCCGCGCAGCAATTTCCAGGGAACCGCGCTTCCCCGCGCCGACATCAAGCGTACCGATTCATGATGCTCAAGTTCATCCGGATGTGCAGGCGCCGGATGCAATGCCAGATAGATGGGGCTGGCGTATAGGCCTATGCTTTGTTCGTCTATCTTGCGTGCCACCAGAGCCGAATCATTATCCAGATATCCCATGCGTATCGCGAGATCGAAACGTTCCCCGATCAGGTCGACGCGCCGTGATGTCAGGTCGAGATCAAGCTGTATCTCGGGGTAAGCCTCAATGAAGGTGGCGAAGGCCTGCAAAAAATACTGCCTCGCATAATCTCCCGGCATGGAAACACGCAAGCGCCCGCGTGGCCGCTCTTCCTGGCTGTGTACGAAATCCCGTGTAGCGGCGACTTCCTCGGCTACACGGCGGCAATGTTCGAGGAATTCCTGTCCGAAATCCGTGAGCGTCAAACGTCGCGTGGTGCGCAACAACAGCCGCTGCCCGAGCGCCGCTTCAAGATTGCTCAGGCGCCGCGAAACTGTAGCCTTGGGCATGCCAAGATGCTCGGCGGCACGCACCATGCTCTCCTGTTCCACGATTGCAACAAACAGGATGTAATCATCGGCAGAGATATTTGTTTGTTCCATTTTCGAGACAGTTTATCCCAGTTAACCATCTTTATCTATATTTATGAGTCTCCTATGATGCACTCACTTTCTGACCCAGAAACTTTTTACAGAGGAGGCATCAATCATGAAACTGTTAGCGTTTGCAGCCAGCAACAGCAAGAAATCGATCAATAAGCAATTGGTAACCTATGCCGCCAGCCTGGTGGAGGGCGCAGATGTTGAGGTGCTGGACCTGAATGATTACGAACTGCCGTTGTTCAGCGCTGACAGGGAGGCGGAACTGGGCCGTCCCGAGTTGGCCAAGACCTTCCTGTCCAGGATAGCGGCCAGCGATGCGCTGATGATTTCTTTCGCCGAGCACAATGGTTCCTATAGTGCTGCCTACAAGAACCTGTTCGATTGGAGTTCACGCATCGGTCAAAAGGTGTTTCAGGACAAGCCCATGGTCCTGCTTTCCACCTCACCCGGTGCACGCGGCGGTTCTAGTGTATTGGCTGCGGCAACCAGTTCGGCACCGTTCTTTGCGGGTCATGTCAAAGCCAGCCTGTCGATTCCAAGTTTTTATGAGAATTTTGATGTCGAGCACGGCACACTCAGGAATGCAGAAATAAAAGCCAGATTGGTTGAAGCGGTAGGACATTTACAGGAATTTGGTATCCACCTGACGCAACACCCACATACTTTTTACTGAGGAGTCATCATGAACAACATAAGTCCAGTCACAGAACAACCATCGCGCGGCATCGAACGCATCCTTGAGGGTGTCGCCACATTGGACGGCGCTGGCGTAAAGCTGACCCGTGTGCTCAGCGGTGGCAATCTGCAAAAGCGTCTTGATCCATTCCTGATGCTGGATTCTTTCAGCAGCGACAACCCCGATGATTACATCGCCGGCTTCCCGGATCATCCTCATCGCGGCTTCGAGACCGTGACCTACATGCTGTCAGGTCGCATGCGGCACCGTGACAACGCGGGGCATGAAGGTTTGCTGGAAAACGGCGGCGTTCAATGGATGACTGCGGGTCGCGGTGTGATCCATTCAGAAATCCCCGAACAGAAAGACGGAGTGATGGAAGGTTTTCAGCTTTGGCTCAACCTGCCAGCACGGAACAAGATGGCCGCGCCGTGGTATCACGATTACCCGAGTACTGCGATCCCTGAATATGTCACCCCACAGGGTGTCACGGTACGGGTGATCGCAGGGGACAGTAACGGTGTGGCAGGTGCCGTTACACGCGAGATCACCGAGCCGATATATCTCGACATTCGTTTGCCTGCCGGGGCTGAATTTACTACTGCGCTACCCGAGACACATAATGCTTTTATCTATGTCTATCGCGGGACAGTGTCTGTCGATGACGTGAAAATTGCGTCGCGCCGCATGGGTATTTTGAGCAACGCAACGGGTGCAGGTAATGTAACCCTTTCCGCAACGGAAGATGCGCGTTTGATTTTGGTGGCGGGCAAACCACTGAATGAACCCATCGTGCAGTACGGGCCGTTCGTGATGAATACACAGCATGAGATACATCAGGCACTGAACGATTTTCGCAATGGGCATTTCGCCTGATTCACTTTACCTGAACCGAAAAGGAGCAAGACATGAGCAATATCTTCAAACAGCTAAACGGTAGCGTCGCCAAATTTGTCACCCAACCCGCGGTCAGCGCAACGTTGATTGTTGTTGCCCGAGTGCTGGCTTCAGCCATCTTTCTCATCGCTGGATACGGTAAACTGGGGGCCGGTTTTGCGGGAACAGAAGGTTACATGGCATCTCTGGGTGTCCCGGTTGCGCTTCTGCCACTGGTGATTGTGCTGGAAATCGGCGGCGGTCTGTCGCTATTGCTTGGTTTTCAGACCCGACTGGTTGCATTCATGCTGGCCGTGTTCTGCGTTTTTGCCGCCCTCATTTTCCACACTGGCGCTGACCAGATGCAGCATATCAATTTCCTGAAAAATTTAGCGATGGCAGGCGGACTGCTGGCATTCACAGTATTCGGCGGAGGCCGCGCAAGCCTGGACGGCGAATCTCGAGACTAACCTTTAAATTAAAGTTGAGATGCGTTTTGCTCTTTAATTAATTAAATCCGCGCTGCCAGAGCTGCATGTTATTATTTTTTATCAATAAATTTCATAAAAATATGCTGCCCCATAACTTTTTTGCAATATAGCGGAACTATTTCAGTATTTGCTTATCCTATTGACCGTAAGCGAAAGCTTTCTCACGTTTCTCCTCCCTGAGCGTGACGTCTTAACTTATCCCCTTTGTTAAGACATTTGCCCTTGATCCCATAAGGATCGGGGGCATTTTTTACACAATGTTCTCCGCACTCCACTTTGCTGGTATTTACATCGTCCATGGTTTCAAAGTGGGAATCAACCAAGAAACAGGGTGGATACTTCGATATAATTAACACTTATTCAGGTCTGTTTGCTTGCAACGTGCCTCTCTCTATACAAAAACCGAATCTGGACAAAGCACAAGCATGCGACGCCCAACAACTTCCAACTAAAAGCACACCGACTAACAATATGAATCAATCATATATCCGAGTTTTTCGTTTAACAAAATAAATGGGGTCAAGATAACAGCATGTCGACGCCAAAATATCATTTGCCCAGACGGGGCGTCCAGATTGCCACCCTCCTTGTCATTTCGCTGATTCCGGCCCTTGGGTTATTTCGGATTGACCTGTCCTCGGCCAGTTTTTATGTGCTTGGCCATCAGATATGGTGGTCTAATTTTTTCTTCATATCCGGGCTGGCCATCGTAATCGCAATTATTCCCATCATCACCTATATGACGATAGGAGCCGCCTGGTGCGGATGGGCCTGCCCGCAGAATTTGCTCTCGGAGTGGGCGAACAAACTGACCTACAAATTCCTGGGTAAGCGCGCCGATGTGCGTGTGGACGGCAAGGGCATGGTGGTTGCCGCTGCAAAGAACAGGGTTGTCAACTGGCTGATACTGGGTACCATCTTTATGGTCGCAGCAATGGTTCTGGCACTCGTACCGCTACTGTTGTACTACCCGCGCGGAGACATGTGGGGTTTCATTACATTCAGCGGCAACCAGGAAATCACCGATTCCATCAAATACCCGTATTATTTTCTGGTGTTCCTGATATTTATCGATATCGCATTTGTCCGCTATTTCTTCTGCGACTACGCCTGTTTTTATCGCATGGGGCACATGCTGTTCAAGACCAAGGATGCCCTGCATGTGACCTACGATGCATCGCGTTCATCGGATTGCGCCAAGTGCAATTACTGTGCGACATCCTGTATTACCTCAATCCAGCCGACCGATATAAAAATTTCCGATCCCTGTATCGGTTGTGGCGAATGTATCGATGCCTGCGACCAACTTCATGAAAAAACAGGTACAGCAGGATTGTTGCGTTTCGAGGTTGGTAAAAAGGGCAGCAAGACGGCATGGGTACAGAAATCCAGAGAATTCTTCTCTCGTCTCAACTGGCCGCTTGGCTTGATCTTTGTATACGGATGCGCGTTGATGGGATGGGGTATCGCGACGCAGCAACCGGCACTAATCCAACTGTCCCCGGCACAGATGCACAAGATTCAGATGGTCGCGCGTACCTGCGACAGCCGGTGTTCCACATTCATATCTTCCTGCAAGGGCGACAACATTGCGGGGTGTTACCGCGCATCTGCCTGCAAATGCGGCTGCAATTTGGACCTTGATCCCGGCAATACGGCCAGCGTCACCTGGCAGCAATGCGTAAAAAAATATACTTCGCTGGCCGATGCCGTCAGCCCGCACAAAACAAACACGCGCCCTTGAGTAGCTGCTTGATCGGGTCCTGCACAGGCATGGGTTTTACAATTAAAATAAACACAGCGAAGATTGAACCGGCATCGGGTGGGGTCCTTTCATGATTTGCTATTTCACCTGTGAAGAGGAACAGTAATGAGCGACATCATCAACCAATACCGGATCGAAAAAGGATCCTATTACCGGACAGTATCCGACCAAGTTGCTGTCTATGAAGCGGCTTGTTCCGCACGCATACCCATGATACTAAAGGGCTCGGCAGGCCGCGGGAAGACACGGCTCATTGAATACATGGCATGGACGAAGGCGTTTCCATCCGGATGCCGATCTACGCAGGCAATCTTATAGCCAAGAATGTTGAAGTAAAAAAGCCTGCGGCATCACTCGTGCGTCCCGAATCAAAGACAATTTGGATATTCGTGATGCGCTTAAAACGGCAGTAGCCATTTTTTCGGATAATGTGCCGAAATTTGATGAAGGACAGATACTGAAATGAGTCACGGCGAAATTCTGATATTAATGTCCGCCTGTCCCGGCCTGGATACCTGCCATACTGTATTTTCGTCATGAAGGTTGTCCTCGGTCGCCTTGCATACGGATTGCAAAATTATTTCGGCCGGAAAGCCAAGAAATCTCCGCCTGACCTGCAGGAAGCGTCCGTGAAAGCCTCATTGGTCGACGTACAGCGGCGCATCAGAATATATCTGCATGCCTTATGGGGCAGCGATTTCACCATCAAAGCGATTGCCGGAAATCAGGAAGGCAATGCGGCACGCCAACCTTACGTCGAAAAATCTTCCATCCATGCTCCCGCTTACTTTGACGATTTTGTAGTGGATGGAGTTACGCTCTTTACCGGTCTCGAAATCTATCGAGCGGCCGCCACCCATGCCGCGGCACATATCATTTACTCGAAGCAAAAATTTCCCGATAGATTGGCCAACGAATGGCAACGCGCGGTCATCGCCACGATAGAGGATGCACGTGTGGAAGCCCTGTCGATACGCAATTTTCCGGGACTCAAGCGACTCTGGAAAACACAGCATGTTGTTACGCCCTCGCACAATCAGACTGCTGGTGATTTTCTCAACCGTCTGTCACGAGTATTGCTGGATGAGCGCTACCAGGATGACAATCCCTGGATTACCAGAGGGCGGGCTATGTTCCTCGCTGCAGACGATCTGGAAAAACACAATTTTTCATGGGATATCGGCCTGGAGCTTGAGCAGTCATTCCCGCACAGAAAAATGAAATCGGATAACCTCCCGGGAAAAGCAGGCGCTCCCTACCGTGACGACAACCGTAGCTTTTGGGAATCGGCAGGTTCGGACTCCATAGAGCCGATGGTTGTGCCCTGGTTAAAATTGATGGCATCTGATCAAACCGTGTCCGGAACGGAAGACGATAAAAAGTACATGCACACCCGGATGCGGATAAAAGATGCGATCGCTTCCAACACCTATGGCTATCCGGAATGGGATTACCGGACCCAGGTCAGCACACCATCCTGGGTAACTTTACGGGAGAGAGATGCCGTGGCGGGTGATCTTGCAATCATCGAGGACATTACCGCACAGAACAGGTATCTTATAACACGCTTAAAAAATCTTTTGCTGGCCATTCAACACAAAGGGGTGCGACGCGTCAGAAAACAGGAAGAAGGCGACGAAATCGATATCAATGCGGCAGTAAGGGCCATGATGGATATCAAACTGGGCGTAATGCCGGATAGCAGAATCATGATGAGCTCATTGCGAAAGACCCGCGACATATCTGTGCTTGTACTCCTGGATCTTTCGGGTTCGGCAAATCAGAGGATCCATGGTCAGGACTATACCGTGCTACAGCTTACCCAGAAAGTCTGTGTCCTATTTGCGGAGGCGATCGAGGCAGTAGGGGATCCGCTGGCCATTCATGGTTTCAATTCCAGAGGCCGGCATGATGTCGATTATTTCAGGTTCAAGGATTTCGACCAGCCCTATGACGACATTCCCAAGGCCAAAATCGCCGGCATGGCGGGTCAACGCTCCACCCGTTTGGGCGCAGCAATTCGCCACGCCATTCACCACCTTAATGAGCACAAATCCGGCAAGAAACTGTTGATGACCATCACTGACGGGGCACCGGCGGACATAGATATGCCAGACCGGCATTACCTGCGCTATGACCTGAAGCATGCGATCAGTGAAGCCAAGCAGAGCGGTATACATACCTACGGCATCGTTCTCGACCCCAAAGCGGACGAGTATGCCTCCAGAACATTCGGTGCGAAAAACTACATGGTCGTCGACCATGTCAAATCCCTGCCCGAGAAAATGCTGCATATTTATGCTGCGCTTTCACTATGAAATAACTAATATAAGCTGCAATACTGGGTTGGGTCAGGCTGTTTCCTTTTACCAGAATAATGTCTTTCCGGTTTTGGGTTGAGTTCATAGCCATCAAATCCATATGCTTTATATGCTGCCTGCTCAACCTTGTTGTCTTCCAGAACCTCTGGCGCCAGCTTGCAGCATCCCAACCCCCCATGGCAATTTATTGCTCCTTTACCAACAATTTTTGAAATTTCGCGCCACCTGCATTCCGAAACAACGACCAAGTCGTGGACATTCAATAATGGCTTGCATGCAAGGCCGGAGAATCCTTCAATGCAGATTACAAACCCAACTGGTGCTTGATTAACAAAGGCAATAGCAGCCTAAATATTTGTGCGCTTCTTTAACTCGGAAATCAGGTTTTATTTCACAAATTCGGAAAGCCCAGGGCCGCCACCCATGTCTTCTTTCGCATACACGTTTAAAAGATAAGCAACAGCGTCAACATGTGACGGGATGAATAAATCTGCAGCAAAATTTAACGCCTGTGTTGCATCGATCGGTTGAGCTGGCAATCTAATGATCACCCTGACGCAAACATTAACCACTTCCCGCAATGTATCTGATCACTATCATATCAACCCAGTTTCAGTTATCGCATCGTGCTCCCCCAAATATAAATATTGAAATCACTTGCCTATCGTCCAACCTGCAAAGCATAATTATTTTTTACATCGCCAGTCGCGTCCACTGTCAGTAATGCAACGCGCCGTTTTTTAAAGCAGCCTAAACGGCAACTTTCCAGCCTACAGCCAAATTATTCCCAATCGATCAGACTTTCATGTTGCCATCCATCGAACTACGCCTCTCAGCCGAAATTTCCGCCAAACCAGCCCAAGTTTCCGCCGCCATGGCCCTGCTGGACGAGGGTGCGACGGTCCCGTTCATATCCCGCTACCGTAAAGAAGCGACGGGAGGACTGGATGACGTACAACTGCGCCTGCTTGAAGAGCGCCTGCGCTACCTGCGTGAATTGGAAGAACGGCGCCACGCGGTCATAACCTCGATCAACGAGCAAGGCAAGATGACGCCGGATTTGCTGACAGCCATCAGTCTGGCCGAAGACAAGACTCGACTGGAAGATCTGTACCTGCCTTACAAACCGAAACGCCGCACCAGGTCGCAGATCGCGCTGGAAGCCGGGCTGTTGTCGTTGGCCGATACGTTGCTGGCCGATCCGATGCTCAACCCCGAGGAGGAAGCCGGCAAATACCTCAAACCGGCCTTCACCTCCGAACAGGGCGATAATCCCGGCGTTCCCGACGCCAAGTCGGCGCTTGAGGGCGCGCGTTATATCCTGATGGATAGATTCGCCGAGGATGCCCAACTGCTGCAGGATCTGCGCGAATACCTGCAGGCGCATGGCGTGGTCGAGTCGAAAGTGATCGAGGGCAAGGAAGAGGCCGCGGCGAAATACACCGACTATTTTGCCTATGACGAGCCGATAGTCGCGATACCCTCGCACCGTGCGCTGGCACTGTTCCGCGGCCGCCGAGAGGAGATGCTGAACATCACCCTGCGGCTCGACAGCGAGGCGGAAAAACCGAAATGGGACGCGCCGCACAACTACTGCGAGGCGCGTATCGCCCAGCGCTTCGGCATCGTTAACCGCGAACGGCCCGCCGATCGTTGGCTGGCAGATACAGCGCGCTGGACCTGGCGCGTGAAGAGCTTCCTGCACCTGGAAAGCGAACTGATGGGCGCGCTGCGCGAGCGCGCCGAGACCGAGGCGATCAGGGTATTTGCGCGCAACCTGAAAGACCTGCTGCTCGCCGCACCGGCCGGACCGCGCGCCACCATGGGCCTCGATCCCGGCATGCGCACCGGGGTGAAGGTCGCCGTGGTGGATGCCACCGGCAAGGTGCTCGACACCGCCGTGATCTATCCGCACCAACCGAAGAACGACTGGAACGGCTCGTTGCAACTCCTTGCCAAACTGGCCGAAAAACACCGTGTGGCACTGATCTCCATCGGAAACGGCACAGGCTCGCGCGAAACCGACAAGTTGACTCAGGAGTTGATCGCCTTGCGGCCGGAACTCAATCTCACCAAGATCATGGTCTCGGAAGCGGGCGCATCGGTGTATTCAGCCTCTGAGTTCGCCTCGCGCGAACTGCCCGATATGGACGTGACGTTGCGCGGCGCAGTGTCCATCGCCCGCCGCCTGCAGGATCCGCTGGCCGAGCTGGTGAAGATCGATCCCAAGTCCATCGGCGTCGGCCAGTATCAGCACGATGTCGGGCAGTTCCAGCTGGCACGCTCGCTGGATGCGGTGGTCGAAGACTGCGTGAATGCAGTCGGCGTGGACGTAAACACCGCCTCGGCGCCTCTACTGGCACGGGTGTCCGGCCTGTCCGCCAGCGTTGCGCAAAGCATCGTCTCCTATCGCGACACGCACGGCATGTTTGCCACGCGCGCGACTTTGAAGGAAGTACCGCGTCTCGGGGACAAGACCTTCGAGCAGGCGGCCGGCTTCCTGCGCGTCATGGGCGGCGACAATCCGCTCGATGCCTCGGCAGTGCATCCGGAGTCCTACCCGCTGGTGAGAAAAATACTCGCCGACATCAACAAAAACATCAAGGAAGTGATCGGCGACAGCAAGTTGCTGAAATCGCTCAATCCGGGCAAGTATGCCGATGAACAGTTCGGTGTGCCCACTATCAGCGACATCCTTAGCGAACTGGAAAAGCCGGGACGCGACCCGCGTCCGGAATTCACCACGGCCACCTTCAGGGAAGGCGTGGAGCAGTTGAAAGATCTCAAGCCAGACATGATTCTTGAGGGTGTCGTCACCAACGTCGCGGCATTCGGCGCCTTTGTGGATATCGGCGTGCATCAGGACGGGCTGGTGCATATCTCGGCGCTCTCCGACACCTTCGTCAAAGACCCGCACGCGGTAGTCAAGGCGGGACAGGTGGTAAAGGTCAAGGTGCTGGAGGTGGACGAGAAGCGCAAACGCATCGCGCTGACCATGCGGCTAACTGACAGCGCCGCCGAGAGCAGCAAAACAGGGGTGCCGCGGGATCGTGCAAGCGACGCAAAGCGAATGGCACAGCATAAAAAACAGGAAGTGCGTCAGCCGGCAGCATCGGGCGCAATGGCGGCAGCATTTGCCAAGTACAAAGGTTAATTTGTAAGGGGCAGGCCCCTCCTGATGTCGTCAGAACAGATCAGTTTCAGAAGCCAGGGATGCTGTCGTAATTTCAAAATTACCCATTATTTTTTGCCAATCGTCTCCGGGGTGAGTCCCGATATATTCCAGGAATGAGGCATCCGGATCATTCAGGAGAATACCGATGGCGTACCCGTCGACATTGCCGGTGATTTTCATCAGCACGTCATATTTGGAAGCCGTCGCCATTGCATCATCGATCACCACGGGTGCCGGATCGAAGAAAATTCTTGGTATCTCCATGCGCAGGGCTTCGGTAAAATCGGATTGAATAACCGATTTAGCCTCGGCAAAGCTGCGAAAGCCCGAATAATGTCCGAACGGCTGTATCTCGAAATACTGCTGTACCGGTGGAGGGATCTCCCGTTCATGCGCAGCTTCAAATGCCGCGTCGACTTCCATTCTGTCGCCCGTCTTCAGGCGTATCCGAATGATAAGTGCCTCGGAAATACCGGCAAAACCGTTAGCCTGAAAATATTGGACGATGCGCTCGGCTACTTCATTAGCCTGAAGATCGGGAGTATTTTTCATGGGGAGTCGCCTTAAAAATACGCACAGTTTACCTAAACAGAGCAGGGAGTGCACATACTGTCTGGCTGCTAAAAAATACCGCATATCGGCTACCCGCAAGATTTTCCCCCAGGACAAGGTAAAATCTGCTCCAACCTTTTCTACTGACACCCGTGAATTATTCAATCGATAATATCCAGGGCTATCTTCTCCATCATCAGGGCTATCTGGTCCATCCATTGACGCTGCTTACCATTTTTGTTGCGGCAAGTTTCGCCATGATTTGGCGTCTGCATGCAATGGAGAGCAAGGGCTTCGAGGGCACCGTACTCGGCACTCTGATCATGCCCTACTGCTCCGGATTCCCGAATTTGGCCTTTGCCTATGTCATGAGCAGCGCTGCCAGCAATGGCGGATTGGTCATTGAGAACTCACTGGTCAACAATGTCACCAACCTTACGCTGCTGCTCGGATTATCCGCAATCTTTGGTTCGGTAGCGGTGATTCAAAAAGGTGGCGCCAAGCAGAAAAGACTGCACGCGGAATTTCAGCGTATCAACAGGCTCAATCTACTGGTCACCCTGACTGCATTGTTTCTGTTCACCGGCACGCTGTGGGCCTTGGCGAAGGATGGCGTGCTGGACTTTTATGATGGTCTGGTACTGGTTGGTCTGTTCCTGTTCTGGCAGATTTTGCACGTATTCGAAGTGCTCAAGGACAATATCAGGAAAAACAAGGTGTTCCACTGGTCGATTCTGATCGACCTGGCAATACTTGCGGTCAGTGCCTATTGCGTTTATTTCTCGGTCGATCATCTCGTGAAATGGTTCTCGACAACCGACAACCCGTATTTTAGTTTTGGCAAGCTTGGCTGGTTCAGCGGTCTGCTGATGGTCGTGCCCAACGCATTCCTCGCGTTGTATTACACACGAGCCGGTCGGCAGGATATCGTACTGAGCTCGCAGATCGGGGATGGGCATATCTGCATTCCGATGTGTATTGGTCTGTTTTCGCTTTTTAATCCAATCCATGTTCCCGATTCTTTTCAAATGGGTGCTTATATTATTCTGGGTGCGGGAGCGATTCATTTTTTGTCCATAGCCTTCATCGGCCGAATCCCACGCTTTGTGGGATTCGGCCTGATCGGGGCCTATGCCCTGTTCCTGTACCAAGGACTGATTCAGTAAGGTGGGCATTTCTTCTGACTGTTGTCGGCTGATATCTGCCATTTGACTTGATCTTAACCACCTGACTCCCACCCTGGCTCCCTGCTCCGATTTTTCGCTTATTCCTGCTTCAGCGTAAGTGCATTGCACTCAAACACGATCCCATCCCAACCGGTCTTGATGAAGTTGCGTATGTTCTGGTGGTCGCTGCCCTGTGGATGCTTGAGCACATCGTCGCGATAGTAGCTGCCGAAGCAATGCAGGGTCTGCTGCGGCGTCAGCTGGTGCAATCCGGCAAAGGACAATAATTTGCAGGAACCGTTGTTCTGCCCGGCTTGGTTGTGAATTTCACCGTTGCGAAATGCGCTGGGGGTGAAATCGTAATTTGCATCGATCACGCTAATGGTGACATTGAAGGTGATGCTCTCGGGTGCTGTTTGGAGCGTTTGCAGAAATTGTTTCATACGCCATAACGAGAGGTAAATAAAAAAATCCGGTTGGACATGTTTGTTGTTGCAAGTATACCGCCGCGATTTTTGCAGGGCCGCATTACTTCACCGCATTCCGTCTGCTGGCAGACCATCCGATCAGGGACAAAATTGCCAGTCCTGTGCCGATGAGCAATATGCCAGCCGCCTCGCTCAGTTTGAAATCTTCCCCCATTACCAGTCGCGAGGAAACAATCGCCACCACCGGGGTGCCGAGCACCGAAAGACCTGCTTCCCAAGCGGGTACCCGGTCGAGCAGAGTAATCCACAACCACCAGCACATTGCCGTGCTGATCACCGACATGAAAGCCAGGATGCCAATGTAAGTCGCAGTCCAGTCTGTTGCATGTTCCGGGACCACCATCGCCAGCAACACCAGCGGGACAGCACCTATAATCATTTGCCAGGTGGTCAGCGAGAGCAGATCGACCTTCTGTCTGGCTCGCAGGCGCTTGATCAGCACGGTGCCGATGGCCCAGCACAATGCTGCGGTGACGCCGAGAAATTTGCTGAACAGGCTGGAATGCATGTTCCACGGCTCGATGATCAGTACCAGGCCGGTGAGTGTGCTGGAGGCGGCCAACCACTGCTTGCCGCGGATGCGCTCGCCCAGGATCGGCCAGGCAAGCAGCAGCGTCCAGATAGGCATGGTGAAGATCAGTACCGCTGTCTTGCCCGGACCGCCTTCTACCAGTGCCCAGGTCTGAAACAACATGAAGCCCGAGACTTGCGCCAAACCGATGGCGACTGTGGCACCGGGCGCGATCAACTTGAGCGGCCTGCCCATCAACTTGAGCACGATGAACAAAGCCAGCGCACCGCCGACACAACGCTCTGCCGCAAATGCAAAAGGCGGCGCGAATTCCAGTGCCTGCTTGGCGAGTACCCAGGTGTAACCCCAGGTAAAGGAGAGGATGAAAAGACCGAGCGGGAGCAGCCAGCGATCGCGGGAGGAATTAGTAGGCATCAATTAAAACTCAAAATAGAAATACAATTGTAAAAGGTGCGATCCGCAGCCGCGAGAATAGACCGGATTCAGAAATTGAGCGCCATATCTTGGGCCGCAAGGCAGTAGACAACCGGTCAATCCTGAAAATAAAATTGAAACAAAATGTAGCCATCGTCCGCGGCACATCCGGATTACTGCACTCCAAAATGGCCTGAGACTGATTTCTGTCCCTACCTCCTGAAATTATGCGGAAAATGTTTTCCGATTGCTTGCGTGACACGCGCTTGCCAGCGTAGCAGAATATCATCCGGGTATGCCGGGTCATCGTTGTTTTGTCCGCATTTCAAACAGGATAAACGCCCGCAAGGTTCGTGATACAGGTCCGCGTTTGTTACACTGTCGGCGACTGATGTCTAACTTGTCGCACCCATAGCCAACTCATGATCCCCTTCTCCATCCTCGACCTGGCGCCAATCAACGAAGGCAGCGATGCTGCGCAATCGTTCCGCAACACGCTCGACCTTGCCCGGCACGCAGAGCGCTGGG
>JBDTCC010000010.1:0-14972 GCA_039923775.1 Gallionella sp. | reverse complement strand
TGTCGCACCCATAGCCAACTCATGATCCCCTTCTCCATCCTCGACCTGGCGCCAATCAACGAAGGCAGCGATGCTGCGCAATCGTTCCGCAACACGCTCGACCTTGCCCGGCACGCAGAGCGCTGGGGCTACCTGCGCTACTGGCTGGCAGAGCACCACGGCATGCCGGGCATCGCCAGCGCCGCGACTGCCGTTCTGATCGGGCATGTGGCCGGTGGCACATCCACCCTGCGCGTCGGTGCCGGCGGGATCATGTTGCCCAACCATTCGCCTCTGGTGATCGCCGAGCAGTTCGGCACACTGGAATCTCTCTACCCCGGACGCATTGATTTGGGGCTCGGGCGCGCCCCGGGCTCTGACCAGCTCACCGCGCGTGCCCTGCGCCGCAATCTTGCCGCCGACGCCAATCAGTTCCCACAGGACGTGATCGAGCTGATGGGCTATTTCTCGGCAACGCAACGGCATGCGGTTCACGCCGTTCCGGGCGCCGGCCTGAACGTGCCATTTTGGATACTGGGATCGAGTCTGTTCGGCGCACAACTGGCCGCCGCACTGGGCCTGCCCTACGCATTTGCGTCGCATTTTGCGCCGGACCAGATGATGCAGGCGATCGCGCTGTACCGCGCCACCTTCAAACCGTCCACACAACTGGCGAAGCCGTATGTGATGCTCGGCTTCAACGTGTTTGCGGCTGATACCGAGGATAAAGCGCAATTCCTAGCGACCTCGATGCAGCAGGCATTCGTCAACCTGCGTAGCGGCAACCCCAAGCGCCTGCAGCCGCCGGTAGCCGGTTATCTGGACAGTATCGCCCCGCATCAGCGCGACATGCTGGGCGAAGTTCTGTCCTGCGCCGCGATCGGTTCGCCCGACATCGTAAAACATTCTTTGCAGGAATTCATCGCGCGTACAGGCGCGGATGAGTTGATGATCACATCGCAAATTTTTGATCATGCTGCCCGCCTGAGATCGTATGAAATTACCGCGGACATTCACGCATCAATGGGGTTAAAGTGATACCTACAAACCGCTCTAGGCAATTGTTCACGGGCATCACCGGGCAAATACTGATCTTCCCAAAAGATGAAAGCGCCCATGCAACTGGGATGAGCAAATATCTTAAAATAAAAAATTTAATTTATTATGGAACTAAATCCTGATCATTAGGTCATACGCTTGCAGCCCGATATAAGGGCGGCATTTTCCACTATCTAAGGGGAGTAAATAATGAGCACTACCGATGCACAATATAGTTCTGATCAGACAAAAGGCATGTTATTGACGCTTGCAGCATCATCTTTATGGATAATTTCCTTGGCAATTGGCCTCTGGGCGTCCCTGACTTGAAATGGCAAGTAGCCGGATAATCAATAATCGTGATTATCCGACCTTTTAATCCAAAGTGAGCGTCTTTAATAATGGACCAAATCCTGAATTACCTGAAAATTAATGGTGAAAGGCTTGATGCCGAGATTGCAAAAGCTGCGGGTCTTTCACTTAATAAGACACGTCATCAATTGGCAGAACTTGCCGCCAAAGGTGAGGTTGTGGCATATCACTCGATCCGATTCGAGGATGGGGAGAAGATTGTAGGGATACGCTGCAGATTGTCAGGGATTACACCGCCCTCAGCACCGGGACGAAAATCAAAGGCATCGACGGCGCCATCCTGAATCCTTGCTGCTAACTTCAGGAATTATCTTTACGGTTCACTTTCTGAATATTCAGTAATGGCCAAGCCACCCCCTGCCAGGATGGAAGCAATGCCGATGGTGACGAGCCACTTCGTCAAAGTTGCCTCTCCTGAATCGTGAGCATGCGAACCTCGTCTGTTGGCACACCTGCCCTTTCAACACCAACGTAAAACCTAGCAGCTTGTCGCGGATGAAAGCAGCAGGTTGTTATGGTCAGTTTTGAGTGTTTTATCTATCCGCACCCGCAGGCAGCGCACACTAGCCTCGCCGTTGACTACGAATGACACTTCAAAAACAGTCGTTTGTTCATTGGATACGACAAAAGTATGGGCGTCTTTCGCTTCGATCGTAGTCGGTGGCCACAAATCCGAGGTGGCATCGCAGTGCACATCATCCTTGCACAGATCAAGTTGTGCCCGGGTTCCCAGATCATTTATCACATTTATCTTTGCGACATGCGTTGCGGGTTCGGAACAGGCTGTCACCATGTACAACGGCAACAGGGTCAAACAGGTCATAATGATCCTTGAAATTTGTTTCATCTTACCCCTCTGCAGCAGCAATTTTGTTTTGGATATCCGTTCCGGCGAATATTCTATAACTTCCGCATTCGTCACGCGTCGCTTTTTTTATCTTTTATTGAAATAGCAAGAAGTTCACCATGAGATTCACTGAATAGTAAGATATGAGAACCCTGCATCTCTGGAGTTTCAACCAATCAAAATGAATATAACCGAAATGCGCATATCCGATCCGCAAATTCACCACGTGGCGAACGAGGGGGATATTCTTGACGAACTCTTGCACCTTGAAGGCGCAATCATACTGGAGCTGGGTTGCGGAAAGGCTGAAAAGACCCGCATCGTTGCCGCAAATGCCGCTTCGGTGCTGGCACTGGAAGTGGATGAAATACAGCTCGCAAAAAACCTCGCTATTACCGATCTGCACAATGTACGCTTCGCTCATGGGGGCGCGGAAAACATTCCTGCGGGCGATTCGAATTTCGACATCGTGCTGATGTTCAAATCGCTGCATCACGTGCCGGGTGAACTGATGGACAGCGTGTTCTCCGAGATACGACGGGTGCTGAAACCCGGTGGTGTTGCCTATATCTCTGAACCGGTTTATGCGGGCGATTTCAATGAAGTCCTGAAACTTTTCCACGACGAAAAAGCGGTGCGCGAAGCAGCTTTTGCTGCCGAGGTACGGGCGGCCACATCAGGACAACTGAACCTGGTGATGCAGAGATTTTTCCTGCAACCGATGCACTTTGCAGACTTTGGACATTTCGAACAACAGGTGATCAAAGCGACACACACCGAGCACAGATTATCTGCCGAGACCCTGGAAAAAGTACGCTCAAAATTCCAGGGATATATGACCCCGGATGGTGCGACTTTTCAAATGCCGATACGTGTCGACCTGTTCAGAAAATCCGCCCCGTAAATGATTCGGAATCGGAGAACGACAACGTCATGACCGAAACACACAGTCTGTTCGGCCATGATGTTATATTTGCTTCCTGAGCTAATACCTGGCTGCGTTTCAGCCTATAGACAAGGACGCCACTCTGATGGACATCGCGCTGTTGTTGTTGCTGATCCTGTTCAACGGAGTGCTGGCGATGTCGGAGATCGCCATGGTTTCTTCACGCAGGGCGCGCCTGCAAAATCTGGCCGATAACAACAGCCGCGGTGCGCGCGCGGCACTGGCGCTGAACAGCGAACCTTCAACTTTCCTTTCCACGATACAGGTCGGCATCACCACGGTGGGCATCCTCAGCGGGGCGATCGGCCAGGCCGCATTTGCCGATCCACTGTCGGCGTGGCTGGGCGGATTTGCGCTGACCGAACCATATGCGGGCGGCATTGCTTTGACCATCGTGGTGGTGGGACTGACTTACTTTTCCGTAGTGGTTGGCGAGCTGGTGCCCAAGCGGCTGGGTTTGCTGGCACCGGAAAAGATTGCCTCGTTCATCGCGCCGCCAATGAATATATTGGCGAGGGTGGCATTTCCCCTGGTCTGGCTCCTCTCGGCATCTTCCGGATTCCTGTTACGCGCGGCGGGGGCGGTCCACAAGCTGGAGCCACCGGTCACGGACGAGGAGATCAAGGTGCTGATGGCGCAGGGGGCGGAAGCCGGGGTGTTCCATGTGAGCGAACGCGCCCTCGTTTCCAACGTGCTGCGGCTGGATGAGCAGCGCATCACCGCGATCATGAAACCCCGCAACGAAATTTACGCGCTCGATCTGAACGAAACCGAAGCGGTGATCCGCCATCGCATTGCAGAGAGCCCCTATACCCGCCTGGTCGTTTGTCGCGACGGGCTGAACAACATCGTGGGAATATTGCGTACCGCAGACCTGCTCAAGGATGAATTGGAAGGCAAGCCGCTCACGGTTGAAAAGTCCCTGCGCCGGGCGTTGTATGTGCCGGAAAGCGTGACGATCACACACTTGCTGGAAAATTTTCGCAGGGCACGCCAGCAATGCGCGCTGATCGTTGACGAGTATGGTGAGTTGCAGGGCCTGGTTACCCTGACCGATGTGATGATCGCCATCGTCGGTGACATACCCACATCCGATATCACCGCAGAACAGGACTTCGTCATGCGCAAGGACAACTCGTGGCTGATCGATGGCGGCGTAACTATTGAGCGCATGAAGACTGTACTCGATATCGGGGAGGAATTGCCGGGTGAGGAAGAAAAATCCTTCAATACCCTGGGCGGCTTTGCGATGCGTATGCTGGATCGTATACCGCTGGAGACCGATGTCTTTGAGGTGGCAGGCTTCCATTTCGAAGTGATCGATATGGACAAAAACCGCGTGGACAAGGTCCTGGTCAGGCGTGTTGTTCAGCCTGACGAAAAGTTTAATGGTACCGAGTAGGGATTGGATTGCGACAGCCGGTAATTGTGCTGCAAATATTTATCCGGCTGGCTATGCATTACGCAATCTTCCTGCGGGTGATGGGATGTTGAATCTGCACTTTTTGCGCTGTATTGATTCACGCCGGGTCGTCAGTCACTATCGCTCTGCCCCTGCTGACATTCTCTCCATCTGTGGTTCGCAATGTCCAAAACGACAGCGAAGAAATCAATGTCAGCCCGCCCAGGGTCAGAAAGGCATAGTGCAATGCCCGGGTGACCGCCACATGATCTGTCTGGGGAAGATCTCCGAGGTACCAGGCTGCGACCAGAGTTCCACCGGCCAGACCGAAACTCCTGGACATCTGCTGTATCGAGCTGGCGAGTGTGCTGGCCATGCTCGAGTCCGATCCGCCTATGTCTGCATAGGCCATCGAATTCATGCTCGAGAATTGCAGTGAATTGAAGAACCCCTGGGTCAATCCGAGAAACACGATCAGTATGACCGGGGTCCCGGAACCGACCAGGGAAAACATGCTGATCGTGATACCCATCAACAGCGTATTGACGATCAGTATCCTGCGAAATCCAAAACGCCGCAGTATGCCGATTGAAAATACTTTCATTCCCATGGCGGCTGCAGCGGCGGGCATCATCAGCAATCCCGATTGCCATGCAGGAAAGCCGAGACCCACCTGATAAAGCAAAGGCAACAAAAAGGGCAGTCCGCCCAAACCCAGCCGTGTAATGAAGCCGCCTGCCACTGAGACGCGGAATGTGCGTACCCGAAACAGCACAAGTTGCAGCAACGGAAAGCGTGTCTGGCGTGAATGCCAAGCGTATGCGGCCAACAGACCCAGTGACGCCAGAAGCACAATCGCGGCAGGAACAGCGCCGATATCGTGATCTCCGAACACTTCCAGCAACCAGGAAAGCAATGAAGTGCCTGCGCCAAACAACACCAGACCGATCACATCAAGCGGTCGCCGCCCCTCTCCACGGTAGTCCGGCATGTAGCGATGGATAAGCAGCAATGCAACCAGTCCTGCCGGAATATTGACAAAAAAAATTACCCGCCACGGCAACCAGTGCACAATCAGGCCGCCTACCGTCGGGCCGAGCAGCGGCCCGATCAGTGCGGGAATGATCACGAAGTTCATCGCCTTCAACAACTCGGCCTTGGGAAATGTTCGAATGATGGTCAACCGCCCGACCGGCATCATCATGGCGGCGCCCATGCCCTGCAAGATGCGCGCCGCAACCAGCATGGGTACATTCAGCGACAGGCCGCACAGCAATGAAGATAGGGTGAACACCACCACTGCCGTACCGAACACGCGTCGCGTGCCGAAACGGTCCGCCATCCAGCCGCTGACCGGAATGCATACGGCCAGGCTCAATATATAACTGGCGACAACCGCTTTCAGGCTTAACGGTGCCACATTGAGACTCTCTGCAATGGCAGGTACAGCCGTGTTGACTATGGTCGAGTCCAGCTGCTCCATGAACAAAGCAGTCGCCACGACCCAGGGGAGATAACGTTTGGCTTTCGAACTATCCATCTGGACACATGTGATCAACAAAGGGCAGGATGATTCCATGAAAGCGGCGGGAATGATAGCTTGGCGATGGCAGCCGTCCTGAAAGTTGGCAGACCGGCCCCTTGCTTTTTATTTCCGGTGGCGGCACAGTGCGTCGGTATATTTTAAGCATTCCGGTTTCAATGACGCATTGCCTGGCGCAGCCCGAACAGAATTTGCATCACTTTGTTGACTGAACTTCACAAGGAGACTTAACGATGAAAACCAGAAAGGTTGCATTAGCTGCAGTAAGTGCGCTTGCCATTGCCGTCAGCAATCCGGCATTCAGTGCAAGCCATACGGGCCAGCCGCTGACGGTGAATATCAAGCGCCTGTCACTGGATACCGCGATGCGTATCGGCAAAGCGGCGATCGATCATTGCCGCAAGGAAGGTATTTCGATCACCGTAACCGTCATCGACCGCGGCGGGCATCCGCAAGTCGTGATGCGCGATACGCTGGCGATGGATGTCTCGATACCCATCAGTCTGAAAAAAGCCTATACCGCGATGGAATTCAATTCGCCGACCTCGGCGCTGGCAGATCGTTTCAAGGGCACCTACGATGTGCCAAAGATTGACGAATTACTGGTATCGGCCGGCGGAATCCCGATCAACATTGCCGGTAATATCATGGGTGGTATCGGCGTCAGCGGCGCGCCTTCGGGGCTGACCGACGAAGCGTGCGCGAAGGCCGGGCTTGCCGCGGTACAAGACGATCTGGAAATGGAATAGGACCGGAATTTCACGGGTAAAACCCGGTGCCATCGATGAACCCGGTGTAATTCAGGAATGCTTCGCGTTCATTGATAAGTCTCAAACGATGCCGCCAGGCCGATCGACCATGCCTTGCGGTAATACTGGCTCACGTTGGCGTTATATCCGGATTGCCCCCACAGTATGATGGGCAACCCCAGGAGATTGCTGAGCGGGGTAAATCCCAGTTCCATGCGAAAAGTATTCCATCGTGCGATATCCCGGTAGCCGGTGGTATAGAACAGGCTCACACCCTTGAACCAGCTCACATCGACATCGCGCGTCACGATCAGGCGTATGCCATCGACCTGGCTGATGTGCGTGATTGGACGCGGCGCTTCCCAGGGGAAATATTCTTCGCTGCCTTTTTGCAGTATGCCGTAAGACAAAAAATATCTCAGGTCGAGATCCATCGTGTTCCGGCCCGCCGCCTGAAAATGCAGATGCCGTTTATAATTTAAATAGTCCCAGCCCCGACTGATGTAATCCTGTGCAATTTCCGGGCTTCCGACACTTGCTGCGGTGGTATTGAACACCGCAACAGAATCGACATACTGGCCATCCGACTCATGCGCGTAACCGACATCGTAATAATCCTGCTTGCTGTCCGCCATTCCCAATTCATGGTTCACTGAATTCGCCGTGTAGAAACGCAAATACAAACTCGGGTTGAACCGCTTGGTCACCACCGGCGAGGAATGGCGCACCGTACCGCTGTACTGCCCGAAACGGCCGGTAAAGGCAAAGAATGGCAGCATGTCGAACTTGTGTCCTTCCTGCAACGCCTTGTAGAACAGCGGATAGCGCAACGACAGGACAAAGTCCATGAAACAGCCCCGGTCATAACTGTCGCGCGTGCACCCCAGGCGATTGGGCTGGTCGGAAGAAAGCAATGCCACCGGATTCACTCCCTCAGGCGGGATCGGCTTGCCGGTCTGTGCAGCTTCCTCGCCATGACCGTCCACGGGAACCCAAAGGGCAGCCAACAATATCAAGAAACTCGCGCCACGCATCATTTATCCCGGAATAACTATTAAAAAAATTTAAGGCACCTGAAACTGTTGTGCCCGGCCAATGCATATTCAAACCGGGCAGGCGCATTTTATCCAGAATCCGGTTCACCATACTCCTCGTGCGGAATCGTCATACTTTCGCGCAACGTAAAGCCAGAAGATAGGCAGGCGCTGTTTTGGCTGTATTGGTCATTGGTGAAATGGGCGTATATTAAGCTGTGGAGCCGGGCTGGAATTGCATTTCTGCTACTATAATATCCCGACCCCGCCCTTTCCATACTAATTGGCAAACACACGAAATTAAAGGGAGCAGCACAACCTGCCCCGATTGATGACTCGCGAAGGACCAGTGCTATGCATATCGGCTTTATCGGCATCGGCAACATGGGCAGTGAGCAGGCCCGCCATCTGCTCGCCGCCGGCCACACGCTCACCACCTATGCCCGCGGCGCGGGTTCGCGCGAACGCGCAAGCGTCCTTGGCCTGAGCCTTGTCGACACACCGGCAGAAGTAGCGGCGGCCAGCGAGGTGGTATTCACCATCGTAACCGCCGGCAAAGATGTCGAAGCTATCGTGTTCGGGCCGCAAGGCCTGGTGCACGGCGCGCGGCCCGGATTGATCCATGTGGACATGAGCACGATCTCTCCGGCCACTACCCGCGGGGTCGCGGAACAACTGCTCGCATACGACATCGCCATGCTTGATGCCCCGGTCTCGGGTGGGGTGGCCGCGGCCAGGACCGCATCGCTGACTTTCTTTGTCGGAGGCGAAGCGGCGATCCTGGAACGTGTACGACCGCTACTGGAATTGATGGGCAAGGCGATCTTCCACATGGGCCCATCCGGCACCGGACAGGTGACCAAGCTCGCCAACCAGATTGCCCAGCTTGCCAACCTGCAAGGCACTGCCGAAGCGCTGCTGTTTGCCGCCGCACAGGGCGCGGATGCAGGCAGGGTGCGCGAAGCTATCATGGCCGGGTATGGCGGTAGCCGCATGCTCGATGTACTTGGGAAGAAAATGGTGGAACGCGACTTCGCCGCCGGTATCGTTGCCGCCCTGCACCACAAGGATATCGGTGTCGCGCTCGACATCGCACACGAATCCGGCCTGCCGCTGCCGGTTACCGCGCAGGTAATGCAGCAACTGAACGCGCTGATGGGCAGCGGCTTCGGTGAACAGGATACGAGCTCGCTGCTGCTCGTGCTTGAGCAGATGATGGGGCGAAATCCGCACGACACACAACAAGGGTAAACTACAGTTTCCCGCCAGTAACCGATATTTGAAACAACGGTTTTTTGAACCGATCAACGGTCACTTTTTTTAATCTTCAAGGAGAAATCACATGGCAACAGCAACAGTGAAGGTAGAACAGATCAGCAGCACCGCATCCAGAGGTAATGCCCGTGGACTTGAGCTAGTCATGGACAGACCCGAGGCCAAGGGTGGCACCAATGCAGGCATGATGGGCGGGGAAGCGGTATTGAACGGGCTGGGAGGCTGCTTCATGAGCAATCTGCTGGCCGCTGCCAAAGCCCGGAATATTGAATTGCAGAATGCCCGCGCCGATATCGAGGGCGATATGGCCGATGCGCCGGCACGCTTTACCGCGATCCGCATGACAGTTTCCGCCCGGTGCAATCCACCGGAAGAACTGAACAAGCTGGTCACGATTGCCGAACGCGGATGTATTGCCGCGAATACCCTGCGTGCGGCGGTTGAGCTGAGCATCAAGGTCGTCTGAAAGACGCAAAACCAAAGGTACTGCAGATTCAAAGCGTCAGAGCAGTACAACTTTAACTACCGGCTCAACAATCCGGTATCGTTGCAGTTAATTATTTGCTCAATTATGTTGGGCGATTTCGACAGTTGCGTCGGCAAAATCAGACCAGTCGTTCTTCACAGGCAGGCTATCCCTGAATTTTGTCCAATCAGAATAGGCTTAAGTTGCCGGAGTCCGGGATAGCGGGGGTTTTGCTGTAATTTTTCATAAATTCATGGAACGCCGCCAAATCGATCGGCCTGGAGATAAAGTAACCCTGGGCCGTATCGCATCCCATGTTCTTCAGCATATTCCACTCCTGTTGCGTCTCCACCCCTTCTGCGACGCTCTTGACCTTCAGCTTGTGCGCCATGCTGATGCTGGACTCGATGACGATGCGCAAAGCCTCGTTTTCGGCAGAGTCCTGCACGAACGACTGGTCAATCTTCAATTCGTTGAAAGGAATTCGTGTCAGCTGTTGCATGCTGGAATAGCCGGTTCCGTAATCGTCGATGGAAAGCAGAAATCCATTCATGGACAAGCGCGTCAGGTTTTCCATGGCTTGCGCGACATCGGTCATGGCCGCGGACTCGGTAATTTCCAGCACAATATACTTGTGATCCAGCCCGGAATTTTTTACCGTCCGGGTAATCTTTTCGGCCAAATTCTGATATCCCAATGAAACCAGCGAAAGATTCACCGAGATGGAAATCGGATGACCATTGTCGTGGAACGAACGGCAGGCAGCCGCGGATTGTTCCAGCATCTGAAAAGTCAATTCGTCGATATTGCCGCTGTTCTCAAGCAGCGGGATAAAGGCACTGGGACTGACCACCCCATGCACCGGATGGATCCAGCGCGACAGCGCCTCAGCCCCCACCAGACGATTTGATTTAAAGTCCACTTTGGGTTGAAAAAACGGCTCAAACTGTTTTGCGCAGATACCTTCCAGTATTTCCTCCAGCGTAAAGCTCATTTGGGCAACCGATTTGGGTTCCCATTTTTTCTCGGCAAATTCAAATTTTCCAAGCAGTGTTTTGAGCTGGCCCAGCATGATGGGTTTCTCAATTGCTCCGAGCAGTTGAATGCCATGCATCTTGGCTATCTTCCCGGCCGAGACCAGCAGCTTGCTGTCCAGCGCACTCATTATAATGACTGCAATGTTATGCTGTTCTTTACCAAGATGTCGCAAGAACTCCAGGCCATCCATCCCCGGCATATTCAGGTCGCAAAGCACGACGTCAGGCTTCGTATCCCTGCTGCAAATTATTTCGAGCATCTGCTTACCGTCGCTTCCCTCGCGTATCGAGGTTATGCCCAGCGATTGAAGCATCTTTACGATCATCTGACGCTGGAAGCTGTCATCTTCCATAACACAAATATCCAGTTCATGGGCCAAGATTGCCAATTTCAAACTCCTATCAGATATTCTGCGAATTTCTGGATTGCCGTATCCAATAAGCTCCTGGCGGCTCTTGCACCGGGCATGTCTCCATTGCGTGCCGCCAGTTCGATGACTGCACAGGCATTGGCCAGATCGTTGGCACCCACCATCCGGCTGGAGCCTTTCATGCGGTGGGCGGTGCGCTCCACATTGATCTGGTCGCCTTGTTCCAGCGTCTGGAGCAATTGGGTATGCTCGACGCGTATATGCGACATGAAATCCTGCAGTATCTGAATCTGCCCAGCACTGTCCGGTTCAATCTCAGCCAGCACAGCATAGTCAATTGGCCCTGGAATTTGACCAATGGGCGATTCGTTAATGAAAGGTGCGGGTTCGCTGTTGTTTGTTTCCCTGATGTTCAACCACCTCGCCAACGTTTTTTTCAATTGCAGCAGATTGGCCGGTTTGACCAGCAGTTCATCCATGCCGGCGGCACTGCAATGCTCTCCTTCCTCGGCAAGCGCATTGGCCGTCCAGGCGATGATCGGGGTGTGCAATAATCTTTTCTCAGTCTCTATGCTGCGAACCTCCCGCGAGAAGGCATAACCATCCATCTCCGGCATGTGGCAGTCGGTGATGACCAACGCGAAGCATCCCTCCTGCCACTTCGACAGCGCCACTTTTCCGTTCTCGGCTGTTTCGACGTTCAAGCCAAGCAGCCTGATCTGGCGCGCCAACAGGTCGCGGTTGATCGGATGGTCATCCACCGCCAGCACCCACGGCGCATTTTCGTCGTCCTCAAACAACCGACTAACCGCTCTTTGTTCCACTTCCGGATGAAGGCTGGCCACCCTTTCTGCCGGTGCACCGGAGACCGGCAATATCATCGTAACGCTGAAGGTAGACCCACGGCCCGGCGCACTTTCCAGCGCGATCTCGCCATCCATCATATCCGCCAGACGCCGGCATATAGACAGTCCCAGCCCGGTCCCGCCATACATGCGGGCGGTATCCGAACTTCCTTGCCGAAAGCGTTGAAACAGATGTTTCTGGACATCCGCTGGAATGCCAGATCCGGTATCCCTGACCGAAAACCGGATTCGTTCACCGCTCTCAAGTTGTTCCATCAAGTCGGCCCTCAATTCGATTTCCCCTTCCCGGGTGAACTTGATTGCATTGCTGACAAAATTGTTCAACACCTGTGACAGGCGCAAAGGGTCGACGATGTGGGCCGCACTGAGGCGTTTATCGGTGTGCAGCCGGATCATCAGGGATTTGGCGCTGGCGATGCGCGAATAGGTATTGACCACCTCCTGCAACAATTGCGGAATGGAGGTGGAGCGCGGGGCAAGCGCCAGCTTGCCTGCCTCGATCCTGGACCAGTCCAAAATGTCGTTGACGATACGCAGCAGGCTCCTGGCTGAGTCCCACGCCGCC
Source organism: Gallionella sp. (assembly GCA_039923775.1). GTDB lineage: Bacteria > Pseudomonadota > Gammaproteobacteria > Burkholderiales > Gallionellaceae > Gallionella. The sequence goes on along the minus strand of JBDTCC010000010.1, from coordinate 2,482 downwards.
CGCAGCGTCTCGTTCTGCTCCCGCTCCAGCGGCGTCAGCGAAAGTACTTCCAGCATGCCCAGCATCCCGGTGAGTGGGGTGCGGATTTCATGGCTCATGGTGGCGAGGAAGGAGTCCTTGGCGCGGTTGGCCTGCTCTGCCTGCTCTTTGGCTGCGACAAGATGCTGTTCAGCCCGCTTGCGCTCGGTGAGGTCGTACACGGTGCCTATAAAATAGCATTGTCCTTCCAGCTTCATTTCGCTCACGGACAGATACATCGGGAAGGTGCTGTCATTCTTGTGCAACCCCGTCACATCACGCCCGATGCCTATCATGCGCGCCTCGCCGGTGGTGCGGTAATGCTCAAGGTAGCCGTCGTACTGGCTGTGATACGGTTCGGGCATCAGCATGTTGATATTTTGTCCGATGACTTCGGCTGGGGTATAACCAAACAGATGTTCGGCAGCCGGGTTAATCGTCTCGACGATGCCGTGCTCGTTGATTGTAATGATGCCCTCTGTCACGGTATTGAGTATCGTCTGGATGCGCGTGGCGCTGTCGCGCAGCACGATTTGAGCCGCATATTCCCTGGACACGTCACGAAACACCAGCACCGCACCTATTACCTCGCCACCGTTATTGCAAATCGGCGCGCAACTGTCGGCAATCGGATACTCGCTGCCATCGCGTGCAATCAACAGGGTGTCCTTGGTCAGGTTATGGATGACGCCCTGAGCCAGCGTAGCCGCTACAGGGTTAATCGCAGGTTCGCGTGTTTTTTGGTTGATGATGCGGAACACCTCTTCAATAGAGCGTCCCCTTGCTTCCGCTCGCGTCCATCCGGTGAGCTGCTCGGCGACGGTGTTCAAGCGTGCCACCCGCCCTCCGGTATCAGTGGATATCACCGCATCGCCGATGGAGTTGAGCGTAACGGCAATATTTTCTTCGCTTGTGCGCAGGAGGGAGCTTGATTCTTCAAGTTGCCTGTATGCCTGTGTGCGCGCCGCGATCTCCCGGCGGATTTTCAAAAACAGGATCAGAAAAGCGACAATTGCGGCGGCGAGTGTCAACAAAAACGCAATGGAGGTGAGTCGACGATGGTGTTGCAGGGATGCTTCGCGCTCGGACAAGAGTTTCAATTCAACCCCATTCATCTGATCGGCCAGATTGCGTATGGCCTCCATGGTCTGAGATTGTTCATTCTTTGAGATCAACACCCTGGAAGCTGCCCTGTTCTGGCGCTCAAATACGGAAGTGTTCTTTGCCAGGAGCTCTATCTGATTGGACATCAACGAGCCCAGTTTGGAGAGATGCTTAACCTGTATCGGATTATCGCTGATGAGTCGGGCCAGATTCTGGCTATCAACATCTACTTCCGAAGCAAAGTGTTGGTATTCCACCTTGTCTGACAGCCTTCCGGTCAGCAGGTAATCGCGCTGCGTGGATTCGGTATCCGAGAACGCACCATAGAGTTTGCCCAGTGCTGCGCGTACTTTCTGGGTGTGTGCAACCCATTTTGCGGCATCATCGTATTCGGCGTTGGCCTGATAAGTAAACCATCCCATCAAGACGAACAGGAAAAAGACAATACCGAAACCGGCCAGAACCTTGGTTTTAACTGGCGCGGCCGCATTGGGCTGATGGTCTGGAACCATGCTTATCCTTCTGCGTCGGTGACCATCACTGTGTCACCGATGCGTTAAATTTAACAGGTTAAATATTATTCATTTATAGCTGGTGACTTGATTTCCAATTTCATTTTATAACTTGTAGATTTACAAATTGTTGTATAGAACATTATTGCAGATAGATGTAGCACAGTATTGCCATTTATTACAATTTGATACAAGTTCCCATATGGGCTACCGTAACTTTGTAAGCGCTTTTCAGCTTACGTTGAACTTCACATAGCCTGATGAACATGCTGGACTGCCCACTGTCTGATACCAATGGCGGCCTCGCCGGAAACAGATTTTTTTATCGTTGGATGTAAGTGTAAGTACGATTTTTGAGGATTGATGATGGCACCGCGCTGGCTCAAAATGAAAAAAGAGTTAGCCGTTAAGCTAACCCTTTGTATTCTTTGGTAGGCACGATTGGACTCGAACCAACGACCCCTTGGATGTCGACCGATTTTTTCGTCATAACATATTGATTTTATTAACTGCAACAGTGCCGCTCGTTCCCCATTTTGCACTGTTTTGTCATGTTTTCACCCCTCAACTCACCGAAAAGTCACCAGAGTCTTGCATCGCAAGTCTCTGACAAGACCTTGCACAAGAGCATCGCTTTTGTGTCTTTTTGCTCATAAGATTTTTTAGCGTCGGGTTTGTGACCATCATTTGGCAGAGCGACACTTTTCATTTTTAACTTCAAGGGACTGTTGCCAGGAAATTATGTCCGATTGCCGCCATCGCACCGATCCCGTACCAATAGATAATGGTCGGGGAAATTTACCTAATTTGATCAAGCGATAAATTGTTGCTCTGCTTAGGCCTGACAT
>JBDTCC010000009.1:0-3632 GCA_039923775.1 Gallionella sp. | reverse complement strand
AAGTGGACTGTTCGACGAACGTCAGCAGTTCTGAGCCTGAGAACATCGGCATGCCCTGACCCGGATCAAATATGAATGGGACATCCAGATCGGCGAATTCCAGCGCGTGCTGGATCATACCCTCGCGTCCATCCGGCGAAACGATACCCAGCGTGACTTCCTTTGCTGCCGAGACGCTGTTCAGGTGCGACTGATTCATTGCGCCCGGATGGAACGCGGTGATCTGGTTATCGTCCAGGTCGGTGGTGATGAAAGCTTGCCCGGTGAAGTGGTCGGCCACATGCCGGATATGGGTTTGTGCCAGGCCAAGATTGTCCAGACGCGAGGCGTAAGGTGCGAAATCATCGCCCACCGTTGCCATGATCAGCGGATCGCCGCCCAGCATCTGAAGATTGTACGCAATGTTGCCCGCGCAGCCGCCGTATTCGCGGCGCATTTCCGGCACCAGGAAGGCGACATTCAGGATATGAATCTGTTCGGGCAGGATGTGGTTTTTAAATTTATCTTTGAACACCATGATGGTGTCGTAAGCCATGGAACCGCAAATCAGAGTGTGCATCGTAATACCTTAGCCGTATTGATTGAATGGATTGAATTGTAGCATTGCGCTGACATCAGGCTGGCAGCCTGACGCGAATTGCCGCAGTGTTGGTTGCTTAGCAGTTTGAAATCCCCGATAATTTGCCCGTTGCTGGTGCAGTACGCCAAACAAATCACTACTGGGACACCCTCCTTTCCACGGGGCGATCCTTAAATTAGGTTTTAAGCCCAAACTACAGTCAAGATCACCGGCGACACAATCCAGATGAACATCCCAAGATGAATATAAAGTTTCAGCGCGCGGTAGACCGATATGCAGGCGTGCCCATCTGTGCCCTGCTCTCGCTGGTAAATCGTGTCGTGTCGAATGAACCCGACGGCACCCCACCAAAAAACATATTGGTCATCCTGTTATCTGAAATGGGCAGCCTGGTGCTGGCGCACCCGATGTTCATGCGCCTGAAGCAGCAATACCCTGAAGCGCAGATCCACGTGCTGATGTTTGCCAAGAATCGCGAAGTGCTCGATCTGCTCGGCGTGATTCCGCGCGAGAATGTGATGACCCTGGATGACGGTTCGCTGAAAGGTTTGGTCGGCGACAGCCTCAGGGCGATCCGCCGGATGCACAAGCTTAAAATCGATGCGGTGATTGATTGCGAATTGTTCGCGCGCATCAGCAGCATTTTTTCCTACCTGTCGGGAGCATCAACTCGGGTGGGCTTTCATCCCCATACCCAGGAAGGCCTGTATCGCGGTTCATTCATCAACCGCCCGGTGTTGTACAACACATACCGGCACCTTACCCAGCAATTTTTGACGCTGGCCTCGGCGCTGGAATCGACGACCGACCCGGTTGCCAAGCTTTTTCCCGCACCCTATACCGGCAAGACGCCGGTGCTGGAATTTTCCCGCGAGGAACTGGCAGAAACATACCGGGAGCTGCACAACTTTTTTCCGGCAATCAGGGACAAGAAACTGGTGTTGATCTACCCGAGCGGCGGAATCCTGCCGATACGCGCCTGGCCGCTCAAGAGCTATTTTCAGCTGGGCAAGGCCCTGCTGGACGAGGGCTATGCGGTGGGCGTGATCGGCCTGAAAGGCGACCGGGAGATTTCCCAGTCCGTGGTGGATCACTGCAACAGTCCGGTCTGCGTCAATCTGGCCGGATATACCCGGTCGGTGCGGCATCTGCTGGCGGTATTCCATCGTGCCGATCTGCTCGTCACCAACGATGGCGGCCCCGGACAATTCGCCGCCCTTACGCCGCAGCTGCCCACCATCATCTTCTTCGGGCCGGAAACGCCGGTGCTGTATAAATCGCTGGGCGACAACGCCTACTGCTTCCACCGCCAGTTGCCCTGCTCGCCCTGCCTCACCGCGTACAACCACCGCAGCTCGCCCTGCGATGGCGATAACCAATGCCTGAAACAGATCACGGTCGAACAGGTGCTGGCAAAAGCCCGCGAGATGCTTGCCACAAGAAAAGACCTGCCGCCAACAGATGCCGTTGCACAGGATCGGCAACCGGCATGAAGCGGATTACGCAGCACCCGCTGACGCTCTGGGTATTCAAAAAACGTTTCATGAAATTCGGTGCCGTGGGCGCGTCCGGGGTGTTGGTCAATCTGGGTGTGCTGTATCTCTGCCAGGAATTTTTATTCAGCGCGATTCAATCCGAGAACGTGCGGCTGGATCTGTCACTGGCTGTGGCTATTTTCTTTGCAACCGTGAATAATTTTTTCTGGAATCGTTCCTGGACATGGAGCGATCGCTTTCATCAACCCGACAAACATCTGGTGTTGCACTTCGGCCAATACGCGCTGGCCTGCTGGGTCGGCATCGTGGTACAGGTCGTCCTCACCAAGCTGTTCGTGATCTACTTCTACTACATCATTGCCAACGCTGCCGCCATCGTGCTGGCCAGCGTGTTCAATTTTCTGGTGAACAATTTCTGGACGTTTCGCAGCCACAGTCCGGTAGCTGAAATTGCGCTACCCATTATTCCGGAACCTGACACAGAACAGGACACCGACAGCAAATGAAGCCGACCCAATCCGGTTTGCGCATGGCCGGGTATCTGTTGGCCTGTCTGCTGGCGGTGTTCACCTATTTCTACGGTCTCGACAGCCAGCACATCCCTAAGAACGGCGACGAATACCCCTATGAACACATCACCCGGCTGACCGCTGCCAGCGGCAACTTGCTGCCGCTGCAATCGCAACTGGACCACATGCGCAACACCAAGCCGCCGCTGCTGTTCTGGCAGGGTATCGCATCCACCGATCACGGCAAAAACTGGACGTTGTGGGATCTGCGTTACCCCAGTGTCGTCTACACGCTGCTGACCGCGGCGATGCTGTTCATGCTCGGCCGAAGCATCACGGGCAAACTCGAGACCGGCTTTGTTGCCGCACTGACCTTCCTGGCTTTTTTCACCACCTATCGATTCGGCCGCCCGTTCCTGACCAATCCGCCCGAGGTATTCTGGATATTCCTGCCGTTCTTCGTGTTGATGTATTGGCGCAGCGCATTCGAGTCGCGCTGGCTGATCCCGCTGCTGCTCGGCATCAGCATTGGTATCGGCTTCCTGTACAAATCGTTCGCGCTGGCCCTGCCCGTCACGCTCGGCCTTTCCGGGTGGTATTTGCATCAGCGCCATTTCCGCATGGCAGAATTTCTGCGCAGGGATGCGCTGAAAGTCGCCATTGCGTTGTCGGTCGCGGTCGGGTTGTTCGCGATGTGGTTCGTGCTCGATCCGTATCCCCAGGCGGTGTGGAAGGAATTCGTAGTGGGCGAAAACGCCGGTAAGTTTGATTCGCACGGGAGCTTGTCGTTTGGATTTGGTTATCTGTCGAAACTGCTGTGGGGAGGCTCCAGTATCTGGACCTACGCGCTGGCCTTCCTGACCAATCCCGGTCTGCTGACATTCCCGGTGATCGCAATGTTTGTGCTTGCCTATCAACGGCGCGGCCGTTTGAGCAGCGAGGAGAAATTGTTGTGGATCTGGATCGCCGCCATGTTTTTCAGCTTTGCGTTGCCCAGTCAGCGTTCCGGGCGCTACCTGCTGGATGCGATGCCGGCCGTGGCATTGT
>JBDTCC010000008.1:0-40584 GCA_039923775.1 Gallionella sp. | reverse complement strand
TGCCCGGGTTGCAGGAAACGTACACAATCCGGAGCGGGGCATTTTTGCCGCCAAGTGACTTCACCAGCTCCAGTGCACCGTCGCGCGGCGGATCGATCAGCAGCTTGTCGAATTGTCCCAGTTCGGCGAATCCTGCTTCCGTGATCGCAAACAAATTCATCGCTGCAAATTTCGTGTTGCCGGACAGGCCGTTCAATTCGGCATTCTGCTTGGCACGCGCCACCAGCGTTTCGCTGCCCTCGATGCCCACCACCTGCGCGCCGCTGCGCGCGATGGGCAGCGTGAAGTTGCCCAGGCCGCAGAAAAAATCCGCGATGCGTTCGCCCGGCTGCGGGTCGAGCAGCCGCATCGCACGACTGATCATCACCCGATTCAGCGCACTGTTCACCTGGGTGAATTCGCTAGGCGCGAACGGCATAGTGATGCCGAATTCCGGCAGACTGTAACTCAGCGCAGGCGCATCCAGAGGGTGAAACGGCGCAATGGTGTCGTAGCCACCGGTCTGCAACCAGAACTGGATAGTGTGCCGGTCGGCGAAGGCGCGCAGCGCAGCTTCATCTTCACTGCTGGGCGTATCCATCACGCGCAATACCAGCACATCGACATGCTCACCCACCGCCACTTCGATCTGCGGCACGCGATCGCGGATCGACAAACCGCCCACCAAGTCGGCCAGCAGCGGCAACAGGCCGGCGATCTTCGGCGCGAGTATTTCGCAATGCTGCATGTCGGCGACAAAGCTGCTGCGCTTCTCGTGAAAGCCGACCAGCGTCTTGCCCTTCTTTATCACATGCCTGACCGAAAGCCGCGCGCGTTCCCGATAACCCCAGGCCTGGCCGTAGATCGGGCGCAATATGGTTTCCGCCCTGACCTTGCCGATATGCCACAGGCTATCTTCGAGGATGCGCTGTTTGACCGCGACCTGCGCCCTGGCGTCCAGATGCTGCATCGAGCAACCGCCGCATACACCGAAATGCGCACACCTGGGCTGCACGCGCATGGATGAGGATTTGTGTATCTGCGTGACCTGCGCCAGCTCGAACGAGGGCTTCTTCCGGTAGGAACTATAGCTGACGGTTTCGCCGGTCAGCGCACCCTCGATGAAGATCACCTTGCCCTCGCTGCGCGCGACGCCGCGACCTTCCTGGTCGAGTGATTCGATGATGACAGCGTTTTGCTGCGATATTTTTTCGGACATAAGGGAAACTTTCATCACGCGTGGGAGCGGGCCATACCTGCGACCCTTCGACAAGATCAGGGCGAACGGGATACATTGGTCTCAGGTATGGCCCGCTCCTACAGGGGGTTATTTTGCGACCGGCCATGCGGCCAGAAATTCCTGCCAGTGCGGTTGATCCAGTTTGGCCAGTTCGGCGCGCACCAGATCGCATTCCTGCTTGTATCGTGCATGCGTCAACACGCCGCGCATCAACTGGAAACGCGCAAACACCAGATAAGTGTTGGCCACATCGGTCTCGCAATAGTTGCGAATCTCTTCCAGCTTGCCCTGCTGATACGCCTCCCACACCTTGCTGCCATCCATGCCCAGTTTGCCGGGAAAGCCGATCAGTTTGGCCAGTTCATCCAGCGGGGCATTGGCACGACCGCCGTACATCGCCAGCAAATCCATCAGATCGAGGTGGCGCGTATGGTAACGGCTGATGTAATTATTCCATTTGAATTCCCGGTCATCCTCGCCCATATCCCAGTAGCGCGCGCACTGAACACCGTGGATCAGTCCGCGATAGTGCAGCACCGGCAGGTCGAAGCCACTGCCGTTCCACGACACGATTTGCGGGGTGTATTTGTCTATGCCGTCGAAGAAGCGCTGGATGATGGAGCCTTCATCCTCATGCAGATCACCGAGCGACCACACCTTGAAGTTGTCGCCCTCGCGCAGCGCGCAGGAGATCGCCACCACACGTTGCAAATGGTGCGGCATGAAGTCGCTGCCGGTTTTCTGGCGACGCAACTGGAAGGCCATCTCGGCCACTTCGGCATCACTGACGCGCGCATCCAGTTCATGCAGGTTGCGCAACCCGGCGACGTCGGGAACGGTTTCTATATCAAAAACGAGGGTGGGATTCATGGAATGGTTGGCGACAGGATTTCATAAAAGCGAATTGTTGCACAAACAGTCAGTGCATGGGCACAGACTGCAAGTCCGCGCCGCTTTCGAACGTCACGCACAGGCAACCGGCGGGTTCAGCATATCCATGCAAAACCCCCGGTTTTTCCGGGGGTTCAGTGATGGGAACACCGGCTACTCCGTATTTCTCAGGCGAAGTTCTTCTCCACGAAATCCCAGTTCACCAGATTATTCAGGAAAGTCTCGACGAACTTGGGGCGCATGTTGCGATAGTCGATGTAATAGGCGTGCTCCCAAACGTCCACACACAGCAACGCCTTGTCGCCGGTGGTCAGCGGTGTTCCGGCAGCGCCCATATTGACGATATCCAGGCTGCCGTCGGCCTTCTTCACCAGCCAGGTCCAGCCGGAACCGAAGTTGCCCACAGCAGAGGTTTGAAATGCTTTTTTCAATTCGTCGAGGCTGCCCCACTTCTTGTTGATCGCATCGGCCAGCTTGCCACTCGGTGTGCCGCCGCCGTTCGGCTTCATGCAATTCCAGAAAAAAGTGTGGTTAGAGACCTGGGCTGCATTGTTGTAAATGCCGCCGGCGGGTGCCTTCCTGATGATCGCTTCCAGGTCGAGCTTCTCGTACTCGGTACCCTTGATCAGGTTGTTCAGGTTGGTGACATAAGCCTGGTGGTGCTTGGCATAATGATATTCGAAAGTTTCCTTGGACATGTGCGGTTGCAGCGCGTCCATTGCGTAGGGTAGTGCAGGCAGTTTGTGTTCCATTTTCTATTCTCCAGTGTCGATCAGGTGGACGTTGATTCTAGCTAATCGCCACTCGACAATCAATGATTGATGCGGATTGGACATAGTGGGATCATGGGTATTCGACCACTATGACACTATGATGATTCCTCATATCGCGGCGCGTCTTGCGCCGGAAGGAAAACAAATGAATACCTGGTTCACAAAAAATCTCGGTGATGCGATGCTGGCGGGAGAATCGCTGGAAAATGTCAAAATGCTTTTCTTGTCAGCATACGAACAGGCCGAGAACGCCAATGAAATGGCCCTGTACTTTCGCCACGAATCAGAAGGGCATCTCCACTGCGAAGTCAAAATCTATTTCACTCCCGCATCGGCCCGGGTGGCGAAAGCGCTTGATGCGACCCCCTGCAGCAAGCCTACGCCGGACAGCCTGGGCTTGCTGGCCGGTTCGGAAGCATCCTGGTCTGTTTTGTTTCCGTGAGCGATGTTAAATTCCAGAGACGCCAGTCGTCCCGGACAATCGCCGCATCCGGGTGCGCTGCGGTCGGCTGCCGATTTGCACGTCACCCAAAATTTAAAGGAATAAAACCATGAAAAGCGAAAAATATAAAGCAGGAATGGCGGCAAGACGGGAAGTTCTGGGCGATGAGCATGTCGACAGGGCTATTGCCGGCGCCACTGATTTTACAAAACCTTTGCAAGACATGGTGACTGAAAATTGCTGGGGTGAAGTATGGACGCGGGGGGTGCTGACGAAGAAAACACGAAGCCTGATAACCATTGCAACTCTGGCTGCACTCAAAGCCCCGGCAGAATTGAAGGGTCATGTTCTTGGCGCATTGCGTAACGGCTGCACGGTTGAGGAAATACAGGAAGTTCTGCTTCAGTCCACAGTCTATTGCGGAGTGCCTTCAGGTATCGACGCTTTCAGGACGGCGAAGGAAGTTATTGAAATTTGGCAAAAAACCGCCAAGGGCTAGCAACAAGGCGGGGTCGCAAGCAGTTCCATTCAATGAGAATGGGGCAATCCGCTATGGATACAGGCCGCGCCGGTCGCGCGCTGCCAATACACGGGTGCAGGCGATAATAAAGGCGGCGGTGCGTAGCGACACCTTGCGCTCTGTGGCCAGTACGGACACTGCATGAAATGCAGCCGACATGATTTTTTCCAGCCGGTCATTAATCTCCTGCTCGCTCCAGAAAAAGCTCGAAAAATCCTGTACCCACTCGAAATAGCTGACCGTCACGCCCCCGGCATTGGCAATCACATCCGGCACCACTATGATGCCGCGCGCAGCGAGTACATCATCCGCTTCCGGCAGCGTCGGGCCATTGGCGCCTTCAACGATGATCTTGGTATCGAGCCGTTCCGCGAGCTCCGCATCGATCTGCCCCTCGAGTGCTGCCGGTACCAGATAATCGCTGGGCACGAGCCAGAAATCATTCGCACTGATAACTTCTACTTCAGGCATGTCGACTAGCCTGCCGCCGGTTTTGACCAATGCAATGGCAGCCTCGACATTTATACCGGCCGGATTGGCCACACTGCCGCTGGCATCCTGGAGCGCCACGATGCGCGCACCGGCCGCAGCAAAACATTGCGCTGCCACCGAACCCACATTGCCGAAGCCCTGTATCACCACGCGTGCATCCTTCATTGCCACGCCCTGAAGCAAACCTGCTTCGCGCGCCGTAACAAAAACACCTCGTCCGGTAGCCTCGCGACGACCCAGGCTGCCGCCCAGGCTGATAGGCTTGCCGGTCACGACGCCGGATATTGTGGCACCCTGATTGACAGAATAAGTATCCATCATCCATGCCATGGTCTGTTCGTTGGTGCCTACATCCGGTGCCGGAATGTCCTTGTGCGGGCCGATAAGAATGCCGATCTCGGAAGTATAGCGACGCGTCAGCCGCTCCAGTTCTGTCATCGACAACAATGCCGGATCTACCCGCACGCCTCCTTTCGCACCCCCGAATGGCAGGTTCAAGGCTGCACATTTGACGGTCATCCAGCCTGACAGGGCCATGACTTCATTCATGGTCACCCCCGGGTGAAAACGCACACCGCCCTTGCCGGGGCCGCGCGAAAGGTTGTGGTGGACCCGATACCCCTCGAAATGCGCCAACGTGCCGTCATCGAGCTGGATCGGTATCCCGACATAAAGTGCCCGCTTTGGATGCTTTAATGTTTCCAGCCAATAGCCGAGTTCCCCGAGGTGCGGCGCCACACGGTCGATCTGTTCGATGAAACTGGCCCAGGGTTGGGGCTTTGCTGGGTCGAGTAATGACAGCATCTTGCTGGTCGTGGCATCTGTAATCATTTCTTCCCCCCTCATCTGCCCGACAGGGCTTTGGATTTAATTTTCCGCACTGCCGAATGAATATATCCGGCTATGCAACACCGCCTCGATCAGCATGCGCACGAACGTTTTCAGCCGTCTGTCCAAACAGGATCTTCTTGTTTTCCTCGGTCATCGCGGGTTGTTTCGAATACGGCTGGGCTTTTGCATAGGCGTTAACCGTGGCCGGTCGATTGCCGATTGCCTGGAACCAGCGTTTAACGTTCGGAAATTCGTCCAGATTCTGCTGCTGAGCCTTCCAGGATGATATCCAGGGGTAGGCCGCCATATCCGCTATCGTGTAGTCATCGCCCGCAATGAACTCCCGTCCGGCCAGCCGGTGATCGAGGACGGCATACAGACGGTTGGTCTCCTTCACGTAACGGTCGATCGCGTAGGGAATTTTTTCCGGGGCATAGTTGGAAAAATGATGGTTCTGCCCGGCCATTGGACCGAGGCCGCCAACCTGCCAGCATAACCACTCCAATACAGTCTTGCGGCTCCGCAGATCGTTGGGAAACAGCTTGCCCGTTTTCTCGGCCAGATAAACCAGAATTGCGCCCGACTCGAATACCGATATGGCATCTCCGCCGTCCGATGGAGCATGATCGACGATTGCCGGCATTTTGTTGTTGGGGCTGATCTTGAGAAACTCGGGTTTGAATTGATCACCCTCGCCTATGTTTACCGGGATGATACGGTACTCGAGCCCTGTTTCTTCCAGAAACAGGGTAATTTTGTGGCCGTTCGGCGTGGGCCAATAATAGAGGTCAATCATTGCGGTTTCCTTATTTACAATGAGAAAAAAACCGGGGGCACGTTGTGACATACCACTGTACCCCATTGTCGATTATGTGCTGATTACAGGCTTTTGTCATCGTGTTCATTGCCTCATCATCAACGACCTCCCGGCACAAATCAGATTACACCTCGCTCAACACCCCGCTGGAAAACAGCAGCGCGCAGCGGATTTTCTTGCCCGCATACACTGATTGCATGGCGCTACGATATTCCGCCATCTGCTCGCGGTACGGTGCAGGGTCGGCCGCTTCACCGGTCTTGTAATCCAGCACCCACACCTCATCGTCGTACTCGACCAAACGGTCGATGCGTCTCAGTTCGCCGGCCGCATTGACGTAGGGCATTTCGTTGCTTGCACTGAGGTAGTGTTGCGGATCGAAGAAGCGTTGCAAAGAAGCATGTTGAAGCAATGCCCGGGCCTGTTGCCACAAGATTTCCATCTCACCAACCGGGATGCAGCAACGTGTCTGAAGCACAGCCTTGTCTGCAGCAGTACCGGGTGGAGCCATGTGTTGCAGCAGCGCGTGCAGCCATGTGCCGCGCTGCTGTTCCGGCGTGATGCGCAAAGCGCGTTTCCCGGTTGGGAACGGGCGCAGTAATGCGGCATCCACGATCACGGGCGGTTTTTCCGGTGCGGGTACAACGCTGCCCCCCGCAACCAGCAGCGGATTGACGTCCAGCTTCACTACATGCGCGATTCGCCCATACCAGGAAGTCTCTATGGGTTCGCCGTTGCCGCTGACCAGCAACGCTTGTTTGGCGCGTGTCATTGCAACATACAGCAGGTTCATTTCTTCGCGTTGCGCATAGGCCTCGTCGGCATCAAAATAGGGCGCGCGCTTCGCGCCGCGTCCGCGCTTGTCGCTGAACAGGGAAAAGTGCGCCGGTTGTGGCACATTGGGCTGCCAGTCAAGCAACACGCTGTAACTGTCGGTTTTGCCCTGCATATCGTTGGCATCCAGCAGCCACACGATAGGCGCTTCCAGTCCTTTGGCCTCATGCACAGTGTAAATCCGCAATGCGTTGCCGACCTCGCCCACTCTGCCCTCGTCCGGCGATTCGTTTTCCGCCGCGCGCAATTCGCGAAGTTCGGCAAGGAAACGCGGCAGGCTGGGGTAACGCCCGGCATCCACGTTGAGCGCGATTTCCATGAATGCTTGCAGGTTGGCGCGCACGGTTTCGTGAAGCCCGGCAGGCAGTGCCGCCGCATAGCGATGCAGCAAATCACCCTCGAAATAGATGCGATCCAGCAGGTCGTGCACCGGCAGCTTGTCGGCCAGAGCGAGCCAGTTTTTCAGTAACTCGCGTGCACGCTGCAAGGTGGCAGATGGAGACTCCATGTTTTGGAGGGAAGTCCACCAACTTTTGGTAACGAGGTGCAAGGAGCAAGGTGCAAGTAGATTATCACCTTGCATCTTGTCCCTTTTATCTTGCTCCTTGTTTGCAATTTGCATCAAATCTTCATCGCTGCAGGAAAAGACCGGCGAACGCAGTGCCTGCGCCAGTTCCAGATTGGCGAACGGGGTAATCAGGAAAGTCAGCAGCGCCTGGATGTCTTCCGCTTCCAGCGTGTCGAGCAGCCCGCCGCGCCGCGAAGTCAGGAACGGGATATGGCGCGCGCGCAAGGCATGCTCGTACACGCGCAGGTGCGTGCGTTTGCGCACCAGCACCATGATGTCGCGGTACCCGGCGCGGCGCAGCTTGCCGTTGTCCAGCACGCTCCAGTTCGCGACGATGTCGGCGATAAGCTCTGCGAATTGTTCCGCTTCGAGCTCGCGCGCACCACTTTGCTCTTCGTTGCGCGGCGTGGTGAGCGGGTTGCGCAAAATCAATCTTCTCTCAGACGAAACTTCTGCCTCCGTTTTTTCAGTTGTGGCGAGTTGCAGCACTCCGACGTGGCCGGACAATTCGCGGTAATGGGCAATGTGTTTCTCGAAATCAGCAAAGCCGCCGGGGTGTTCTGAAAAAACGCTGTTCACAGCATCCAGCACCGCCGGTGCATTGCGCCGCGTTTCGTTCTGGGTCAAATAATGTGCGCCAAACTCCCGTTGCAAGAATTCGCGCACCACCCCGAACAGGCGCGCATCGGCGCGGCGGAAACGGTAGATCGATTGCTTGGGGTCGCCGACCACGAACACCGTGGGTCGCGAGTCCACCGACGCCGATGCGGCGAACCACGATTGCAGTATCTGCCACTGCAACGGGTTGGTATCCTGGAACTCGTCCAGCAGCACATGGCGGTAACGGCTGTCCAGCTTGTATTGCATGTACTCGGCGCAATCGCTCTGGTTGAGCATGCGGCACACCTGCCATTCCAGATCGGTGAAATCCATCTGCTGTGAGCGCAGTTTCAATTCCTGATAATGTTCCAGCAGCGCCGCGCCGCAATACAGCGCAGCCCGGTTCATGCGCAACGCTTCGATCTCGGTCAATTCGTCACGCGCTGCCTGCAGGCTGGCTTGCAGATTGTTCAGTGCAACGGCGAACACAACCTGGTCCTGGTTTTTGGTGGCCTTGAGCTTGCGCGGCTCGCCGGCCTGGGTGAACAGCAACGGCCACATTTTCGCAAAACGTTCGCTCTCGGCATTGTCTGTCCAGGCACGTTCCAGTTCGCCGGCATTCTCCTGCTGTTTGGCCGTGCCATTGCCAGCCAGTTGACGCACGAACGCGAACAGTAATTCTTCGCTATTGCCGCACATACCCCAGTCGGCCAACGGGTCGAACTCGATATCATCCACTTCAAGCTCGCTGCGCAACTGTTCCGTTGCCCAGGCCACCGCATCGTCCCGGCCTTGCGTATATGCCCACCACTCGGCGCGCTTGTGGACGAAATTCTCCAGCAGCGCACGTGTGCTGTGCAGGCCAAATTCGGCAAACAACCATTGCATGTACTGCGCAGTTTCGCCATCGGGCGCGGCGCGCAAACTGTCGGCCAATGCCTGCCACGCTTCCTCGCGCAACGCCGAGGTGCGTTCCAGCAATTGCATGCCGGCCGGCACGCCGGCATTCAATGGTGCGCGCTGGATGATCTGCATGAACCAGCCGTGAAAGGTGCTGATGGTAATAGCCGGTTGCGCCAGCAATGCATCGCGATACAGGCCGCGCGCTTTTGCCTGCAGCGCGTCGTCGATTTTGTCGAGGCCGCGCTCTCTCAGGAATTCGCGCACGGTATCGTCGTCCTGTACCGCGAGCAGATGCAGCCACTCGTGCAGACGCGCCTGCATCTCCTGTGCCGCCTTGCGCGTGAACGTGATTGCGAGTATCTCGCCGGGTGGAACGCCGGCCAGCAACAGGCGCACGATGCGCGACACCAGCAACCAGGTCTTGCCGCTGCCGGCGCAGGCTTCGACGACGACACTGTGTTTTGGATCGAGCGCAATACGATTATCCATCAGCCGGCGCTCCAGTCGTTCCTGCGGCACAGCCCGCGCATCTCGCAATATTCACAGGTCGCATCCGCACCATTTGCAGGCATGGCCGCGCCGTTGCGCATCTGCGCGAACACTGCATTCAATCGCTCTATGTTTGCATGGGCCAGTTCCGGCACATCCTGCGGCGGGGCAACTGTGACCACCTTTTCCTTTTCGATGCTGATAAAGGCTGCCTGTCCGGCCTCGTACACGTGGGCGTAACAGGCCAGTTGCACGTCCTCACCGGCCTCCTTGAGTTTGTTGCGCAAGCGGTTTGCATCCATCATTTTGTAGTCCAGTACCCGCGCCGAACCATCCGGCTGTCCATCCACGCGGTCGATTCGTCCGTGCAGGGTCAGTTCATCGGTCAACGGCATCTCGAATGGCACTTCGCCATTCTGGTAGCGCCAACCCTCCGCCTCGGTTTTTTGCTGTGCGTCCAGATAGGCCGGGATCGCCTGTTGCCAGCGCAGCAACCAGGCGCGCGCCAGATAGTCCCGATCCACCGCCGGTGCAAAAACTCCGCTACTGATGCGCTGCAATGCCTCTTCCAAAACGACGCGCGTGTGTTCGCCCAGTACCGGAAACTGTTGATGAAAACGATGCAGGATGTCATGTACCCATACACCGTAATCCCGCTTCTCCACGCCCTCGCGCACTTCGTCCAGTTCGTTGAGACGCAGCATGTGACGCGCATAGTATTGGTACGGACAGGCGACCAGGCTGTTGTAACCGCTGGCTGAAATCCGGCTTGGGACCAGGCTATGCAATGGGCTGGGCGCGGGCATGGCAGACTGGTCAGGCATGAAAAATTCGGCAGCGCGTACCTGCGCACCCTCGAGCATTCCGGCTAATTCCGTGTCTGCCAGATCGTCCCCGTACGCCAGCTTGTGCAGCGCGCGCAGCATTTCCAAATGGGGGCTGAGCAGATTCTTTTCCCCGCTTTTGTGATCCTGCCAAGTGGCCAGCACGGTGTCGTTCATGGCCAACAGCGCGAGCAGGTCATCGCGCTGCTGCGCCAAATTGGCCTCCCGCGTGGGCAAGCCGAGCGCGGCCCGCACCGCATCGTTAAACCACACACTGCCGTTGTCGGTGCTCGGCAAGTGGGCGGCGTCGCTGCCGAGCAGCAGCACCGCATCAAAACTGCGCCAGCGCGTGGCGGCCAGGTGGGTAAGCAACACCGTGCTGTCGATACTGCCGTCGCGGAAGGTGTGTGCATCCAGTTGTTGCGCCAGCCAGTGCCGCCATTCGGCGCGACTGAAACGCGTGCTGTCTGCTGCCAGCTCCTGCTGCCAGGTGTGCAGCGCCTGCAACAATTGCACGCCCGCCGCATCCGCCGCCAGGCCTTGCAACACGCCGAGTATGGACAGGCTTTCATCCAGCGCGCGCAGCCAACCGGCCAGCGTGTCGCTGTTCCTGCGCAATGCCTCTGCCGCCTGGCGCAGTCGCACCAGCGCCGTTTCCACAGCGGCCTCGCCCTGTGCCAATTCAAGGAAGGCATCAAGGCGCGAAGCCACACCGTGTTTGCGCACCAGTTGTTCGAGCTGATACACCGCCTGCTTGCGTTCGCCCGCGGGTTGATCGGCAAAGATGAACGGCGACTTGAGCAGGTCGAGCATATCCTGAAAATAGAAATCGCTTTGCAACGCATCCAGCCAGCGCATCAGCACCGTGCTCACCGCCAGCGTGGAAAACGTCCAGCCGCTCTCGTCCCGCACCAGCACGCCGGCGCGCTCCAGCAGCGCGCGCACACGGCGCGCCACCAGGCGATCCTGCGCGACCAGCGCAATGTTATGTTTGCCTTCCAACAGCCAGCGCCGCACCTGCACCTCGGCGGCACGCGCTTCCTGTTCCAGGCTGTGGGCACCAAACAGACGCAGGCGATGGGACAAGGCGGCTTCGGGCTGATTTTTCAGCTGCGCCGCATCGCTGCGCAGATCGACGCTTTCCGCGGCATGTTGCAAAGAACGCGACAGCAGCGCGCAAGCCGGCACTTCGTCCACCATCTTGCGCAGATCAAAAACCGTGACGGGAACGCGCGCGCGGCAGGCTTCCAGAAAATGCGCTTCAGGTACAGACAGGTCCGAGGTCAGCAACACGTACAGCGGCGTATCCACTTTCTTCGCCAACAGCACCAGTCGCTGCTGGTAGGCGCGCACGCTATCCAATTCTCTGGTCAATTCTCCGGCCAGTTCGCCGCCCGCTGCCATGGCGTACCAAAGTTCATGTACCACACGCGCTTCGAACTGCATCGCTTGTCCGCTGCGCGCCTGGTAAGCCCTGGCAAGCTGTTCCGCAAATTCGATTTCTGATTCCGGCAGCGCAACATGATGACGCGTCAAATCGTCTATCAGACCCAGCAATTCGCGCGACAGGCTCCACAGGTCTGCGTCAGCAAACCAGCGACGCTCGCGTAATGCCTGATACAGGGCAGTGATGCGCTGCGTGTCGGGCTGGATAGGTGCGGTTAGGGGGACAGATTGAGCCCATTCACTGAGCGTGACCATCTGGGGCAGCAGCAAAGCGGGCAGATTGGCCGCAGCGCTTAATGCCTGTACCAGCGGCCCTGCAACAGGGTAACTGGGCAACAGGACAGTTGCACCGCGCAAATCGGGCAGTGAGTGTTCCGCCAGAATATGGCGCACAACAATATCGAAAAATACAGCGGGCACTGTTTGCGTTCCGCTATTTTCCATGTATTCCATAGTTTGAAACTGCCCAACGGCAGTGTGTTGAAAAACGTAGCGAGAGGCGATCAGGCAAGGCGGAAATCGGCGAGAAAGTAGCCGCTCTGACACGGTGTGGTGAAGCCATCTGGTGCGGGAAGAGCCGCCTGCATCTGCTCCCGAAATCTGCTGACTTCGCCATAACCAGCGACTTGGCGAGTGTTGTGTGTTCGCCTAGTCGAATGGCTAGTTGCTTTACCAGTAACGTGTCGCAGATACGGTTTACATATAAGTAAACGAGCATTTTGAGCCGGCTTCCAACGCAACATCATCGCCGCGCATAACCAACGACTTGTTTGGCGTAGATTGGCATCTTAGTCCGCTGGCTAGTCGCTTCATCAGTAATTTTTCAGCGCTCAAGAAGATTCAGCTTGTCCTTGACCTTGGCCCACTCATCGGCGTCGGCCGGCGCGTCGATCTTTTCGACGATGACTTTCCAGGTTTTCGACAATTCGGCATTCAGTGCGGTGAAATGGCGCTGATTTTCAGGCAAATCGTCCTCGGCATAGATCGCCTCTACCGGGCATTCCGCCACGCACAGGGTGCAATCGATGCACTCATCCGGGTCAATCACCAGAAAATTCGGCCCTGCGTGAAAACAGTCCACCGGACACACTTCCACACAGTCAGTGTATTTACATTTGATGCAAGATTCGGAAACAACATAAGTCATGGCAAAACTCCATTAATCAACAACGCGGCATTTTAGCAGAGCTTGCCATAATTAATTCACTTCACATAAAAGCCGTTTTTGGTTAGGATGACACTTGAAGTCCAGCGACCCACCCCCCAACCTGTCGCCAGTTGCATACCGAAATCTACCCACACAATAGCGAGAACCAACCATGAGCGAACATATACATTACGTTTCTGATTCTACTTTTGAGGCTGAAGTCGTGCAGGCACCCCTGCCGGTGCTGGTCGATTACTGGGCCGAGTGGTGCGGTCCGTGCCGCATGATCGCGCCTATTCTCGAGGAAGTCTCGAAGGAATACGCGGGTCGCCTGACGGTCGCCAAGCTGAATGTTGACGAGAACCAGCAAACACCCGCGAAGTTCGGCATCCGCGGCATCCCGACCCTGATGCTGTTCAAAAACGGCGACATCGCTGCCACCAAGGTTGGCGCATTGTCAAAATCCCAATTAACGGCTTTTATTGACAGCCACATTTAAAGCGTTTACTGTCACACCCGCATTGCCTCTCCAGCTTATTCCCTTAAGGTAACTAAAACATAAAAGCGAACACGCTCAAGGCCATGCGGGTGAACATCTTTCACCCCGACCCGAACCATTCCGAACTTTCCTATTGATATTCTCTTGGTAACCTTCACTCGATTTACCTTCTTTCAATCACCAGTCACGCATCGCTATGCACTTATCTGACCTAAAAACCAAACACGTCACTGAACTCGTTGAAATGGCCGCGGCCAATGAAATTGAAAACGCGAATCGAATGCGCAAGCAGGATGTCATGTTCGCGCTGCTGAAAAGCCATGCCAAGAAGGGCGAAAGCATCTTCGGCGACGGCACGCTGGAAATTCTGCCGGACGGCTTCGGCTTCCTGCGATCGCCGGACACCTCATACCTGGCGGGTCCGGATGACATCTATGTCAGCCCCAGCCAGATACGCCGATTCAACCTGCATACCGGGGATACCATCGAAGGCGAGATTCGCACCCCAAAGGACGGAGAACGCTACGTCGCGCTGGTAAAGGTTGACAAGGTCAACGGCGAACCGCCCGAGAACGCCAAAAACAAGATACTGTTCGAGAACCTCACCCCCCTGTTCCCCACCGAACCGCTGAAACTTGAGCGTGACATCAAGGCAGAGGAAAACATCACCGGCCGTATCATCGACATCGTCGCGCCGATCGGCAAAGGTCAGCGCGGGTTGTTGGTGGCCTCCCCGAAATCCGGCAAGACCGTGATGCTGCAACACATCGCGCATTCCATTTCCTCGAATAATCCCGATGCGACCCTGATCGTGCTACTGATCGACGAGCGCCCCGAAGAAGTGACCGAAATGACCCGCACCGTGCGCGGGGAAGTAGTTGCCTCCACCTTCGACGAACCGGCCAGTCGCCATGTGCAGGTCGCGGAAATGGTTCTGGAAAAGGCCAAGCGTCTGGTCGAACACAAGAAAGATGTCGTCATCCTGCTCGATTCCATCACCCGCCTGGCGCGCGCTTACAACACCGTGGTTCCCTCATCGGGCAAGGTGCTGACCGGCGGTGTGGACGCCAACGCACTGCACCGTCCCAAGCGTTTCTTCGGCGCGGCCCGCAACATCGAGGAAGGCGGCTCGCTGACCATCATCGCCACCGCACTGGTCGATACCGGCTCGCGCATGGACGATGTGATCTACGAGGAATTCAAGGGCACCGGCAACATGGAAATCCACCTGGACCGCCGCATGGCCGAGAAACGCATCTACCCGGCGATCAATGTGAACCGCTCCGGCACGCGCAAGGAAGAACTGCTGATCAAGCAAGACATCCTGCAAAGGATTTGGCTGTTGCGCAAATTGCTGTACCCGATGGACGAACTGGAAGCGATGGAATTTTTGCTCGACAAGATCAAGGCGACCAAGAACAACGCCGAGTTCTTCGACTCGATGCGCCGCTAAAACTCATTATTTCGCCGCCAGACCTTGCCGCACCCGGGCTTGGACTGGCTTTGCAATGCCATGTTTGATGCACAACCCTGTAAAAAAGGATTTTGACGGGTGCGGATAATTATGTATAATCCGCGCCTTCGCAAAAAGTCGCCCCCAAATCATATTTAGTAATCGAGGTTGTTATGTACGCAGTCATTAAAACCGGTGGTAAGCAATATCGCGTCACTTCCGGTGAAACTTTAAAAGTTGAGATCCTCCCCGGCGACGTGGGCAGCGCCATCGTGCTGGACAAAGTGCTGATGGTAGCCGACGGCGACAAGCTTTCCGTGGGCAAACCTTTGCTGACCGGCGCTACCGTCAAAGCGACTATCGTTGCACACGGCCGCGGCGACAAGGTACGCATCTTCAAGATGCGCCGCCGTAAGCATTACCAGAAGAACCAGGGACATCGTCAAAACTACACAGAGATCCGCATCGATGGTATCTCCGCTTAAATTCTGGGCGTAAATCTGTTTTAAGGAGCAACTAGCATGGCATCAAAAAAAGGCGGCGGCAGTACCAGTAACGGACGCGACTCACACTCAAAACGACTGGGCGTAAAAAGCTACGGCGGCGAACTGATCAGTGCGGGCAGCATCATCGTGCGCCAGCGCGGTACTGAATTCCACCCCGGCGATAATGTCGGTATGGGCAAGGATCACACCCTGTTTGCGAAGATCACCGGTAAAGTGGTATTCGCCATCAAGGGCGCACAAAAGCGTAGGACTGTTTCCATCGTAGCTGCTTAACGGCACTCGTTGGAACAAACCAGCCCTATCGCAAGGTAGGGCTTTTTTTATTTGTGGTTCAATATTATTTGACGCTGAAAAACATCTATCCACGAAAGGCACGAAAAACACGAAAAATTGAAATGAAGCCATGATGCGAATTGATACCCAATTGGTGAATCAGCAAACCAAAACGACGTATTATTTTATTTCGCGCCTTTCTTGTTTTTCGTGGACAAATTTTTATTTTCAGGTTGAATAGATACATAACATGAAATTTATCGACGAATCGAAAATCGAAGTTTTCGCCGGCAAGGGCGGCAACGGCATCGCCAGCTTTCGCCGCGAAAAATACATCGAGAACGGCGGCCCCGATGGCGGAGACGGCGGACGCGGCGGCAGCGTGTATGCCCAGGCGGACCGCAACATCAACACGCTGGTGGACTATCGTTTCGCCCGAATGCACCGGGCCAAAAATGGCGAATCGGGACGCGGCTCGGATTGCTATGGCAAGGGCGCGGATGACATCGTGCTGCGCATGCCGGTCGGCACGATGATCACCGACATCAACAGCGGTGAAGTCATCGCCGATCTCACCCACGATAGCGAAAAAGTGCTGCTTGCACAGGGTGGCATAGGCGGCTTGGGGAATATCCACTTCAAGTCCAGTACCAACCGCGCGCCGCGCCAATGCACCCCGGGTACCGAGGGCGAGACACGCGAATTGCAGCTGGAATTGAAAGTGCTTGCCGATGTCGGGCTGCTCGGCATGCCCAACGCGGGTAAATCCACGTTCATCCGCTCCGTTTCTGCCGCCAAGCCCAAGGTGGCCGACTATCCATTCACCACCCTGCATCCGAATCTCGGTGTGGTGCGCGTATCGCCGGAAAAAAGTTTTGTCATCGCCGACATCCCCGGACTGATCGAAGGCGCGGCAGAAGGTGCCGGACTCGGACACCAGTTCCTGCGCCACCTGGCGCGTACCCGCGTACTGCTGCATCTGGTCGATATTGCCCCAATGTATGAGGGCATCGATCCAGTCGCAGAGGCGCGCGCGATACTCAATGAACTGAAAAAATACGATCCGGACCTGTACCGGAAGCCGCGCTGGTTGCTGCTGAACAAGGTTGACCTGCTGGAAGATCGCGATGAAAAAGTTGCTGCGTTCCTCAGTGAGTTCAACGACTTTGACCGTTATTTCGTCATCTCTGCGATCAATGGGGAGGGTTGCAAGGAATTGACCTACGCCATCATGGAACACTTGCTGGCGATGAACGAACTTGAACAACAGGCTGCCGCCGACAGCGCGCAGGAATCCGACGCAGGCACCCTCTGATATCGCCATGAAAACGGTACTAACCCAATGCAAGCGCATCGTCGTCAAAGTGGGCAGCAGCCTGGTGACGAACCAGGGTGCGGGACTGGACCTCGATGCGCTCGGCAACTGGGCACGGCAGATCGCCGCGCTTAATACTGCCGGCCATGAAGTGGTCTTGGTGTCGTCCGGCGCGATCGCCGAAGGCATGCAACGTCTGGGCTGGAAAAAACGCCCCGCCTCGATACACGATCTGCAGGCCGCCGCCGCAGTCGGCCAAATGGGCCTGGTACAGGCCTATGAAAGCTGCTTCCGCAAGCATGGCCTGCATGCCGCACAGGTATTGCTGACGCACGCCGATCTGGCCGATCGCGAACGCTACCTGAACGCGCGCACCACGCTGACCACATTACTGTCTCTGCGTGTCATCCCGATCATCAATGAAAACGACACGGTGGTCACCGACGAGATCAAATTCGGCGACAACGACACGCTGGGCGCGCTGGTGACAAATCTTATCGAAGCCGACGTGCTGATCATCCTGACCGACCAGAGCGGCCTGTATACCGCCGATCCGCGCAAGGACAACACGGCCACACTGGTCTGTTCCGTACTGGCCGGTGATACACGGCTCGAAAGCATGGCGGGCGGTGCGGGCAGCAATATCGGACGCGGCGGCATGATCACCAAGATACTCGCAGCAAAACGTGCGGCGCGCAGTGGTGCGCACACCGTCATTGCTTCCGGGCACGAACCCGATGTGTTGTTGCGATTGATCAGGGGTGAATCGATCGGCACCCTGCTCACTGCAGCAACACTTACCCTGGCGGCACGCAAACAATGGCTTGCCGATCATTTGCAGGTAGCCGGAAAACTGGTGCTTGATGCGGGGGCAGTGAAGGCATTGCGCTCGGACGGCAAGAGTTTGCTACCGATAGGAGTCAAAAAGGTAGTCGGAGAATTTGAACGCGGCGCGCTTGTTGCATGCATAGCTGAAGATGGCAACGAGATTGCGCGCGGTCTGACCAACTATAATGCCAGTGAAGCCCGCCTCATCGCGCAACATGCCAGCAGGGAAATCGAAGCCCTGCTCGGTTATGGCGGTGATGCTGAAATCATCCACAGGGACAATCTGGTGCTGCTGTAGGTGACAGCAGTGTCTGGTTGCTGTGTGCGGGATTCTTGCGATGTGCGGAGTCCTGGAGAACGCTGGTGCCTGCAAAAAATCCGATTTAATTCGAAGTCGGCAATTCTTCCACCGTGATCTGCAACGGTGTGGCAATCGCCTCGACCGTGGATCGCAGACTCTCTGCTCCCGAGTCATCAACCGATCCCGAAACAGGATGATTCTTCAACACTGATTCTGAAAAATCGTGCAGGGTTTGATAATGGCTTTCTTCTTTGTGCTTGGAAGGCTTTGGATTGGCCGCCTGAAAAAACAATTCTCCACCGCGCAATGAGACCGCCAACAAATAGGATTTCTGGCCCTTGGAAAAAACCTTGGGGTCACGCACTTCAAAATACTGGGTGGGCAGGTCGCCTTTCGGGTGATGCAATTCGATAAATTTCTTTGCGATCTGTTCAACGAAGCTTTGTGCCTGATTGAGTTGGGGCGCGAGCATAATGTGAAACTGTCCAGGGCGGTGGATATTGACCGGATTCTCGAGTATCACCGGCCTTGCCTTAAGTATCGTGATAATAATCAGCGTAATGATGGTCAGTGTTAGTAGTGATTCGCCCATAGCCTCAACCTTGATAACTAAAACAATTCAGAATTCCGGATAGATGTGTTATCCGATACCTTGCCGGCCTAGTGAAAATCACCCGCCAACCTGACTGTGCCGTGCGGAACGACATACCGTATAGGTGCTCTTTCCATCCACTGCCTGATGCGGTTTGCATCACCGACGCGAGTGCGCTTACCCCACGAATCCAGCAGCACGATGATGACCGGACGATGATTGATGGTTGCCTGCATCACCAGGCATTGCCCGGCTTCATTAATAAACCCGGTCTTGCTTAGACCAATATCCCATGATGCATTTCTGACCAGGGGGTTGGTGTTGCCGAAACGCATCGTATGACCGTTTAAATTATCCACCGAAAGCGATGCCGTAGTGGTGTATTGATGTATCAAAGTGTAACGCGCGGCCGCAGAGACCATTTTGACCAAATCCTGGGCTGTCGACACGTTGTCGCTATCAAGCCCGGTCGGCTCGAAAAACCGGGTATTCACCATACCCAGAGCGCGCGCCTTGGCATTCATCGCCACCACCAGCGCAGGTTTACCTCCCGGGTAACTTCTCGCCAAAGCCAATGCCGCGCGATTCTCCGAAGCCATCAATGCCAGCCTTAGCATTTCGCCGCGTGTAAGCGTCGTGCCGACACGCAATCTCGACTTGGCCCTTTTGATTTTGTTGAGCTGGTCCTCTTCAACGCTGATTTCCGCATCCATGGGCAGATGGGCATCCAGGACCACCATTGCGGTCATCAGTTTGGTAATAGAAGCAATCGGCACAACCGCCTGATCATGTTTGCTGTACACAGGACGCTGGGTCTTCTCGTCAAAAACCAGCGCAACATGGGAACGCACCCTGAGCAACGAAGGCTTGAGTGACAATATCTTGCGAGGCTCATCCTTGAATGACAGCGGCACCGCCATGGACTCATCCACATTGAAAGGAAGGCCTGCTGTTTCGGCGTGCGCGACAGCCGCCGCCAACGCCTGCACAAACAACATCGATACAAACACTTGTTTTTTCATTGCCACTATCTCACCCGTGCGACCAGATATACCGCAAAGCATACCCGAATTTCAATATTAATCAAACCTCAGGCTGTGTATGTTCCTCTTGTTTCTGAAGATTCCACATTTGTGCATAAAGGCGGTTTTGCGCCAGCAACTCCCGATGCGCCCCGCGTTCGACGATTCTTCCCTGGTCCATCACCAATATCTGGTCGGCATCCACTATCGTGGACAGGCGATGCGCAATCACCAGCGTGGTGCGGTTCTGTGCAATTGCGCGCAATTCGGCCTGGATTGCCTGCTCCGATTTTGAATCAAGTGCGGAAGTTGCCTCATCGAAAATCAGGATAGCCGGATTCTTGAGGATGGCGCGCGCGATTGCAACGCGCTGTTTCTCCCCGCCGGACAGTTTCAGGCCGCGCTCGCCCACCATACTGTCATAGCCCTGCGGTAGCGACTCGATGAAACCGTGGATGTGGGCGGCCTGCGCTGCGGCCATAATTTCATCGCGCGTCGCCCCGGGTTTTCCATATGCGATGTTGTAATAGATCGTGTCGTTGAACAGCACGGTGTCCTGCGGCACGATACCTATCGCCGCACGCAGACTGGTTTGTGTCACCCCGCGGATATCCTGTCCGTTGACCAGGATTCGCCCCTGTTGTACATCATAGAAGCGGAACAGCAGCCGCGACAGCGTGGACTTGCCCGCCCCGCTCGATCCCACAACTGCGACCTTGTGTCCTGCGGGAATCACAAAACTCACGTCAAACAGGATCTGCCGGTCCTGCTCATAGGAAAAACTGACCTGTTCGAACTGCACCTCCAACCCGTTACTGATGGAACTACTAGCCATTCGACTAGGCGAGCCAACAACGCTCACCAAGTCGCTGGTTATGGCGTAGCCAGTCGATTGCGGGAGGAGGTGCGATACGGCCTCTCCCGCACCCGTCGGCTCCACCGCACCGTGCCGTGGCTGCACGGCTGCACTGTCCACTTGTAACACGGCCGCATCCGGCGCGTCCGCGATCTCTTGGTCTTCATGCAGCAGGCTGAACATCTTCTCCATGTCGGCAAGGGAGTGGCGTATCTCGCGATAAACAAAGCCGAGAAAATGCAGCGGCATATAGAGCTGGATCATGTACACATTGACCAGCACCAGATCGCCCACCGTCATCTTGCCTTTGACCACCTGATCGGCGGCCAGCAGCATCAGTATGGTGATCCCGATCGCGATGACCACGCTCTGCACGGAATTGAGCAGGGCCAGCGATGTCTGATTGCGCACCGCGGCAGTTTCCCATTTTTCCATGTGGTGATCGTAGCGGTTCGCTTCATATTGCTCGTTGCCAAAATACTTCACCGTCTCGTAATTCAGCAGGCTGTCGATGGCGCGCGTGTTGGCCTTGGAATCCAGGTCGTTCATGGTGCGCCGCACCACCATGCGCCATTCGGTGATGAACAACGTGAATGCGATGTAGATTACCAGCGTGATGAAAGTGATGATCGCGAACCACGGGGTGTATTTCTTGAGCAGGATCGCCGCCACCAACCCGATCTCCAGCAGTGTCGGCAGGATGTTGAACAGTGTGAAATTCAGCAGAAAGCCAATTCCGCGCGTGCCACGCTCGATGTCGCGCGACACCCCGCCGGTCTGCCGATCCAGATGAAAGCGCAGGCTCAGACTGTGCAGATGCTCGAACACCTGCAACGCCACCCGCCGGATGGCGCGCTGTGTCACATTGGCAAAAACCGCATCGCGCAATTCACCAAACAGCGTGCTGAACAATCGCAGAACCCCGTAGCCGATGACCAGGAATACCGGCACCATCAGCAGCGCTTTATCCTTACCCAGCGCGTCGATGATTTCCTTGAGCACCAGCGGGACGGACACATTGGCAAGCTTGGATAATATCAGCATGCTCATTGCGATGACCACCCGCCACTTGAACTCCAGCAGATAGGGAATCAGTGACCTGAGAGTCTGCCAATCGGCGCGATTGGTATTGTTGGCCGGATTACTCGTGGATGGACGCATAGGTGAACTGCACAAATGAAAGACGCTGATTATAACGCGTGTAGATACGGGACAGACCGCTCAGATCGATCTGCCATAGCCGAGCAGGCCGATCAACAGCCGCACGATCCCGTAGCTGATCCGCGCAACCAGCCTGTCATGCCAACTGCGCGACACCCCATATCCATCTCCGACCCGAAGCGAATCGTTCGCAATCGCCGACAGCAAACTTGCGCGCAACTCTCCGGCGAACCCGGCATCCCTGACCGCCAGATTTGCCTCGCGCGCCAACATCAGACTGAACGGGTCGATATTTGAGGAGCCCACGGTCGCCCACTGTCCGTCGACCACGGCCACTTTGGCATGCAGGTAACCGGGTTGATATTCGTAGATCTCGATTCCTCCGGCCAGCAGTTGATCATAGAGTGCATGGGTCGCGTAGTGCTGCACTCGGTATTCGATCTTGCCCTGCAACAGCAACATGACACGGACGCCGCGTTGCGCGGCTTCTACCAAAGCCAGACGGAACACCCGTCTGGGTAAAAAGTAGGCGTTGGCGATGATCAACTCATTCTGTGCAGCGGCTATCGCGCCCAGATAAGCGTCTTCGATATCATGCCGATGGCGCAAATTATCGCGCAACACCAGCGTGATGCCCTGGGCAGACGAAGGTTTCGCTCGTTCCATGATGAATCGCCGCATATCTTTGCCGCGCCGGCGAAAGTTGGCCCAAGACACCACCCCCCATAAGCGCCGCATAGTCGTTTGAATCTCGCCGGCCACTACGCCCTGCACGCGCACCGCATAATCAAGTCGAGGGAAGCTGAAACCATCCCTGGCGGAAACATCATTGACGACATTGATGCCACCGACAAATGCCACCTCACCATCCAGCACCACCAACTTGCGATGCAAACGGCGCAATCTGCGCATCCTGTTACGTTGCAAGGTAAAGGGCGAGATTTCACGACGAAACCATTGCACTTCGACCTTCCCGGCACGCAGCTCAACCACCAAGGCCGGCGACAATTCCGCCGAGCCATAGCCATCCAGCAGCATGCGCACCACCACGCCTCGCGCAGCGGCGCGGCGCAACGCATCGGCAACCATGCGGCCGCTCTCGTCCGCGGCATAAATATAGGTTTCCAGATAGATTGAATGCCGTGCAGCATCAATATCTGCGCATAATTGAGGAAAATACGCCGCACCGTTTTGCAGCAGCTTCAATTGATTTTCATCCACCAGATGTACATTGCCAGCCATCATTTCCAGTTGGGTGGAAAGCGCCGCGTGATCCGACAGGCGTTGCCAGTTTCCGCCCGTATGCACCTTGCTGAGCAGCACTTCGAATCCGCGCGCATAAATACGGTCCAGGCGCAGCAGCGGCATCCGGGACGGAAAGCTGCGTGCCAGATGGCCGCCATTCATATGAAAAACATCGTGCAGGTGCAGTTCATTGGCCAGCGTTTTGCTCAACTGGTTGTTCCAGTCATTGAAATCGCCCGCGATGATCAGCGGTGCGCCGACCGGAATATTTTTGCGCGCATAGTCGATCAATGCGTCCGTTTGCGAACGCCTGCCTTTTGCGAACAACCCGAAATGCACACACAGGCAATGCACACTCCGCAGCCCCGTTTCTCCCTGTTGGCCGGGCAGCTCGATCTCGCAATGCAGCAAGCCGCGGCTTTCAAAGCGATGTGCGGACACATCCGTGTTGAAGGATTGCAAAATGGGAAAACGGCTGAGTATCGCGTTGCCGTGGTGTCCCGCTTCATACACCGAATTCCTGCCATAGACGGAATGGGGCCAAACCGCTTCTGCAATGTAATCGTGTTGCGCACCGTCAGGATAATTGTGAAAACGCTCAACATGCCGGGTATGCGCGCCCTGCACCTCCTGCAAAAACACAAGGTCGGCATCCAGCTCGCGCAACCGTTCGCGCAACTCGTGCAGCACCACGCGGCGATTGAAATACGAAAGGCCTTTGTGGATGTTGTAGGTGGCGATTTTGAGGGTGGTCATGGGGGCGTATTCTACCCAATGACTGGGGAGAAGGTGGCATGTAGGTTGGGTTGAGCATAGCGGAACCCAACATCAAATACAAAGTCAACATCGCCAAGGATTGCCCATCATTAAGGCCGTTCGTGCCGAGCCTGTCGAAACATGAACAACCAAAACCAAAGTCGCGGGGTGAGGCCCCGCACGCCGCTCACTTTCTTTGTACGGCCAAAGAAAGTAATCAAAGAAACGCCGCCCCGGTTTCCCGCCCCTGCGGGGTTCCCTGCGTTGCTCGACTGCTCAGGCTTCCTCATAAACTCGCACGATCCGCTGCGCGGCCACGTGCTCTGACATATTCGTCAGAATTCCCTGACCCGCCTGCGCTACTCGGCGGCGCACAGGGGAAGGTACAACAAAATTCAAAATCCTAAATTCAAAAACTAATGCCGCGTAAACGCGGCATCAATCTAAAACCGCCATAAGCCAACCATTTCAACTTCAAGAGAAAAAATCAATCTGAATGTCCGCTTTTTATTTTGACAATTTCCGCTATGTGCCCATTCCGGTCATTATGATTTCCCGAAAGCAGACACATATATTCATCGAGCTGATGTTGGGGGTTTAAAGATTTTCAAAAGGAACTCTTTATCTTGTTCTGCTGATATATTTGGGCATCCTTCACCTATATTGGGCGCAGGGGAGAAATTATTTAGCCATCCGAAGTAACGGAGGAAATCAACTTTTTCACCCAAAGTTTTTTGTGTCGAGCTATCTTGTAACAGCCAACGCCACTTATCTATTTTGACCACTCCGCCTATATATGGCTCAAGTACTTGTTGCCATTTGAACCGATCACCCAACACCCGCATATCAAGTACGCCTCTAGCATTAATAAATCTGGGCTGTCCCTGTGCATCCCAATATTCCGCAGGCAGTACCTCCATCTGATATACCTTCGCTCCCGCTTCGGTACTGCACAGATGTTTCAGATAAATACGACCCGCAATATCGTCTGAAAACGGCAACAGAAAAACCAGCACGAACGTTCCCGCCCCCGCCGCTAATTTGGCGACACCCATTTTAGTGAGTTGCGATACTTTCACAGCGACCAACATTGCCACAATAAGCCACGGTACAACCAGAAAGAGCGGAGACGTCAGCACCGCCAGCCCGAGAATTTCTTTCATGATGCGCTCTTAATAGTGGTTAATTTCGAATTTGGACGATGCTCTCAAAGGGCCGCTTATGGGACACAGCGGCAGTTTACTTAATTTCCGCAAAGCAGACATAAGAAGATTTTCAGCCGCCCAAAATTAAAGTCGTGTTGTAACCAGCGTAGCACATGCTACGCTGGTTAATAATCAAAAAATCGTGTGCGCAGCGCACACAATATCTTCTGCATTTCTTCCCCTGTGCGCCGCCGAGTAGCGCAGGCTGGTCAGGGGATTTCGGCGAGGACTGTTTGAGCACGTGGACGCGTAGCGGATCGTGCGAGTTCCGCAGCCGCCTGACCAGTCGAGCAACGCAGGGTACCGCGTAGCGGCGGTAAACCGGGGTCGCCTTCTTTTTGGTTACTTTTTCTTTGGCGAAGCAAGAAAAAGTGACTAGCTGCCGGTCTACCACCGGCGAAGTTGATTTTGTTTTTTGAAATTCATGAGTGCCTCGCCGCTACGCGGCGACCCTTCGACAAGCTCAGGGCGAACGGTCTAAAGAAGACGAACGGCCTTCGATGTTGATCGCTGGATTCCGGGTCAAGCCCGGAATGACGCGTGCTACGCGTTCCCTATCCCCTTGCTCGGCAACCCGATCTCCTTGGCAAAATCCAGCATGCGTTTGATCGGCTGCACCGCCCTTGGAATGATCGCCGGATCGACATGAATCTCATTGCGCCCGGACTCCAGCACCTCGGCCAGATTGAGCAGCCCGTTCATCGCCATCCACGGGCAATGCGAGCAGCTCTTGCAGGTCGCACCGACACCGGAGGTCGGTGCCTCCAGAAAGGTTTTATGCGGGGAAAGAGTGCGCATCTGGTGCAGGATGCCATTATCGGTGGCGACGATGAATTCCTGCGCCTCCAGGTTCTGCGAGGCCTTAATGAGTTGCGTTGTGGAGCCAACCAAGTCCGCAAGCTGCACCACCGCGCGCGGCGATTCCGGATGCGCCAGCACTTTGGCATGTGGATGCTGTGCCTTGAGTGCCTGTAGTTCGATGGATTTGTATTCGTCGTGCACGATGCACGAACCCTGCCACAGCAGCATGTCCGCGCCGGTCTGTTCCTGGATGTAGCTGCCGAGATGGCGATCCGGTGCCCACAGCACCTTCTTGCCCTGCTCCTTGAGATGCTTGACCACCGGCAACGCGATCGAGCTGGTCACCATCCAGTCGGCGCGCGCCTTAACCGCCGCGCTGGTGTTGGCGTACACCACCACGGTACGGTCGGGATGCGCGTCGCATAACGCGTTAAATTCATCCACCGGACAGCCGAGGTCCAGCGAACACTCCGCCGCCAGATCCGGCATCAGCACACGCTTTTCCGGATTCAGTATCTTCGCGGTCTCGCCCATGAAGCGCACGCCCGCGACCACGATGGTCTTGGCCGGATGAAGGTGACCGAAGTTCGCCATGTCCAACGAATCAGAAACAATCCCCCCGGTAGCTTCCGCAAGATCCTGCAGGTCCGCATGCACGTAATAGTGCGCCACCAACACCGCATCCTGTTCTTTCAGCAGACGCTTGATGCGTGCGATCAATTCGGGTTTCTCCGCCTCGACCGGCTCGCGCGCAACCTTGGCCCACGCCACGGCTGTCGGAGAGCCGGGATGATCATAGGCATAAGGGATGGTATTTTCACTCATTGGAATTTCCTTCGAAGGCGCTCTTGCGTCTGCATACGCCGGGGCAGTTCCAGTATCGCCGCGCGATTGCTCGGTGAAAAAACCTTTTCGGCAGCATCTTGCCACGCCAGCCACTGATAGTTCAAATGCTCGCGCGGCGCAAGTTGGATATCAGCCGGATGGGGAAGTTGCAAATCGAACACATGTTCGGTGTTGTGCGTGATACCGGGAGGATAGCGGTAACGCCAGTGCGGATAGATCTCATAGACATTTTTCGATTTCCAGTCGCTGAGAATATAGTGCCGCGCATCCAGCCCTGTCTCTTCGTGCACCTCGCGTATCGCGGTATCAATCAGCAATTCGTCACCGTCGCGGCTGCCGGTGACGGATTGCCAAAAGCCGGGATGATCGGCACGCTCCAGCAGCAACACCTGCACATCATGAGTCGGCCGCGAGGCTGGCAAAGAAGCGGTGTGTATCACCACCAGCACGGAGACAGGCTGTTTGTCGCGCGTCATATTCCCTGCTTCACAAGTAGAATATCCAGAATGATTTGTTGTGTTGCCGCCAATATACCGAGGTATCGGCAAAAATATCCTGCGCGATCTCCCTGTCATTGGCGGCAAGACCGAGCGTGTCACTGGCATTGCGCAACAGCAGCACATATCCGTTTGCCCGTTGCCAGGACAGGTCGCACAATGCGTCGGCCAGCGCATCCCAATTCGCGCCGAATCCGGGCGGAAACTGGGCTGCGGCCGCCAATGTGTTGAGCAGATTCTGTTTGCCTTTCACACCCTTGAGATCGGCCTCGAACAGTACAAAACCGGCCTTTTCGACCGCGCCGCGCAATGCGTCCACACTGCAATCCAGCGTATAACTGCCCGCGGCTTCGCGGTTGCCAAGTTGTTGTGCCCATGCATCCATGGCTACTCCAGAATTCGTTTAAAGGTTTGGTAATGATCCGCGGTATAAAAATACTCGCCGCTCCCGCCGCTGATGATGCGGCGCGCTCCGCGACCACGTGTGCCGGGTGTTTTCACGGTGTATTCGTGATAGTAACCGCGCGGGTGTTTCGGCAATATCCGCTCGAAATTGCCGAATACCACGCCATCGCGCGGGTAGGCAAACGGTCCGCCATTCTTGATGGCACGCAACGTGTTGCGCGCCTCCGGCGGTAACCCGGCATTGCTGATGGTTGCCGGGTCGGCATGCGCATTTTGCGCTGCATGGTGCGTATGTGCCTGCGCACCGGCAGGCAACCACAACATCGCCGCCAACAACACCCATTGCAAACGCAGCATGTACGACACGGGTGCTATTCCTTGGCCACTTCCACTTCAGCGGTAGTTTGCACTTGCTGGCGTAACCGGATGTGCAAATCGCGCAACTGCCTTTCATCCACCGCACTGGGCGCCTGAGTCAACAGGCATTGCGCGCGTTGGGTTTTGGGGAAGGCGATCACATCGCGGATCGATTCCGAGCCGGTCATCATCGTCACGATACGGTCCAGTCCGAACGCCAGGCCGCCGTGTGGCGGTGCGCCGTACTGCAATGCGTCAAGCAGAAAACCGAACTTGAGCTGGGCCTCCTCCGCATCGATATTGAGCGCACGGAATACCTGCGATTGCACCGCCTCCTGATGGATACGCACCGAACCGCCGCCGATCTCGGAACCGTTCAGCGCGAGGTCGTAGGCCTTGGCCAGACAACGCCCGGGATCACTTTCCAGCAACGCGAGATGTTCGTCCTTGGGTGCGGTGAACGGGTGATGGCAGGCATTCCAGCGCTTGGCTTCCTCGTCGTATTCGAACATCGGGAAGTCCACCACCCACACCGGCTCCCATGCCTTGCCGTTGGTGTAGCCCTTGTCGTGTCCGATTTTGCTGCGCAGTGCCCCGAGCGCGTCGTTGACTATTTTTTCCTTGTCCGCGCCGAAGAAGATGATGTCGCCATTCTGTGCGCCGGTACGGGCTAGGATGGTTTTCAGTGCGGCTTCGTGGAGATTTTTCACGATCGGCGACTGCAGGCCGGCTTCATTGAGTTGCGCAATGTCGTTGACTTTGATGTAGGCCAGGCCCTTTGCGCCGTAGATGCCGACAAACTTGGTGTACTCATCGATCTCGCCACGCGAGAATGTACCGCCACCGGGCACGCGCAATGCTGCCACGCGGCCATTCTCGGAATTGGCCACGCCGGCAAACACCTTGAACGCAACATCCTTCACTGCATCGGTGACCCCGGTCAGTTCCAGTGTCACGCGCAGGTCGGGCTTGTCCGAACCGTAGCGCGCCATCGCTTCCGCGTGCGTGATGCGCGGGAACGGATTGGGCAGTTCCACATTCAGCGTTTCCTTGAAAATCTCGCGGATCATTTCTTCCATCAATCCGGTGATCTGTGTCTCGGTCAGGAATGAGGTTTCGATATCCACCTGGGTGAATTCCGGCTGACGGTCGGCACGCAGGTCTTCGTCGCGGAAGCACTTGGTGATCTGGTAATAGCGATCGAAACCCGCCACCATCAATAATTGTTTGAACAACTGCGGTGATTGCGGCAGCGCGAAGAATTCGCCGGGATGCACCCGTGACGGCACCAGATAATCGCGCGCGCCTTCCGGTGTGGACTTGGTCAGCATCGGCGTTTCGATATCGATAAAACCGCGGCTGTCGAGGAAACGCCGGAACGCCATCGCCACCTTGTAGCGCAACATCATGTTCTTCTGCATCTGCGGGCGGCGCAGGTCGATTACCCTGTGGGTCAGGCGCACCGTTTCGGACAGGTTTTCGTCATCCAGCTGGAATGGCGGCGTCAGCGCGGTATTCAGCACCTCGATCTCGTGGCACAGGATTTCAATTTCGCCGCTGGTGATATTCGGGTTGGTCGTGCCTGCCGGACGGTGGCGCACTTTTCCGGTGATGCGCAGTACAAACTCGCCGCGCACCGATTCCGCAATCTTGAACATCCCGGCACGGTCAGGATCACAAACGACTTGCGCCAGTCCTTCACGGTCGCGCAGGTCGATGAAAATCACACCGCCGTGATCGCGGCGGCGATGCGCCCAGCCGCACAGGCTGACAGTTTGATCCAGTTGGTCGGTGTTAAGCAGTCCGCAGTAATGAGTTCGCATGTCTTGTTTCTATAAAATATATTAAGGTTGATTTGCCTGAATGTTGCTATGGATGGCGTGGTATTTTCCGGTTTCGGAATCTGCCGCCACACCCATCGACACGATGGAGCGCAATGCCACGTCCACAGTCATATCCAGCATGATGGTGTCGGCTTTGCGCACAAAGAAATAAAATCCATTCACCGGACTCGGTGTGGTGGGAATGAACACGGCCACGTACTCTTCGTCCAGTTTATCGATCACCTCACCGGGCACGCTGGTCTGAAATGCCAGCGACCAGGCCTGCGGGTGGGGATAACGAACCAGCAGCACCTTGCGGAAAGAATTACCGCTGCCCGACAACAGCGTATCGCTGACCTGCTTTACACCCTTGTAGATGCTGCCCACGAATGGAACGTGCAGCATTGCCTTTTCCCAATGTTCCCACAGATACTGGCCGAGCACGTTGCGTATCAGCAATCCTGTAAAAAACACCACCGCCAGGGTCAGTATGATGCCGAGCCCGGGAATGTGGATACCCAGCACCCTGTCCGGTTGCCAATTCTCCGGCAGCAGCAGCAGCGTCTGATCCATCGTGCCTATGGTCAGATCCAGCACCCAC
Organism: Gallionella sp.; assembly: GCA_039923775.1. Classification (GTDB taxonomy): domain Bacteria; phylum Pseudomonadota; class Gammaproteobacteria; order Burkholderiales; family Gallionellaceae; genus Gallionella. Next base: position 10,446 of record JBDTCC010000008.1, on the reverse strand, counting down.
AGGGTGATGCCGAGCGGAACCCAGACCAGCAGACCGGTAATGAAGTATTTTTTCATGCGTTAAGAATTGCCGTTCGTCACAGGAGATGGAACGGTGCTTGCGGCAGGCGCAGGAACAACGTCAGACTTGGCGTCCGACTTTACTGCACCTGGCTTCTGCGGGCCGCTCTTGAAGTCGGTAGCGTAATACCCGCTGCCCTTCAACTGAAAACCCGCCGCGGTCAGTTGCTTGGTAAATGTCTCCTTGCCACATTCGGGACAAGTGCTGAGCGGCGCATCGCTCATTTTTTGCATCACATCTTTTTGCAAGCCGCAACTTGAGCAGCGATAAGCATAAATAGGCATAACGTCTTCCTGCCGGGTAATTTACAAAGGTGCGCATTATACCCGAGCAAAGCGGGCAGAGCAGCCCGAGGTGACCGCTTTTTGGCAATCCAGACGAATAAACTTGCGGCCAATTCGGGGCCGGATTCAATCACTATCGGCCGCTTTGGAATTCGCATCAGCGCAGGCAACAGAAATCAGAGTGATTTCCATGCTTGCAAACCGATTGGTGGTGATTTCAGTTTTTCTGCCCCATTGATATGCCAAGGACGGGTATAATGCGCGCCACCCGCGCACAACCAATCAGCGTTGCGGTGTCTTTCTCTCACCCCGGATCATATCGATCTCTTAATTCGTCCGCCTCGATTGGTGCCGCTCTTGTGAGCGACAGGCTGTCACAGGAGCCATGCTTTGCCAAACAATGAAATCACTTTCGCCAGCTTGAATCTGGCACAACCCCTGATGCGCGCGATTGCCGATGCGGGATATACGAAACCTACTCCGGTGCAAGCCCAGGCCATCCCGCTGGTATTGGCCGGCGGTGATTTGCTGGCCGGTGCGCAAACCGGTACCGGCAAGACCGCGGGATTCACCCTGCCTATCCTGCATCTGCTTTCGGCCAAACCCGCTGAGAATCCGCGCCCCGGCCGTCCGCGCTGCCTGATTCTGGTGCCAACCCGCGAACTTGCCGCGCAGGTGGAAGAATCGGTACAGACCTATGGAAAATATCTACCGTTGAAATCGATGGTGATGTTTGGCGGCGTGAACATCAATCCCCAGATAAAGGCATTGCGGGGACAAATGGATATTCTGGTGGCCACGCCCGGACGGTTGCTGGACCACGCCGGACAAAAAACACTGGACCTTTCAGGTGTCGAAATCCTGGTGCTGGACGAAGCCGACCGCATGCTGGACATGGGTTTCATACGCGACATCAAAAAAATTCTCCTGCTGTTGCCTAAGCAGCGCCAGAACCTGTTGTTCTCCGCGACTTTCTCCGACGAGATCAAGACGCTTTCAGACGGACTGCTGCACAATCCCGGTTATGTCGAAGTGGCACGCCGCAACTCCACCGTGGAGTTGATTTCACAAAGCGTCCATCTGGTACCACAACGTCTCAAGAGCCATTTGCTTTCGCACCTGATCAAGCATCACGACTGGAAGCAGGTGCTGGTGTTCACCCGCACCAAGCACGGGGCGAACCGGTTGACCGAGAAGCTGATCGCGGACGACATTCCCGCCGCGGCAATACACGGCAACAAGAGCCAACCGGCACGCACCAAGGCCCTGGCACAATTCAAGGACGGTTCGTTGCCGGTGCTGGTCGCCACCGATATCGCCGCGCGCGGCCTGGACATCGACCAATTGCCGCATGTGGTGAATTTCGAATTGCCGAATGTGCCTGAAGATTACGTGCACCGCATCGGCCGTACCGGACGCGCGGGCAGCAGCGGCGCGGCAATCTCACTGGTGGACAAGGAAGAATTGTCGTTCCTCAGGGACATAGAGCGATTGATCAAACGTGAAATCCCGGTAGTCGAAGTTGACAGCTTTGTGCCGCCCGCCAACCTTCCCCCGGAAGCGCCTCGCCCGCCGCGCCAGGCCCATGGGCAAAGACGTAATAACGGACCACGCACCGCAGGAACAGGAAATCGCCAACAGCAGCCGCACGAAGGCCAAAGGCAAAAGCCTCGCAATCCGCAACAGCGTGAGCAGCAACCGCGCAATGGACAACAAACCGCCAGGCCGCAACCACCGAAAAAGTCCGCCGAGCAACAACATCTTTCTGAAGCCGCGCGTCATCAAGCCATGCCGCAACCCGCCCTGTTTTCGCCCAAGCCTGTCCCGCGACGGGGCCGCTAAAACCGGACAGGAATATAGGCTTGCTTAAAACAGGGGCACAAAGCGGTTACTTTTTTCCCTGTCGTTTGCGTGAATAAATCGTCGACCGGCCATCCATCGTCAAGGTCAGCTGGTCGCTGGCAAGCTGGTAATAGATCGCATTCGAGCTGTTGTTTCCGCTGAGCTGTATCATGCCGCCGTTGGAAACCGCGTAAAAATATCTCCTCCCCCTGAACTTTACGGTTCCGTTGCTCCGGAATGTAACCGGGCCTGCGGTGCTATACCACGTACCTCTCAGCGAACTCTCCGCTTGGGTGACCATTCCGTGGGATCGTTCTGCGGCAATACCTCCGGCGGGCAATCCCGCGAGCAATAATGTGGACAACAGCAACAAGCAGCGTGAAAAAGACATGACGGCCTCACAGGATTGACAGGTGTGCATACGTTAAAAGCGCCGCTATTATTTGTCAACGCGATTGCTTACGGCGATCGCATTTTCCACGTCCCCGGTTCCAAATCATCAAGCGTCCATTCACCGATGCGATAACGGATCAGGCGCAACGTGGGTAAACCGACGGCGGCGGTCATGCGCCGCACCTGGCGGTTCTTGCCCTCGCGTATAGTCAACTCCAGCCAGCTGGTCGGAATATTTTTGCGTTCGCGTATCGGCGGGTTGCGCGGCCACAGGTTGACGGGTTCATCCATCATGCCCACCTCGGCCGGCTGAGTGGTGAAATCCGGAAGCTTTACACCCCGCCGCAATTTTTCCAGTGCCCCCTCATCCGGCATGCCTTCAACCTGCACCCAGTAGGTTTTCGGCAACTTGTGTTTCGGATCGGTGATGCGGTGTTGCAATTGGCCGTCATCGGTCAGCACCAGCAGTCCTTCGCTGTCGGTATCCAGGCGCCCTGCGGGATAAAAATCGGGAACAGGGATATAATCAGCCAGCGTCGGATGCAGGCCATCGCGACTGAACTGGCAGATCACGCCAAACGGTTTGTTGAACAGCAAGATACGACCCATTTCGTTTATCACATTTCCAATATTTGGCCGGCAAGTGGCCCGCAGTATACGAAGAAATGGTTTACAACATTTACCAAACGAGAAAAACATGACGAATCAAAAAATCATTTATACATTAACCGATGAAGCGCCGAGTCTGGCCACTTATTCTTTGCTCCCCATCGTTCAAGCCTTCACCAAGGCTGCCGGTGTAGCTGTCGAGACCAGGGACATTTCCCTGGCAGGACGGATACTCGCGAGTTTCCCCGAACACCTGACTGCCAGCCAAAAAATCGCCGATCAATTGACCGAGCTGGGCGAGCTGACGCTGAGGCCGGAAGCAAACATCATCAAGCTGCCCAATGTCAGCGCGTCGCTCCCGCAATTGAAGGTGGCAATCAAGGAATTGCGATCGCAGGGTTACAAAGTTCCGGATTATCCGGATGATCCGAAAACGGATGCTGAAAAGGAAATCAAGACGCGTTATGGCAAAGTGCTTGGCAGCGCAGTGAATCCGGTGCTGCGCGAGGGCAACTCCGACCGCCGCGCCGCCGCATCGGTCAAACAATTTGCGCGCAAACACCCGCACCGGATGGGCGCATGGGCTTCCACTTCCAGGACCCGCGTGGCGCACATGAGCAGCGGCGATTTCTATGGCAGCGAAAAATCCGTGACTGTGCCGGAAGCTGTCATCTCCCGCATAGAATTCGCGGGCAAGGACGGCAAGGTCACCGTACTCAAGGACAAGCTCGCACTCAAGGCGGGCGAGATCATCGACGCTGCCGTTATGAGCCGCCGTGCCCTTCGCCATTTCTACGCCGAGCAGATTGCAGCGGCAAAGAAGGAGGATGTGCTGCTGTCCCTGCATCTCAAAGCCACCATGATGAAGATATCCGATCCCATCATGTTCGGCCATGCCGTTTCAGTGTTTTTCAAGAACGTGTTCGACAAGCACGGCGCTTTGCTCAAATCACTGAAGGTCAATGTCAACAACGGCTTCGGCGACATGGAGGCCAAGGTACTTGCATTGCCGGAAAACAAGCGCGCCAGCATCGTGTCGGACATCGCTGACTGCTTTCGAAACGGGCCTGCGCTGGCGATGGTGAATTCCGACAAAGGCATCACCAACCTGCACGTGCCCTCCGATGTGATCATCGATGCATCGATGCCGCCAATGATCCGGGACGGCGGCAAGATGTGGGGTGCAGATGGCAAGCCCTACGACACGCTGGCCATGATCCCCGACCGCTGCTACGCGGGCGTGTATGACGCCACTGTCGAAGATTGCAAGAAGAACGGTGCGCTAAATCCCGCCACCATGGGCTCTGTGCCCAACGTCGGTCTGATGGCGCAGAAGGCCGAGGAATACGGCTCGCACGACAAGACTTTCGAACTCCCGGATGACGGCGTGGTGCGCATCGTGGATAGCACTGGCAAAGTATTGCTGGAACAGAACGTCGAGCAAGGCGACATCTTTCGCGCCTGCCAGGCCAAGGATGCACCCATCCGGGACTGGGTTAAGCTTGCCGTCACGCGCGCGCGCCTTTCCAATACACCGGCCATTTTCTGGCTGGACAAGAATCGTGCCCATGATGCGCAGATCATCGCCAAGGTCGAGAAGTACCTCAAGGATCACGACACCAGCGGGCTGGACATCAAGATCATGGAGCCGGCCGACGCTTGTCGCGCAACTTTGACGCGCATCCGCCAGGGTAAAGACACCATTTCCGTCACTGGCAACGTGCTGCGCGATTATCTGACCGACCTGTTCCCGATCCTGGAACTCAACACCAGCGCAAAGATGCTGTCCATCGTACCGCTGATGAGCGGCGGCGGAATGTTCGAAACCGGCGCGGGCGGCTCGGCACCCAAGCATGTCCAGCAGTTCCTGCAGGAGGGCTATCTGCGTTGGGATTCACTGGGTGAGTTTCTGGCGCTGGGCGTGTCGCTCGAACACCTGGCCCAGAAATTCAACAACGCCAAGGCACAGGTATTGGCCGAGACACTGGACCAGGCTAACGCCCGCATCCTTGAAAACAACAAGTCCCCCGCCAGAAAAGTCGGCCAGATCGACAATCGGGGCAGCCATTTCTACCTCGCGCTTTACTGGGCGCAGGCATTGGCCGCACAGACCGGGGACAAAGAGATACAGGAGCGCTTCACACCGCTCGCAAAAACACTCGCGGCGAACGAAGCGAAGATCAATGCCGAATTGATTGCAGCCCAGGGCAAGCCGGTGGATATGGGAGGTTATTATCATCCCGACATTGACAAGACTTCAAAAGCCATGCGACCCAGTGCCACATTGAACGCAGCGCTGGCTTCCATTGCCTGAAGTCAGCATGCCTGAAAAGCGCGACTTGGGGTTCCTCGGCAAACTGCCTCCCCAATAAAAAAACCCGGCACTTTCGTGCCGGGCTCTATACCAACTCAGAAACCGATTAAGGAGCCTGGATGTTGGAAGCTTGCTTGCCTTTAGGACCCTGAACGACTTCGAAGGTGACCTTCTGGCCTTCTTTGAGTGACTTGAAGCCGCTCATGTTGATTGCTGAAAAGTGCGCGAACAGGTCTTCGCTGCCGTCATCGGGAGTGATAAAACCAAAACCCTTTGCATCGTTGAACCATTTAACTGTACCAGTTGCCATGTGATTACTTCCTTACTAAAAAAACGGGGGACGTCCCCGCGAACTGTTTGATTCCAAGATCGCACACGGCAAAACCAGTACTGCAGATACTTTGAGTCAAACACCAGCGCGCTTTTTACTACTGTTTTATTGATACCGTCAAGCGGTTTATATAATATTTTTCGGATGGGCTTGAAAAAGCAACTTTAATCATCAAGTATTACGGCAAGGACAGTGTCGGAACATACATACAGGAATCTATGGCAACCAAACAACACAGCAGCGTGGTACTCGCGCCGGAACGCGCAAAAACAAAACCTCCCCGCATGTACAAGGTGGTTTTGTTCAACGACGATTACACCACGATGGAATTTGTGATTGAGGTGTTGCAGCTGTTTTTTTCGCTGGATCAGGAACGCGCACTGCAAATCATGCTCAAAGTGCATAATGAAGGCTCGGCGGTTTGCGGGGTCTATTCCCAGGATGTAGCCGAAACCAAAGTTACCCAGGTTACAGAGTTTGCAAAACAGCATGGACATCCGCTACGATGCGGTATGGAGGAAAACTGAAATGATTGCTCAAGAATTGGAAGTCAGCCTGCATCTGGCGTTCGTCGAAGCCCGCCAGAAGCGCCATGAATTCATCACTGTAGAGCATTTGCTGCTCACCATGCTGGACAACGCCTCCGCTGCTCAGGTCATGCGTGCCTGCGGGGTTGACATAGAAGAGTTGCGTCTGGTGCTGACCGAATTCATCACGACACATACCCCGGTTACTCCCGGTGACCGCGAAGTGGATACCCAACCGACGGTTGGTTTCCAGCGCGTTATCCAGCGCGCCATACTTCATGTGCAATCCACCAACAAAAAAGAAGTCACAGGCGCCAATATCCTGGTCGCGCTGTTCGGCGAAAAGGATTCGCATGCCGTTTATTTCCTGACCCAGCGCAACGTGACCCGCCTCGATGTGGTCAACTACATCGCGCACGGCATCGACAAAACCCAGGCAGGGACCCCGACAAAACCGCAAAATGATTCCGAAGCCGAAGTGGAACAGAGCAGCGGGGATGCGCTGAAGAACTACACACAAGACCTGAATGCCCAGGCACTGGCCGGCAAGATCGACCCGCTGATCGGGCGTGAGATTGAATTGGAGCGCGTCATTCAGACGCTATGCCGACGCCGCAAGAATAACCCCCTGCTGGTCGGCGAAGCCGGCGTGGGCAAGACCGCCATTGCAGAAGGACTGGCGCGGCGCATTGTGGAAAACGATGTTCCTGACGTTCTCAAGGACGCCCATGTTTACTCGCTCGACATGGGTGCGCTGTTGGCAGGTACAAAGTATCGCGGCGACTTTGAGCAGCGCCTCAAGGCCGTGCTGAAGGAGCTCAATGATGCCGCCCACGCGATCCTGTTCATAGACGAGATTCACACCATGATAGGCGCGGGTGCAGCTTCCGGCGGCACGATGGACGCCTCCAATCTGCTCAAGCCTGCGTTGTCGAACGGACAACTGAAATGCATAGGCGCGACCACCTATCAGGAGTATCGGGGCATTTTCGAGAAGGATCATGCCCTGTCGCGGCGCTTCCAGAAGGTTGATGTGCCGGAACCCTCGGTGGAGCAAACCATTTCTATCCTGCGCGGCCTGAAATCGCGCTTTGAAGAGCACCACAACGTCAAATACAGTGCGGCTGCGATCACCAGTGCCGCCGAGCTTTCCGCACGCTTCATCAATGACCGCCATCTTCCGGACAAGGCGATCGACGTGCTGGATGAAGCCGGCGCCGCGCAACGCATCCTGCCGAAGTCGAAGCAGAAGAAGACCATCGGCAAGCACGAGATCGAGGAGATCATCGCAAAGATCGCGCGCATACCGACGCGCAGCGTTTCCTCGGATGATCGCAACACGCTGAAGACACTGGATCGCGATCTGAAAGCAGTGGTGTTCGGCCAGAACAAGGCGATCGATGCGCTGGCCACCGCCATCAAGATGTCGCGCAGCGGCTTGGGCAATCCGCAAAAACCCATCGGCAGCTTCCTGTTCTCGGGCCCGACCGGCGTCGGCAAGACCGAGGTCGCGCGGCAACTTGCCTATGCAATGGGCATGCCGTTGCACCGCTTCGATATGTCCGAATATATGGAACGCCACGCCGTGTCGCGCCTGATCGGCGCACCGCCCGGCTACGTCGGATTCGACCAGGGCGGCCTGCTCACCGAAGCAATCGGCAAACAACCGCACGCCGTGCTGTTGCTCGACGAGATCGAAAAGGCGCATCCGGATATTTTCAACATCCTGCTGCAGGTGATGGATCACGGCACGCTCACCGATAATAACGGACGCAAGGCCGACTTCCGCAACGTGGTCATCATCATGACCACCAATGCCGGTTCGGAAGCCCTGAACAAGAGCCAGATCGGCTTCACCAAGAGCAGTGCGAGCGGTGACGAACTGATCGACATCAAGCGCACCTTCACCCCGGAATTCCGAAATCGCCTGGATGCCGTCATTTCTTTCGCGCCGCTGGATCACGAAGTCATCCTGCGTGTAGTGGACAAATTCCTGATGCAACTAGAAGAGCAGTTGCACGAGAAGAAAGTGGAAATTGTATTCACCGATGCGCTCAAAGATCATCTGGCAGAACAGGGCTTCGATCCGTTGATGGGCGCACGCCCGATGGCACGTTTGATCCAGGACACCATACGCTCTGCGCTGGCAGACGAACTCCTGTTCGGCAAACTGGCCAATGGCGGACAGGTGACAGTCGATGTCGATACGGACGGCAAAGTCAAACTGGAGTTCGCGGAAGAGGCTGTTCCCGCCTGAACAAGGATTGGGCGAGTACGCGACAGCGCATAACCAGACATCAGGTTACTGTTTTCCGGTAGCCTGATGGAATGGTTGGCAGTTCCATCAGATTGGCTACACAGCATGCAATGAACCGCTCTGCCTATATCGGGCGTTTTGCACCCTCCCCTACCGGTCCTCTCCATTTCGGCTCTTTGGTTGCCGCTATCGGCAGTTATCTCGATGCCAAACATCATCAGGGAAAGTGGCTGGTACGTATCGAAGACCTCGACACGCCGCGCACCGTCAGCGGAGCTGCTTTCGGTATTCTTGGCATGCTGGAAACTTATGGCCTGCAATGGGATGGCGACGTCATTTACCAAAGCCGGCGCACAACAGCCTATGAAGATACCTTTCATCAATTAAAGGATGCCGGCGCGGTATATCCCTGTGCATGCAGCCGCAAGGAGATTGCAGACTCGGCGTTGCAGCACGGTGGTGAACTGGTCTATCCCGGCACCTGTCGGAATGGCGTAGTGCAAGGCAAGGATGCGCGGGCATGGCGGGTGCGGGTAAACGATATATGTATCGCCTTTAATGATCGGTTGCAGGGAAACATCGCACAGGGGCTGGCAAGCGAAGTGGGTGATTTCGTCGTATTGCGCGCCGACGGATTGTTTGCTTACCAGCTTGCCGCCGTGGTGGACGATGCCGCGCAGGGGATCACGGATGTGGTTCGCGGAGCTGACCTGCTCTACTCCACTCCACGCCAGATCTATTTGCAGCAACTGCTCGGCATGACCAGCCCAAACTATATGCACCTGCCGGTGGCGGTGAATGCACAGGGACAGAAGCTCAGCAAACAAAACCTAGCCCGGCCTGTCGACGAGAACAACGCCGCTGCCACATTTTTGGATGCGCTGGTATTTTTGCGCCAGCAGCCGCCTGCGGAATTACGGCAGGGCAGCGTCGGTCAGATACGGGATTGGGCGATTACCAACTGGCAGACGAGCGTATTGTCGAACTGCAGACAACAGCCTGTCTGAATCAGCTTGTTGCCATTTTACGCACCACATCCGCGATGCGTTGTGCGGATTGCTCCACCAATTGATGATCTTCCCCTTCGACCATCACCCGCAACAACGGCTCGGTACCCGACGGGCGCAATAGCACGCGCCCTTTCCCGTTCAGGGCCTGCTCGGCATTCGATACCGCCGTCTTGACCTGGATGTGATCGAGGCAATCAACACCCCTGGCTACCCGCACATTGATCAGCACCTGCGGGTACATATGCAAATCTCCCGCCGCTTCCGCGAGACTCTGCCCCTGTTCACGCAATGCATAAAGCACTTGCAGCGCGGAGATGATGCCGTCGCCGGTACTGTGTTTGTCCAGACAGATGATATGCCCGGAATTTTCCCCGCCTAGCTGCCAGCCCTGTTGCTGCAGCAATTCCATCACGTAGCGATCGCCCACTTTGGCGCGCTTGAAGGGAATGCCAAGCTTCTGCATGGCGTGTTCGAACGCCAGGTTGGTCATCAGCGTACCGGCCACACCCCCATGCATTTTTCCCAGCGTCTGACGATGTTTTGCGATCACATACAACAACTGGTCGCCGTCATAGAGCTTGCCCGCGCTGTCCGCCATCACCAGCCGGTCACCGTCTCCATCCAGCGCAATACCGATATCGGCACCCTGCTCGATGACTGCCCTGCACAAATTATCCGGCGCCGTCGCGCCATAACCGTCATTGATATTCCTGCCGTCCGGTTGCGCGCCGATGGCGATGACATCGGCACCGAGTTCGTGAAATACGTGTCGGGCGATGTGATAAGTCGCGCCATGCGCGCTGTCCACCACGATCTTCA
>JBDTCC010000007.1:0-23345 GCA_039923775.1 Gallionella sp. | reverse complement strand
GGTGTATGTCCGCCCGGAGCATAGTTGAGCGGCGCGGGAATGGCGTGCTGCACATTGACGATCAGGTCGTGGCAGAGTTTATCCAGTTCGTTGGTGGTCACGCCAACCTTGACAAACGGAGCGATGTAATCGAGCACCTCGCTGGTCAGGCGACCGGCAACGCGCATTTTTTCGATTTCTTGTGGGTTTTTGATTGAAACTGACATTATCGATATCTTTAAGGCAGATACCCGAGAATATCACGTGACGTCAATTGTGGACAATTGTGATTGGGAATTAATCGCTTCATATCGAGCCGGATTACTGATAGCGCAATGCTTCGATCGGGTCGAGCCGCGCTGCTTTGCGTGCCGGATAAAAACCGAAGAATATGCCCACTGCCCCGGCTACGCTGAACGCCACAATGATCGAACTCACCGAGATGATGACCATCGTGCCGGTCAGCGCCTCGACCAGCAATGCGCCTCCTATCCCCAGTAACAGCCCGATAAAGCAGCCCAGCACGGAGATGATGATGGCTTCGAGCAGGAATTGCAGCAGGATATCTTTCTCGCGTGCGCCGATCGCCATGCGGATCCCGATCTCGCGGGTGCGTTCAGTGACCGAAACCAGCATGATGTTCATGATGCCGATGCCGCCCACCAGCAGCGATACCGAGGCGATGGCGCCGAGCAGCAGCGACATCACTCGTGTGCTTTCTGCCGCGGAGTCGGCTGCCGCGGTGAGGTTGCGCAGAAAGAAGTCGCTATCCATGCCCTCGCGTATCCTGTGCCGCTGGCGCAACAGGGCAGTCATGGATTTTTCCACTTCTGGCATGATTTCCTGGGTGGTGGCCTGCACCATCATCATGCGTACCGAACCCGGAAACTGGGATCCAAAAACCTGGCGTTGTGCCGTGGTAATCGGAATGATGATGGTATCGTCCTGATCGCGCCCATCCATTCCCTGACCTTTGAGTGCCAAAGTACCGAGAACGACGAACGGGCTTTGCAGGATACGAAAGGTCTTGCCGACCGGATCTTCGTTGCCGAATAAATTGTCCGCGGCAGTTTTTCCGATCAGCGCGACCCGTGTGCCCGAACGCACATCCGAATCTGTGAATGCATCGCCGGACGCTATGGGCCATGAACGCGCCTCCAGATAACCGGGTGTCGTGCCGATAACCGAAGTATTCCAGTTATTCGGACCGTACACGACCTGTGCGCTACCCGGTTGTATCGGTGCGACGGCCTGCACACCCGGCAGTTCAGAGATGGCGTTTGCATCGCCAATATTCAATGTATATCCCCCGCCGCCGCCAGATCGAACGCCGCCCGCCGAGGTACTCCCCGAAATCAGTATGAACAAATTGCTGCCCATTGCGGCTATGCTTTGCTTGATCGCATATTGCGCGCCTTGCCCGATCGACATCATCAGCACCACCGCACTGACACCGATCACCATGCCGAGCATGGTCAACAGCGTGCGTAAACGGTTCGAGCCCATCGCGCGCCAGGCTTCGCCGAGCATCGCGAACATCATGCTGCCACCTCAACGTCAATAGAAGAAAATTCAAGTCTGGCAGCTTCGGTGGCTGGCGGCTTTACCCGCAGTGTCAATTCCACAAGCGACTGGTCGCTTAGTGGATTGCCTGACTTTGTTGCCGGCGCTGCGCGTACCGTGTTCATGCCGCCACCTCATCAAATGAGCATAAAACTTCACGTCTGGAGACTTCGGTGGCTGGCGGCATTACCCGCAGTGTCAATTCCACAAGCGACTGGTCGCTTAGTGGATTGCCTGACTTTGTTGCCGACGCTACGCGTACCGTGTTCATGCCTTCGCCTCATCGTTAACAGAAGAAAATTTAAAATTGGTAGTTTCGGCGACCGGTGGCATTACCCGCACCGGCGCTACGCGTACCGTGTTCATGCCACCACCTTCATTTTCGGCGTGGCGTGGTCGCTGACGATACGTCCGTCAAGGAAGCGCACCTGACGCTTTGCGTGGTGTGCAATATCCTCTTCGTGGGTGACCAGCACGATGGTGATGCCTTCGCGGTTCAGTTCTTCAAACAGCTTCATGATTTCTTCGCTGGTATGGCTGTCCAGGTTACCGGTCGGTTCATCCGCGAGGATCAGGCGAGGCCGGTTGATCAGGGCACGCGCGATCGCCACGCGTTGCTGTTGACCGCCGGAAATCTGGCTGGGCAGGGAAGCCGCTTTATCTGCAAGCCCTACCTTGGCGAGCAGCTCATGCGCCCGAAGATCGCGTTCTCCATGCTCTTCACCGCAATAGATCAGGGGCAGTGCCACATTGTCCAGCAACGACATGCGCTGCAACAGGTTGTAACCCTGGAACACGAAGCCGATGGTGCGGTTGCGCAGCAAAGCAAGTTCGTCCTTGCCCATGTTTTCGACATCACGACCATCCAGCAGATAGCGGCCGGCACTTGGCTTGTCGAGACAGCCCAGGATATTCATGAAGGTGGATTTTCCGGAACCGGACGGGCCCATGATTGCGACGAATTCACCGGCCGCGATATCGAGAGTCACTTCCTTGAGCGCGGGGAATGCCCCGGCAGAAGTCTGGTACGACTTGTGCAAGTTTTCGATCCGAATAACGGTGTCGCTCATCAGAACAGCCTCATTGGCCGGCTGCCCGAGCTTGGTGACTGATTCGCCGACTGTGCTTCACCAATCACGACCAGATCGCCGGCCTTCAGGTCTCCGCTCACGATTTCAGTATTGCGGTTGTCGGTAATGCCAAAGGTTACGCTGACCGGCTTCAACTTTCCATTTTCCAATATATATACCTTGCCGGAAAATGCGTCATGTTTGGGTTTGCTGCCCGGGGTGCCGCCGGAACGACCAGCGCCACCGGTACGGGCATCACTGCCCGGATTCGCTGTCTGGATTGCAGTGGGCTGGAGTTTTTGCAATTCGCTATTGGCCGGCTTGTAACGCAGCGCAGCATTGGGAACCATCAACGTATCTTTCCGTTCGGCCACCGCGATGTTCACATAAGCAGTCATGCCGGGTAACAGAATCTTTTCCGGATTATCCACATTGACCACCACATCGTAGGTGACCACGTTCGATACCGTGGTCGGATTAAGGCGAATTTGTTTGACCTTGCCCCTGAAATTCCGGTTTTCAAATGCATCCACCGTAAATCGTACTGCCTGTCCGACACGAATGCCGCCGATATCGGCCTCGGCAAAATTGGTGTCGATCTGCATCTTGGACAAATCCTGCGCGATCTTGAACAGGGTCGGGGTCTGCAAACTGGCGGCCACGGTCTGCCCCACATCCACTTCCCGGTCTACCACCACGCCGGAAACCGGTGAACGTATCACCGAGTAGGCGAGGTTAGCACGGTCCTTTTCCAATTGCGCGCGAGCCGACAGCAATTGTGCCGCAGCCGATTTTTTTGCCTGTACTGCGGTATCCAGATCCTGTTGCGCGACATATTCCAGCTTAAATAAACCGCGTGTGCGCTTTTCGTTTGCGGTTGCCAGATCCAGCGTAGCCTGCGCATTTTGCACATTTGCCTCACTTTGTTTCTGTTGTGCGGCAAGCAGGGAATCATCGAGTTCCAGCAAAATCTGGCCTTTTTGCACCTTGCTGTTGAAATCCACATAGAGTTTTTTAACAGTGCCGGATACCTGCGTGCCCACGCTGACCAGCGTTACCGGGTTGATTGTGCCGTTGGCCGATACGGTCTGGCTGATGTCGCCTTTTTCCACGGTTTGCGACCGATATTGCACCGGAGCATCAGCATTTTGTCGCCAATATATGGTGGCACCGGCAGCGATGACGACGACACCGATAATGATCAATGAAAGGGGGGAGCGGAATATTTTTTTCATGGTCGATTTATTTGTGGTGAATTTTCGCCGGGTTTTTGACTGCCGATGTCCGACAAGGTTTGCAACAGGCCTGCATCCAGACTACCCATGGCCTGGGCCAGCGTGGCGCGGCTGATATTCCAGTTGAAGGTTGACTGGATACGCTGCAGACGAGAACTGGCCAGCGCGCTTTGCGCGTTCAGCACATCCAGTATGCTGCCCACACCTGCTTTGTAGCGGCCCAGCGCAACGCGTGCCGATTGTTGCGCGCTGTCGAGCAAATCTGCGCTGGTGCGCAACGACTGGGTCGCGGTGGTCAGATTCTGATAAGCCGTCCAGACATCCAGCGCCACCTGCAGGCGCACCTGCTGGAATTGAGCATTTTTGGCGTCGAGCTGAGCCTCGGCTGAACGCACGTGATAGGTTGTTGAATAGCCGGAAAAGAGAGGAACACTCAAATTGATGCCTATCAGCGAGCCGCGAGAATTGATACCAGAGTAATTGTATTGAGTTGACGAGGCGCTTAACGAGATTGTTGGTCTGCCCGCTGCACGGGCGGCATCTGTGCCTGCCTGTGCCGCTTTCACCTGCGCGGCAGCAGCCAGCAAGTCTGGGCGGTGCTGCCGCGCCTGATCGATCAGTGCGCTGACATCACCTTCAAAACTATCCGGGATTGCGACCGTATTGGCGGGCGTTAACGGCACATCATGGTTGGCGTCGAGTCCGAGCATGTTTGCCAGCGTGCCTTGTGCGTTTCTCAGGTTGCCGTCGGCGGTGATACGGTTCAGCGTAGCCTGTGAATAGGCCGTCTGAGCCTGCAGTTTGTCGGCCGGGGTCGCACTTCCGGCGTTATAGCGGGCTTCGGCAGCGTCAAAACTTTCCTTTGCCGCACGTTCCGATTCCAGCGCCGAATTCAGTGCAGCCGAGGTTGCCTGTACCTGGTAATAATCCTGGACTGCGGCGAGAAAAACCGACTGCACGGTACTGTCTTGCGTTGCAATTGCGGCGGCGAGCAACTGGCGGGAATTTTCCAGGTTGGCTGAGCGCGACCCGAAGTCATAAAGCAGATAGGAAAATGTAACGCCAACGCTGCGTTGAGTTACCCCCGGAGCCGTACCTGAAGTGCGATTGTCAGCAGCATTCAGACTGACACCGGGCAAATAGGCCGATTTGCTGACACCGATTTGCGCAGCCTGAACCAGAGAATTTGCCCAAGCCACATGAGTTTGCGGGTTGTTGCACAAAGCGAGGTTGACGACTTCCCGCAGGTTCAGCGCGTGATCCAGCGGTTGCGTCGCACACGGGTCGACTGTTGGGTCGCCCATGCGCAACGCCGGCCTGGGCGGCATCAGGGCGTCGGTGCCAAGCGGGTCGGATGTAGCTGCGGCTGCGGCATTAGCGAATACGAACAGCACGCTGGCTAGCAACAGGCTTGCGAGAGCCACAGCTCTGTATAGCCGGTTGGCTTGCGGTATTTTCGGCGTATCCATCGAATGGGTTTGCATCATTTGGCTACAGGCATGCCTGGAATATGGAATCCTGGCATCGCGAGCTAATATGGAAATTGATTATGAGTATAGAACAATTGCACAGCGTAATTATTTTTAAACTGTTACAAAGTCGGGCATTTCTGTAATAAGCCGGATACACCAGTCTGATTTAATTTTCCGGAATAAGTTGCAGTCTTTGAACAACTTCAGATGTTGTTTGTTGAAATGGCCGAGTCAGAAAATAACCGGGAGTCAACCGATGAAAAAGCTGTTGATCGTATTGCTTGCAATGTCATTTATTTCTCCTGCATACGCCGACCGTGAACGCGAAGGCCATTACTGGCATGAGGGTGGGCATCATGACGGCGGTTGGTGGCTGTTCCCGGCGCTGATTGGTGGAGCCATTTTTTATGACATCACCCGGCCACAACCGCAGGCTGTTTATGTTCAGCCTGCACCTGTGTACGCGCCAAGTGTTGCGCCAGCAGCGCAGCAGTACTGGTATTTCTGTCCGGCTGCGAATGCCTATTATCCTTATGTTGCTAGCTGCCCCGCCGGCTGGCAACCTGTACCGGCTACGCCGCCCGCGGTCCCGGCCGGCCCACCACAATGACAACCAATTTTTACCAACTGAATATCTTGAATGCTAAGGAGAAATATTATGAGTACAAATTGGTATCGCGCAACCGCTGTTGGTTTTGCACTGGTTATTCTGGCCGGTTGTGCGACCCAACGGCCGACCGGTCCTACCGTGTCGGTAATGCCGGCACCGGGCAAACCATTCGACGTATTTACCGTGGAAGACCAGCAATGCCGCCAATATGCGAGTCAGTCCATTGGTTCGGGTTCCGATCAGTCAAGCTATGGTGACTTTGCCGGTTCTGCGGCAGCGGGAACTGCGATCGGTGCGGTGGCCGGTCAGCTGATCGGCGGCAACCAGGGCGCATCGGTCGGCGCCGGTATGGGCTTCCTGGCCGGATCGTCGCAGGGCGCAAATCAGGCTGGGCGCTCGACGCAAAGCGCGCAATGGCGTTATAACAACTCTTACAAGCAGTGCATGTATGCCAAGGGTAACCAGGTTCCCGGTTACCGATACCAGCGGCAGGTCACACCGCCACCGCCGAATTATCCACCCCCACCTCCACCGACCCAGCCTGAAGATGAGTAACAGGGGTCCGGCTGCTTGCGGGCATATTCGGGATATATAAATCTTTTCAATGGAGCCAATATGAAAATTTGGAATATCTTCGCAATCAGCGGCATGGTTGTTGCAACTCTGGCTGCGGGATCAATCACTGCTGCTGCAGATGAGATGCGCGGCGACAGACATGATGGCGGAATGCGCGAAAGAGAAGGTAATGGCGGCAACTGGCGGGGCAGGGTCGTGCGTCAGGACGACAGACGCGGAGATGATCATCGTGACAATGTATGGCATGGTGGCGACTGGCGTGGCCCCAGGGGTCCGTGGCATGGAGATTTTCGCCACTTTGACCGGGATGACTACCGCTTGTGGCATCGCGGAGTCTGGCATCGCTCATGGCATGATGGGCGCTATGGATGGTGGTGGATAACCGGAGGAGAATGGTTCTTCTATCCGCAACCGGTCTATCCCTATCCGGATCCATATAACTATGTACCACTTCCGGCAGTCGTGGTGCAACCACAGCCCCCTGAACCACTTGCACCGCAACCGCAGCAGTACTGGTATTATTGCGACGCTGCCCATGGTTACTATCCCTATGTGGCTACCTGTCCGGGGGGATGGCGCGCAGTGCCCGCCACACCGCCTTCTGCACCTGCTGCCAAGTCGCCCGCTGCTCCATTGCGTTGATCAACCCGGCACCGGGTTGATCAATTGCAGGGGTTTTACGAAGCAGGGTGAGGGTACTGGCCATGATTGATTCCAGGATGATCAGAGTCATGATGCATACGGCCGAAACGATGGTCGCGGTGCAACATCTGGTGTGCGGCCTGATTCAGGATCTGGCGCTGGTCTTCGGTTAATACAGTCTGCAATTTTGCGGTAGCGTCTGCGATTCTGTTCAGTTTTCCCGCAAAATTGGACGCCTGCTCGGCACGGAAGCGGGCGATGGTCGCTGCATCAGCATCCTTGCCCGGCATCTTTGCATTTCCTTCCGCAAGTGTTTCGATGGATTTGGCAAAGTCTTCCCAGACTGCCTGTTGCGAGGCTTTGATTTCCAGCCGTTGTGCCAATTTATCGAGCCGGACCTGCATACGCTCATGCATTCGTTCGTGGAATTGTTCCGGGTTCATCTGGCTACGGTCGATTTTTTGTTCAGGCGCTGCGATTGCTATCGAATGGAATGTGGCTATCAGGATAGCCCCGGTAACGATGGTGGCCAGTATGCCGAGTTTCGGATTCATGCTAAGTAGATTCATTTTATTCTCCAATTGAATTGTCATTTATTGTCGATTGCCGCATTCAGTCTCTCGATAGAACACATATGCAATTTAATCCGGCTCGGTAACCGCGATATATCCGCTTTGTAAGAGTCTGAACATTTTTGTAAATTCTTTGATACAGATATTGCCGAATCAAATATCCGGTTTGGAGTGTTTCTTTTCAAATCTGCTTTCGGCTTCGGCCAGATGACTGATCAGGATATGGGACACCAAGTTGATACCCGTTCCGGCGAAAAGTGCCGGCATCAAGTAAAGCGCAATCGATATTGCGGAAGAAAATATTTTGTCATCAAGCATGGAGGGCGAATGTTTTGCCATGCTGGACAGTATCTGCAAAAGATAGATATCCATCCCTGAAAGAATAATCAGCACAAATCCAAATACAAGTACCGTACTCCGGGAGATGGCACGCCTTAACCACATCGTGCCATATATCAATGCCGGGAAGAGCAGCGAGAATATCACCAGCAAGAAAAATTCTTTTTCAAGAAAAACACTTTCGTGTAAGCCGGTTATCACCACATTCCCCGTAATCCAAGTTAAGTTCTCAACGAATTGCCTGCTGCAAAACATGGAACTTTAACGGTATTCAATAATTCCTGGGCAGGATCAGCGTGGCAACCAGTCCGCCCCCGGGTGCATTTTCAAGGGTGACATTTCCTCCCTGTTTTCGGGCCATATCCCTGGCGATGGAAAGCCCCAGACCCACGCCGCCTGAATGGCGGCTACGGGAAGAGTCAAGCCGGTAGAAGGGGGCAAAGACCTGTTCCAGTTTTTCTTCCGGAATTCCCGGCCCCGCGTCCCGAATGGAAATGGCAACTTCACCCTCGGTCTCAACTATGGTAATGGCTGCACGTTCTCCATAGCGCAGCGCATTCTCAAGCAAATTATTCAGGCAACGGCGCATCGCGACCGGTTGTAGTCGTATCGGGTGAGCTTTGCCCTCAACAGTTATCACGTTATCGATATCGTTGGCATCTTCGGCCAACGAGTGCACGAGCGCTTCTATATCGAAAAGACAGCGTGCTTCCGGCTGTGCTTCACCACGCAGATAATCAAGTGTTGTATCAATAATACCGGCCATTTCATTGATGTCGTTCTGGACATCGGATTTCAGATCATGCTGGGTTATCATTTCTGCGCGCAGCGTAAGACGGGTAAGCGGGGTACGCAAATCATGCGATACCGCTGCCAGAAAACGGGTGCGTTCTTCCATCTGCAACTTGAGGCGCGCCTGCATCTGGTTGAATACCTTTGATGCCTGTCTCACTTCCGAAGGGCCGGATGTCTCGACTATCAGCGGACTGTTCAAGTTTTCACCCAGCTTCTCTGCGGCATTTGCCATGCGTTTGATGGGATAGGTGAGCCAGCGAGCTGCGATCCATGAAGTCAAACCGACAGCAGCCAGCCGGATGAGGAAAGCATACTCCCTGAATGGATGGTGCGGCAACGGAAGCGGGGGCTGATCGAGACCAAGACTGACCAAGATTTTTCTTCCGGCAAAAAAACTGACCCAAAGGATGACGAACAACAGCAAGAATAGTCTGGTGAATAGCGAATCAGGAATGGAGATTTTCATCGGGCGACTTTCGCATCGAACAAATAACCTTCACCGCGTACGGTCTTGATCAGGGTTGGCGTCCGGGAGTCATCATTGAGCTTCTGACGTACACGGGAAACCAGAATGTCGATGCTGCGATCGAATATGTCCATGTCTCTTCCCCGGGCGGAGTCAAGCAGAAATTCGCGGGACAATATCCTGTTGGGGTGTTCAATGAATACCGTGAGCAATCGGAATTCCGCGTTGGAAAGGGGAATCACCAACTCCTGTGGCGAAACAAGTTGGCGCATCACATAATTCAAACGCCAGCCCAAAAATACAGCCTCGTTATGTTCCTTGTGGTTTTCACGGTTTCCGCGCGTTCTGCGCAATATCGTCTGGATGCGGGCAACCAATTCCCGGGGTTCAAAAGGTTTGACGATGTAATCGTCGGCGCCCAACTCCAGTCCCACCACCCGGTCCATCGCCTCACCACGTGCGGTGAGCATCAAGATAGGAATGTCAGATTCGACACGCAAGCGTCTGCACAGTGATAGGCCGTCTTCCCCGGGTAGCATCAGATCGAGTATGACGAGATCAAATGTTGACTTTTTCATCGCTTCGGTCATCGCGTTCCCGTCGGCAACGGCAACAACGGACATGCCGAAGCCAGACAGATAATCGCTTAGCAATTGGCGGATCTGGGCATCATCATCAACCATCAAAATAGATAACATGGCGACCATTTCATATTGAACTTATCGTACTGTGCGGGTTGTTTAACGTGCGGGCTAAAATCGACCAGGGCTTTATTATCACCTTGCAAAGCCGGCATGATGATCTATTTATGTATCGGCTAAATATCGCTTTTGTACAATTTGCGTTACATAAAGCACGACAGACCGTGATTTTGCTGTATTTATGGATAGAATAAATTTACTTCATTGGCAACCAAATACATCCATCCGCCTAAAATATTTTGAAATTGGAATACATCGGCTTTACAAGCATAGGCCGCATCACTATAATGCGCGCTCTTTCGAGGTACTGGGGGTATAGCTCAGCTGGGAGAGCGCTTGCATGGCATGCAAGAGGTCAGCAGTTCGATCCTGCTTATCTCCACCAAAAGAGCATTAAAAGTCAAAGTCCCCATCGTCTAGAGGCCTAGGACATCGCCCTTTCACGGCGGTAACACGAGTTCGAATCTCGTTGGGGACGCCAAACATATCTATCTATGCGGTTTTCAGGAAGAATATTTATTCTACCCGCTGTATAACCCGCCTTAAATCAGTCTGATTTAAGCAATCTGGGCAAAATAATGGACTGCCATTAGGATCAGTCCATTATTTATTCCAAAGCAAGGTGGATCCCAATCTAATGTCCGATTGGAAAATACCGATTACGCGTGAGATCTATTCACCGACTTCTCGTCAATTCAGTCACCAATCACAATTTACCTCGCAGCCCGACATCGGCCCAATAATTGTAGTTGTTACGGGAGGTTGAGACCCTTGTAGCTCATAGGTGTAATACCACTTTCCATTGTTGTATTGATGGGCTACTGGACTTGAATCGGGGGCGATTCAGCCTGCAAACCGATACCCGCGATGCACGGCAAGGTAGAGTTTGCGGGCGTTCTCATTACATGGTCTTGAGTGTGCCACCGGCGATCTTGGCGCAGGTACCTTTGGGCACAGCGACAAAATCCATCGGGTCGTTGCTCTTGGTCGCCTGACCGGCACAGGAATGCGCGCTCTTGTTGCTGGAGCAGTCATTCATGCCGGCCTTGGCGATGCCAAAACATTGCTCCATATTCTTCATATTAGGTGCAGCACTGGCATTGCCGACAAGACCAAGCGCCAACAGGCTTCCGATTGCTACTGACAACATTTGATGTTTTGCCATTTTGAAACTCCTTATAAGGGTTACAGGGTTGGAGAAGATGCCTCCAATCAATTGGTCGCAGCAGACCGGTATTTCTTACAAACAAATTTATCCTACTGGTTTAATCAGGCTGGGTTTGTCAGCTTTGATGCTTCTAACATTGAATATTGGGGACCATGGAGGATTCGGGAATAGTAGGAAGTCCAGGCAGCGGAGTGTTTCGGCCAGTTGGCAAGAAACTGCGTCTGCCATGCATCGCTGTCATAGCAAATGGACAAAGCGTCTATATGCACCCCCTGTAGTGTTACGCCGTAGAGTGTCGGTTGACATGCAGGATGGATGCTCACGCGTGTCAGCAATCCATATCGCGTAGCGGAAAAATTCGGCATCCCGGCGGCACCATTGTTAATTACGACCCTGCCGCCCGGCATGTCACCCGAATGACGCAGCACAGGCAGGCAAGTGTGGGTACTGGCGAATACATCCACGTCCGCCTCATCGAACAGGTCACACAACCATGCGGTCTCTTTGATCTGTTCGGGCATCGACATATCAAAGCGCCAACCTGACAGCGACTCAGCATCGCCATGTACAACACCAATATTGGCGGAGCCGACTCGGTAACGGGCGAACATGGGTAATCCTGCCAGCTGTTCCAGTATGTCGGGATGATGCTGAGCCATGGCACGTAAGCGCGCATGGATCTGGTTCGAGCGTTCGACAACATCTGCAGCAACATCATCGGGATAGGCACAGCCGCAACCGGCATCATCTGCATCAACCTGCAATTCAGCTTCGACATTGCCGAGGGTGGCGTGATGTTGCAACACTCGCTGGTTGACGGCACGGAAACCCTCGTTATCCACATTGAACCAGTTGAAGTCTCCGTTAAAGCACAGTGTCACCGGATGCTGCTCGGCGGCCGCCATGGATTCGACGACATCGAGCGCGGGTAGATTTCCATACAAACCGCCGACCACATACAGTGTCTCGACCTGCCTGACAGGCGCAGTCGCTATCGCCGCCGCACCATAGCGGTATCGCAGCGGGCAGATTCTGCCCGGATCAATCACGCATTGCCCCGCAACAGCGACAGACTGCCTCCCTTGACTAGCAAAGGCAGGAAGAATCCAAACGTGCACAATATCAGGCCGTACAGGTTGGTCCCCAGCAACAGCGCATACTTGCCATCGCCTATCGCCCAGGCAGCAGGGATCAGATTGATCGCCTGTAATAACCCCAGCAACATGCCAGTCCAGAAAGCCAGATGGAACGACATGGGCGAAAAATTAACCCAACGCGAGAATAAAAAGATAGGCGCCAGCCCCATCACCATGGTGCCGCTGATTGTTGTCGCTTTTAATATGTCAGTGCCTGCGATCATCGGCAAATTTCCCAAAGCTGCAAAAACCACCATGGTGATTGCCCCGATGGTAACGGCCTTTGGTGAAACAGGTCTCTTGGCCAAGATAGGCAAATCCTGCGCCACCGATTTGGATAGCGATGTGAAGGTCGAATCCAGCGTGGAAGCTGCGGACGAAATCATCACCGCTATCATGGCAAAAAATCCGGCAAAGCCCAGGCTGCGTGCCACAACCACAGGAATATTGCCGCCGGCCAGATCCTCCAGTCGCGCATGTACACCCACCAGACTGAACAGCAGGATGGCGAAGAAACCCAGCACACCCGCGACGATGAACGCCCGCAGCATATTTTTTTCATTTGAGATGAATCCTCGGTCGGTAAGCACTGGGTCGTGAAAAGGATAAGACACGACTTGTAGCAGCGCGACCAGCAACAAATCCATGCCGCCGCGCAGCGTAAAGCTGCCTTCACTCAGTAACTGCGCCGGTGTGTGGCCGGGCAGGATCATGGCGACAACAATCCCGAGGAAAAGCAGGAACACCCAAGCCTGGATCACATCAGTAAAGATCGAACTTCGCAATCCGCCCTTCAGGCTATAGAGCAGCACCACGGCAGTGAACAACAATGCCGCCCCGATGAATTGGGGCGAACCGCTATCACCAAAATAGCCGCCTACCACGGCGGTGTTGCTCCACACCTCATTGAACAAGCGCACCAGGATAGCCAGCGAAAAAGCCAGCGCTGCCGCTCTGCCGTATTTGCCGATGAGGAAGGGCACCATCCCGGTCGCGCCTTCGCGTGTGCGAAGGCGATAAATCACCAGGCCAGCGACTGGTATCGACAACCAGTACGTGGCATAGGCCAAACCGCCGACGATACCGTAGGTAGCACCCAGATTTGCCGCGTTGGTCACCGACTTGGCGAATATCCAGCTGATGAAGATGCTCATCATGAGCGACCGCTCGGACGCCGGTCGCCCCTGTGCATCATGACCTTTGAAGAATCCTTCATCATCGTGCGTCGTGGGCGAAACCACATACATGGTCGCCCCGAACACGATCAGGAATCCCCAGAAAAATACGCCCTGCAATGATTCCATGAAGTACTCCGATTGTATTTAGTGCGCGATGGCCGCTTGCACCAGGCCAGCCAGTGCCTTGCTCAATTTAGCCGCCGCAGGACAGGTTGCCACACCATGCCGCTGCGCCAGGTAAATCGGATCGTTATAGCCCAGCCACACTTGCCCCTGAGCATCCTTCCAGGCCAGTGCTTTGAGCGGCAGATCGATACCGACGGTCTGAGCACATTCAATGAAAGGCGTGCCGCCCTGCGGATTACCAAAGATCAGCAACTCGGTCGGACGTAGCGTTTTACCGATTTTGGCTGCACCTGCCGCATGGTCAATACGGGCGAAGATATGCAATCCGTGCTGCTTCACGACTTTCTCAAGGCGGTTGATTGTTTGCTTGACCGTATACGGACTCTTGATAGCGATCAGGCCGTCGGCTGCATGCGCAATTACGGACAGAGAGAGCGATATTGCCAGGATAAAACGAATCAGGTTTTTCATTGTGGGCAGCTCCGTTGGTTACGTTGACACATGTGCGGTTAAACATTCTCTTGTGCGGAATTAGCGAAACGGGGCGACATCCGCCAACATTTTCTAAATCTCTGCCAGTTTCCCGATGATTTCGGATGGTTCCAGTCGCTGGGTGTAATCAGCATTTACGAAACCAAAGATGATCTTGCCATCCATGCCAATGATGTAAGTGGCAGGAACAGGAAGTTTGAAACTACTATCGCCGTTATAAGCAGGAAGGTCGATACCGAATTTCTGGTAAATGGGGCGTAACGCCTCGGGTAACTCAAAAACCAGACCCAACTTCTCTGCCACCCGGTTGCCGGAATCGCTGAGGATATCGATGGCCAGATCGTTCTGTTCTGCCGTCGTGGCCGCCTTGTCTGGTGTTTCCGGCGCCATGCCGACAAGCCGGGCGCCGCTCGCCTCAATCTGGAGCAGAGCGTCGTGCAATGCCTTCATTTCCATATTGCAATAAGGGCACCACCCGCCACGATAGATATTCAGGACCACCGGTGACACGGCAAGGTAGTCATACAAGCGCTTCACCTTGCCACGCTGGTTGGGCAATTTGAAATCAGGCATGACGTCTCCCGTCTTAAGCGCGTGTTTACCGACTCCTGCTGACATCAAATCCGCAGTACAGCGTGCCATGATCTCGCGAACTTCCGCAGGGACCTTATCCTTCATGGCAGCCTTGTATTCATCAATATTGCTTTTCAGGGATTGCATGGCTTATTCTCCTTTTCATTAATCAAATTAGGGAAGCGCTGATTAAGTTGTCATTCCCGCGAAAGCGGGAATCCAGCATATCGAATTGACTGGGTTCCCGCTTTTGCGGGAACGACAAAACCGGACTTGTTCAGTGTTCCCTTAACTAACACTCCAATATTTTCTGCTATTTCCCTAGGTGTTGAGGCACTGCCATCGTTCTCGCGTTTCGCGCCCTATGTCGCCCGCCAGGATATTGCCACTGGCGGCATATTCATTCAAAAGTACAGGCCGCATCTTTTGCCACAAAGTGAAAGCCGGCAAACCCGGCATGGGCTTGTTCTCCGGTGTTGTCGGTATCTGATGCAACCGCGAGCTGTACCAAATGCGCACTCTTTGAACCGAACTCGGCGATCTCGTCCTGCTGTACATCATGACGTTCAACAACCCATTTCCCGGCATTGGCTGATCCGGACTCCGCCACGATCATGTGTGTCCTGTCTGTGTAGGCGTTCGGTTTGCGCGTGCCAACCGGATAGCGGTTATCCCACACATAATTGATCGCGGCATCGGGAACGAAATCGCCGTAGATACTACGTGCCAGCGCCAGCTTTGCGCGCAACAGAAAACCGATCTCTTCCGGCGGCATCGCAAACGACACATACACACGTGCAGCATAGTCATCTCCCGCCTTTGTCGCCATGTCAGCTTTCACCAGCGGTGCATCGATCCGCCAGCGCCAGCACAACACCGGGGTGAGATTCAAATCAACTTTAACCGGGCGCGCCAGCAGCGCCATGCTGTGATCGGCAGTCGCTTCAATGGCATGCACGCCATCCCAAAGCGCGAGGCGATAAACTGTGGAGGGCACTTTCTTGTTCAACTGCACGACCTGCCATGGTGAGGGAACTTTACCCGTGTCACCGGAAAATTGATCGAGCCGCACGGTACCTTCTGCATGGGCGACTTGAGCGATGAGTAGCAAACACAACACTCCAAAATTACGCAGCATCACGCAACCTCCAATGCCCGGATAGATATCCCGGCAGATATTTCAGATCACTTGCTTCATCCACATCGTGCAGCATCTGACCCACATGTACCGACCAGCCTAGCTGTCCAATCCTGCCCAGCGTGGTGCTGGCGACCTCGTCGGTACTCCACGGCATCCTGCTTAACAAAAAGGAATTGAATTGGTTCATTCCCAACAGCGCATATCCACCATCCACTGTGCAATGGATTACGGCGTCGTGCTTGTGCATATTGAGCTTGGCGTCCTGAAGCAAAGCGGCAGACATTTCCACGCAGTCCGTGCCGATCAGAATAACGGACTCGCCTTGTTCGATACCGCAACGGGCGGCACGTCCCATCCGCTCGCCCAGATCGCCTTCACCCTGATCCGTAATCTGGATTCCCTTGGGTAATTGAATTCCATGCCACGCCGTATCTGATATTGAAGGCGTGACGCACAACTCCACCGATCCTATATTTGCGGCAATAGCCTCCTGGAGGGTATGCAACAGCATCTGCAGTGCCAGCTCTGCCGCACCTTCCGCACCAAGTTCAGGAATCAAACGTGTCTTGGCGAATCCGGGCAGGGGCGCTTTGGCGAAGATGATGATGCGCACAGGTTTCATTGATCCAACTTTCATTGTTAGCGCATTCATCGGTACAGCCTCGCCAGTTGAGTGACATCCGTGCCCAACCAGTATTGCCAGCGCAAGCGCCACATCAAAAAAATGGTCTGCCACACGCCGTGCGTTTCCCAGCGTCTGCCTGAAGTCGCGACGCAAGCCGCAATACAGGCGGGTCGCGACAATGCTTTCAATCGCTTGCTCAGTTCCACATCTTCCATCAGCGGTTGATCGGGAAATCCCTGCAAACGCTCGAACGCGGCGCGATGTACGAACATCGCCTGATCTCCGGTGGCGATGCCGCTCAGGCGCGAGCGCCAGTTCATCATCCGGCCGACCACGCGCAACATGAAGGAACGTCCGGTAATACACACATCGAAGCGCCCCCAACAACGTTGACCATCCGCCAGTGCGTATGCGATGTGATGCAGCGCATCATCAGGCAACCGCGTGTCGGCATGCAGAAACAGCAGCACATCGCCTGTGGACCGCGCGGCACCAGCATTCATCTGCCTGGATCTGCCGCGAGTCGTGTACACCACGCTGTATCCCACCACGCTGGCGAGCGCGGCTGATCCGTCGCTGCTGCCACCATCGGCGAATATGATCTCGCAACCTGCACGCTGCATGGGCAGCAAGTGCGCGAAAAGCTCAGGCAGTTGCTGCGCCTCGTTCAGCATGGGTACGATGATGGAGAGTTTCATTTCAGCCCCGCTTCCACGCGTGATAACGTTCCAGCCAGGCCAGTATCTTGAGCGGCGCATGTGCACGTTTCCATTCTCCGGCGGCGTATTTGTTCGCTTCGGCCAACGTCGGATAGGTGTGGATGGTGCCCAGTATCTTGTTCAACCCAAGCCCGTGCTTCATTGCCAGCACGAACTCCGCCAGCAGATCGGCCGCATGCTCGCCAACGATGGTGACGCCGAGTATCTTGTCCTTGCCGGGTACGGTCAGCACTTTGACGAAGCCGTATGCCGTGCCGTCGGCGATGGCGCGATCAAGATCGTCGATGCCGTATTTCGTGACTTCATGCGCGATGCCCTGCTCATGGGCTTCCTGTTCGTTGAGGCCGACACGCGCCACTTCAGGTTCGATGAAGGTTGCCCAAGGCACCACCGAGTAATCCACCTTGAAGCGCTTGAAGTCACCAAACAGCGCATTTACTGCCGCATACCATGCCTGATGTCCTGCTACGTGGGTAAATTGATAAGGACCCGCCACATCGCCTGCAGCGTAGATGTTCGGATACAACGTCTCCAGATATTCGTTGGTGGTCACCGTGCGTTGGGTGGGGATGCCCAGCTCTTCCAACCCGAAACCTTTCAATCGCGCACTGCGGCCAACCGCGCAGATCAGCGCGTCGAATTCGATGCGGCGAGTTTGACCTTCGTGCTCCACCACGATGAATTTGTGTTCGCCTTCCTTTTCGCAACGTATTGCCTTGTGATCGGTCAGCACTTCCACGCCGTCCGCACTGAGCGACACCTTGGCCAGCTCCGATATCTCGACATCCTCGCGGATCATGATGCGCGGAGCCATTTCGATCTGCGTCACTTGCGATCCCAGCCGTGCAAAGCTCTGCGCCAACTCGCAGCCGATAGGCCCTCCGCCCAGCACCACCAGCAGGGCGGGCGGGGTATCCAGCTCGGCGAAGGTTGACCATAGTGTATCGCTGGTGACGTAACCCACTTCTTCCAGTCCCGGCAGCGGTGGAATGAAGGGACGTGCGCCGGTGGCGATGACGATGCTGCGTGTGGTCAGTATCTGCGTGCTGCCGTCGTTCAGCTTGATCTCCACCGTCCAGGGATCGGTGATGCGAGCGTATCCTTGCAGTACCTCCACGCCCAGACTCGTATAACGTTCCACGCTGTCATGCGGTGCGACTGTGCGTATCACCTCATGTATCCGCGCCATCACTTTACGGAAACTGAAATCAGGCTTCTGGGTGTTGAGTCCATAATGTTCGCCGTGGCGAATCTGCTGAGCCAGCTTTGCGCTCTTGATCAGCGCTTTGCTTGGTACGCAGCCATAGTTCAGGCAATCGCCGCCCATCTTGTGCGTCTCGATCAGGGTGACCTTGGCTTTCACTGCCGCAGCGATATAAGCCGACACCAGTCCGGCTGCACCACCGCCGATCACGACCAGGTTGCGGTCGAAGCGGGCAGGGCGTTTCCATTTTGCATATATGCGGCGACGTTTCAGCCATTCGGTTAGTTTTTTTGCGGCCAGCGGGAAGATTCCCAACAAGACGAAAGAGAACATCATCACTGGTGACAATATCCCGGACAGGCTTTGCAACTGCGCCAGCTGCGTGCCCGCATTCACGAACACCAGGGTTCCGGCCAGCATGCCGACCTGGCTAACCCAATAGAAGGTACGGGTGCGTATCGGCGTCAGTCCCATCAGCAGATTGATGAGGAAAAACGGGAAGATCGGCACCAGACGCAGTGTAAAAAGGTACAGTGCGCCATCGCGTGCGATGCCATCGTTAATCTTTTTCAGGTTGTCGCCGAAGCGCTGTTGCACCCAGTCGCGCAGCACGTAACGAGATGCGAGGAATGCCATTGTCGCACCGATGCTTGATGCGAAAGATACGATAATCGTGCCCATGAGCAGTCCAAACACTGCGCCCATTGCCAGCGTCATGATCAATGCGCCCGGCAGCGACAGGGCCGCTGCGACGACATATAAAATGAAACCTGCCGTGACCACCAACCATGGGGATTCCGCCTTGAGTGCCATGAAATCGCTTTGGCTCTGTTTGAGCGACGCCAGGGTCAGGTAGTGTTCAAGGTCGAACGCGAAAAAACTCGCGATCATTGAGAGGACAAGCAAGACAAGAAGAATTCGCTTCATGCTGTAGCACCTTCATTCTTCAGCGCACCGCCGCAACTGCTTCCTTGTCCTGCCGTACATCCATAGCAGTGATCGGCGACGCGGATCGCCTGCCCATGCAGGTCCTGCCGCAGCAGGTCGCGCAGATGCGGGCGCCCTTTGCCGGGCAATGCCAGCCCCAGTTGCTGGTTAAAGTCGCAGTCGTGCAGATAGCCCTGCCAGCCCACACTCACCATGTTGCGGCACATCACCGTGTCGAGATTGGCTGTGGCAAAGTTGTCATGCAACAATCGCATATAGTTGTTGAATTCACCCTTGGAGATCAGCATCGAACCGAAGCGTTGGATCGGCATGTTGGTGATGACCAGCAACTGGTTGAACACGATGCCGAAGTGCTCGAACAGTTCGTGCTGGTAAGCGGCCTGTAATTTAGTTTGGTCAGGTGGCAAGGAAGCGCCCTGCGGGTTGAACACCAGATTCAGCGTGAGACCGCTGTCGGGTTGTCCGTAACCCAGCGTATTGAGTTTTTGCAGTGCGGCGATGCTCTTGTCGAACGTGCCTTTGCCGCGTTGCTTGTCCACGTTATCCAGCGAATAGCACGGCAACGAAGCGACGATCTCAACCTGATTGCTAGCCAGGAATTCGGCGAGGTCTTCCTGCCCGGGTTCGAACAGGATGGTCAAGTTGCAACGGTCGATCACCTTGCAGTCTTGCGCTCGCGCTGCACGTACCAGATCGCGAAAGCCTTCGTGCAATTCCGGTGCGCCGCCGGTCAGGTCGAGCGTGTGCAGATTCCGCGCGGCCAGCACCTGCGGGATCAGGGCCAGTGTCTCGCGATCCATCATCTCGGTGCGGTTTGGCCCGGCGTTCACGTGGCAATGCACGCAGCTCATGTTGCATTTGTATCCGATATTGACCTGCAAAATCTCCAAAGCACGGCGATGCAGCGCTGGGAATTTGGTGTCTTGTAGCAGTGGCAAAGTGGCATGCATGATTATTCCTGTATGTGGTCGTTTCGCCTTCACACCTTGCAGTGCAATGCGCTCATGACAGCTTAGTCGGGATAGCTATGGGTTTCTTACACTTTTGACCATCGCAGGGTTGTATAGCAGAGAAATGTAAGAAAGTGCATGCCTTTGACGACTACTGCACCAGAGGATGCGTGCCTTGAAAAAATGCATACCTCTCGCGAAAACATAATGAATAAAAGGAGATGAAATATGAACACTGTCACTATGTATAGCAAAGTCACCTGCCCATTTTGTGTGCACGCCGAACAATTGTTGCAGCGCAAAGGAGTTGCTAATCTGGTCAAGATCAATATCGAACAGGATTCTGGCGAACTGCAAAACATGATCTCGCGCACCGGTCGTCGCACTGTTCCACAAATCTTTGTGGGTGATACTCATGTTGGCGGTTTCGACGATCTGGCTGCACTGGAACGTGCCGGCAAACTTGACCCTTTGCTGAACGCTTAGCAATTGATCATGAATGCCGCGTTCTCCATGTTGGGTAGAAAACTGGCAGATACGCTCACCAGGTCGCGGCATATACACAGCTCTGGCCCTATCTATTCTGCTGAACAACTGCTCGCCTGTTTACGACCGGGAGATGTGTTGCTGGTTGAAGGAAACAGTCGCATCAGTTCCGCAATCAAGTTCCTGACGCAATCTACCTGGTCGCATGCGGCTCTGTATGTCGGGAGCTGTCTGGCGGAGAAGGGTGGCGATGCCGCGCACTGCTTTGTCGAAGCGGACGTGGTGAAGGGTGTACGCAGCGTAGGGTTGGAGGAATTTTCCAACCTGCACGCCTGTATCTGCCGTCCATTCGGATTAAACGATGCGGAATGCAAACGAGTTGCAAAATATGCCATCCAGCGCATCGGCAACCAATACGACCTTCGCAATGTGTTCGACCTGGCGCGTTACTTTCTGCCCAATCCGCCGGTACCGGCACGCTTCCGACGCAACTTACTGGCACTGGGAAGTGGCGATCCGACTCGGGCGATCTGCTCGACACTTATAGCTCAAGCATTCCAGTCCCTGCGCTATCCCATCCTGCCTGTCGTCTCAACCAGCAATGCAGATAGTCCGAATTGTCCCGGCTGTATCGAAGAAATTTACAATATTCGCCATCACAGCCTGTTCGCGCCTAAGGATTTCGACGTGTCACCCTACTTTAGTATCGTCAAACCGCTTGAATCGGGTAATTTCGATTACAAAAAACTAGCATGGAACAAATAGAGCTGTTCATGCCATGTTCGGAATGTGTGTTATGCGGGATTATCGACCTTTGTTGCCGTTCGAGAAGACTCCTTTGAACTGCCGTTTCCGACCCTAAACGGTCTATCTCGGCCGGCAGCAGCCGGGATACCTGATTTATGTGCTAATAGCCATCAACTCAATATTGCAATCGGGAACGTAACTGAGGGTTGCTCCATCTAATGGTTCAGAAGCAGGGCAAAAGAAACCGTACTAATCGGATTCACACCCTTACCTCATACCCATCGTTCTTTTTGGAGATCAGCATGCCGTACTTTTCGATACATCGACTCACGCCCATCGCAGTCATGCGTCAGACAATAACTGCTGCTGGTATAGATGAGGGCAATGTGCGCAGCGAGGAGCTTTATGGATATTGAGTCAATACTCTTACCCACCAGAACCGTTCAAGATCGCGATTGAGAGCCGTAAATCAAATTAGCAACCCAACTGACAGAAAACTTTATGCTGAACATACAACACAAAATAGCAGCGCCTATTTCGCCCCACACTACGGAGGCGGAGCTCGTGTCACGTGCAGCCAAGGGTGATGAAGTTGCTTTTGAAGCGATCATGCGACGGCATAACCAACTCTTGTTTCGCACGTCGCGCAGTATTTTAAAAAATGACTCGGAGGCTGAGGATGCGCTTCAGGAAACCTATCTGCACGCATGGAGTGCACTGAAGAATTTTCGTGCAGACGCCAAACTTTCAACCTGGTTGGTCCGAATCGTCATCAATGAGGCGCTTGGGCGCCTGAAACGAAAGACCGCGCAAATCATACCTCTGGATGCCGCCATGAACTCCATTGAACCCGAAATCCGGGGATCCCTGACAGGTGATCCTGACCATCAACCAGAATACTTGGCAATGCGCGCGCAAATGCGCAGACTGCTGGAAACGCGTATCGACTTATTGCCCGAAAATTTTCGCACTGTATTCATGTTGCGAGCGGTCGAAGAGATGAGTGTGGAAGAGGTTGCACAAGCACTGGGTATCCCTGAAGCCACCGTGCGAACCCGATTCTTCCGCGCCCGCAGTATTCTACGTGAGGGTTTGGCTAATCAAATTGATGTTGCTCTGAACGACGCTTTTGCTTTCGATGGTGCGCGTTGTGATCGCATTGTCGCGGGTGTACTAACACGGGCAAACGCCGAAGGCTTGTTCATCAAGGATTAGAGTGCCTTAATAGAACTCATGGTAATGCGCGGTTGCGAAGAGATTCATGGAAGATTAGGACTCATAAAGCAAAGCTTTAAATGGAGAAATGGAAAAAATTGGCATGCCAAATACCTATACCAAGCTTGGGCAGCTTATTTAAAATTTCATTTATTTCCGTCGGAAATGCCTTTCTCCAAAAGAGGTGTGGCAAATCGCCAGCACAATAATCCCCATATGCGGGAGGCGATGCAAGGATTGTGGACAAATGCAATGAGCGAGAAAACCCACTCAGAAATCGAAACAGAAAACCGGGGCAGCGCCGTTCCGCTGCATGTAGAAGGTTGCCATATTGACTTGACAGTATGGCCCCTTGTAATAAGGAAGACACATATGAAAATATTTAAAGGTATCATGGTTCTGACAACAAGCCTCGGTTTGCTATTGAGCGGTGCGGCATTTGCGCAGACTGGCACCATGACCGACGAGCAAAGCTGGTTTGGTGGGCCCATCTACGACGGCCAACCGGCGCTCGAGGTGACTGCTGCGCTAGTCAAGGCCGGCGGTGGCGCTGAGAAATTTACCTTTTCTCAAGCGTTGGTATCAATGCTTGGTGAGAAGACTGTCAACGCTGAAGT
>JBDTCC010000006.1:0-7109 GCA_039923775.1 Gallionella sp. | reverse complement strand
TGGCCGAAGTGACGGAAGGCAGCGTGATGCTGGCCTCGCAGGCGTTGCTGTTGTCCGGTGTGCCGCTGAGCCGGGTGATTCGCCGCGTTCAGGAAAATCGCGCGGGCCGTTACGCGGCGTTCAACGGCTATTTCCGCACCGCCCCGATCGAGGAGGATGTAGGAGGCGACAGTTTGCAGTCGCGCTTTCTCAGTGTGCGGCTCAAGGACGATTCCGTGGCGGTGGGTAGAAAGCTGGGCGAGATCGGTCTGGCTGGATTGAGCGTCGAGGTGAATGCCGTGCGACGGCGCAATGTGCATGGCGCGCAACCCAGTGAGGATATGTTGCTTCAGTCGGGTGACATATTGGTGTTGCTCGGCCTGCCGGAAGCATTGCAGGCAGCCGAGTCGCTATTGCACAAGGGTCAATAAACGGGCAATAAAAAAGCCCGCCGAAGCGGGCTGTGTCACGCCGGGTGATTCGTTGTTAAACGCCCATGCAGACGGTATAGACCCCAGCATCGTCAATTGCTCCTGTGCCGGTTAGCGGTGCGGCTACCATTGCTGTTCCGATAGCAGTAGCAGAGCCAGCCATCATCGAACCGGTCGCGGTGTTGCCGTCGTCCAGTTGGATGTCCAGTTGCTTGGCGAACTTGCCGAGTATATTGGGCGAGCAGATAATATATGTGCCACGGATTGGTAGTGTCTTGGCCGTATCTGAATATATGGGAGCAGCTCCGGCAACAGCCGTGCCGCTCTGGATGCCAATGTTGCCACCGACGGCATTCACCGCCGGATAATCAGGGGCTCCAGGTGTGGTCGAACCTGATGTCAAGCCGGCCAAGCGTACGTGCTCCCAGAACAAATAACTTTCATCGGTGGTGGTGATTGAATTCCAGAAGCCATCAATCAAGCCATTACCTTGTAGACCTGTTCCCGGTGTTGATGCCTTACAAGTTGTTGTTGCACACTGACCACCAAGGTGTAGGTCCACGTTGACATCATCACCCGGCAACGCCTTGAATTTATCCTGATAACCGTAGATATATACCGGGATATTGCGAAAATCGGTGGCGAGGTTTTTAACCTTTGCGCTGTTGATCAGTTCCTGCCCTTTCAGGACACCGCCGAGCAACAGACCGATGATCACCAGTACGATGGCGATTTCGATCAGGGTAAAGCCGGATTGATTGCGTTTCATTGTGTTAACCTCCAAAATTGTTTGTGTATGCTTTGTACGCAATTGTTATGCCAATGCTACACAAATCATCAAACTTTGTCACGCTGCGCTATAAGTGGTTAATAAAATCAAAGTATTGTGTTGAGCTGGTTTTGCTGGGCGGCCTTGCCGGTTGATTGGGCGGGGGCGATATACAACCGGGTTCAAACTGTTTTGACGAGATATTGACAGGGCAATGCCAAAATGCTGACACAGATTATTTCTAAATATATAAATAGTAGCCGATGGTTGTTGCTGGCAATGCTGTGGGTATTGCACGGAGCGCTGCTGCTCGGTGTGAGCAGCCCCTGGGTACATCCGCTGCTGATTACCCATTTCGGTTTGTTCCTGCTTTGGCAGCCGTTGTGGCGCGGTGAACACCGGGTAGGGCTTAGCGGGTTCGTTTTGATCGCGCTGGCAGCGGTGGCGGAGGTGTTTTTCCTGAGCTGGTGGACTATCGCATTCTGGCTGATCGGATTATTTGGACTGGTTGGCGCGCGCGTATTCAGTTTTCACGACCGCTGGGCCCGTCTGTTATATATGGGGGTGATGGTCTACCTGCTTGCTGTGCTGTTGCTCTGGGTGGTGCCAAATTTATTTGCCGCGCAGGCCACTATTGAGGTTGGGCACATACTGATATGGTATGTGTTGCCGGTGCTGCTTGTGGCCATGACCGCCCTTTCGGCCAGCAAAGAACTGACCGGAAGTGCACAGAAAGTAGACTTCATATACAGCTTGTTGCTGTTCATGCTGCTGGCCCTGGTGGTGCTCGGCAGCCTTGCATTCATGACCCTGGGCCGGCTGGATTACCTGGATGCCCTGTTGCGCACCCTGTTCCTGATTGGATTGATATTGCTGGCATTCGGCGCGTTGTGGAATCCGCGTTTTGGTTTCAGCGGCCTGCAGACGATGTTCTCGCGCTATTTGTTGAATGTCGGTACACCGTTTGAGGATTGGCTCGCCCAGTTGACCGATGCGGTTCAGCGCGAACCCGATGCGGCAGCTTATCTGCGCCGGGCCGTTGATTTGCTGGCGGATTTTCCGTGGGTGTCGGGTCTGTCCTGGCAATCGCCTAATGCAACCGGGCAGCTCGGAAAAATCAGCGAGCACGTTGCGGTAGTGCAAGAACGCGGATTGCACCTGACGCTGTATGCCAGACAATCGCTCAATCCCACCCTGTTGTTGCATATACATGTACTGGTGCAGTTGATCGGCTATTTTTATCAGTCCAAACAGCGCGAACAAGCACTCCGCGATATCTCGCGTTTGCAGGCTGTGTACGAAACCGGATCGCGTCTCACGCACGACCTGAAAAATATGCTGCAATCCCTGCACTCACTTACCGCGCTTGCCCAGCAACGTGAGGGAAAGGCGCAACAATTGTTGCAACAGCAACTCCCGCTGCTTTCCCAGCGCATCGAAATGATACTGCTCAAGCTTCAGCAGCCGCATACGGAAAACCAAGCGGCCCTGCTGGCTCTTAATGCCTGGTGGGACGCCCTGCAGTTGCGCAGCCAGCATCAGCTTGTTCGCTGGCGCGAGCCCGATGGTTTGCCGGACAGCATCATTCCCGCCGCCCTGTTTGATTGCGTCATCGACAATCTGATCGATAACGCGTTGAGAAAACGCCAAACCGAACCGGATATTGTGATCTCCGTCGAGATCCATTCCAAACCGTTGTGTATAACAGTCTGCGACAGCGGTGTTGCGATACCGGAAAGCCTTGCCGTGAAACTGTTGCGCGATGTGATCGTCTCCGAGCATGGATTCGGGATCGGTCTTTATCAGGCCGCACGCTGGGCGAAGCAACTTGATTATCGGCTGGCTTTGATCAGCAACCGGACGGGAAAGGTGTGTTTCGAGCTTCGGGAAATCGGGGGAGTGAGGACAGCCGCAACCTGATATTTTAGAGTTTCCCGGATCGCCTTATGTGATAAGCTCCGAGCTGTTGTTATTACGTATTATTTTGTTTCATGTCTTCCACTTCGGCATCTTCTCTCGCTGGCACATTGCTGCGCCAGGAAGTACTTGATCTGCACGCTTACCATGTGCCGGACAGCTCCGGCTACATCAAGCTGGATGCGATGGAGAACCCCTATCAGGTGCCGCCCGCCTTGCGCGTCGAAATCGCCGAAGCGGTTGCTGCGGCTGCCATCAACCGCTATCCTGATCCCGGTGCCGCCACACTCAAGGAAAAAATCCGTGCCGTGACCGGCTTGCCGCAGGGAATGGAGTTGTTGCTGGGCAATGGCTCGGACGAGTTGATCCAGTTGCTGGCCCTGGCGCTTAACAAACCCGGCGCGACACTGTTAAGCGTGGAGCCATCGTTCGTGATGTACAGGATGATCGCGATTTTCACCGGGATGCGTTATGTGGGCGTTCCCCTGATGGAAAATTCAGGAGCTGCGGATTTTTCGCTGGATTTGCCCGCGACGCTTGCGGCGATACGCCGCGAACAACCCGCTCTGGTGTTTCTGGCTTACCCGAACAATCCCACCGGAAATTTGTTCCCGGCGGAAGCCGTGGCACAGATCATCGCGGCATCGCCCGGGCTGGTCGTGCTGGATGAGGCTTATTACGCCTTTGCCAGCGATAGTTTTATTCCGCACCTGGCGAGCTATCCGAATCTGCTGGTGATGCGTACTTTTTCCAAGCTTGGCATGGCCGGGCTGCGTCTCGGCTTTCTGGCAGGCAGCGATGCATGGTTGGGGCAGTTGGAAAAGCTGCGCTTGCCGTATAATGTCGGCGTGTTGCCGCAGCTGGTGGCCGGAAAACTGTTGGCGCATCACGAGGTGTTGTTGCAACAAGCGGAACAAATCAGGTTGGATCGTGCAAAATTGTACCGGCAGTTGGACGAAATCGCTGCTATAAGGGTTTACCCCAGCGAGGCGAATTTCCTGCTGTTTCGCGTGGAAAATGCCAATGCGGTGTTCGATGGATTGAAGCGGCGAGGTGTGCTGATCAAAAACTTGAACAACGGACATCCGATGTTGAAAGACTGTTTGCGTGTGACAGTGGGCACGCCAAACGAAAACGAACGATTCATGATTGCACTAAAGGAAAGCATCCCTGAATTCGAGCAGGAGACAGGGTGATTTTAGTGCAGGCTTGTCCCCGGTCAGCCTGAGCCAGAACGAATACTTCATGGAAGCATTGCAGGAAATCATTATCAATCCGCACAGGAACAAATCATGCGCAGCACGAAAGTTTCACGCAATACCCTGGAAACCAAAATCAACATCGAATTGAATCTGGACGGTAGCGGGAAGTCCAAATTTGATACCGGGCTGCCGTTTCTCGATCACATGATCGACCAGATCGCCAGACACGGTTTGCTGGATTTGGATATTCTGGCCAAGGGAGATCTGCACATCGACGCGCATCACACCGTCGAAGATATCGGCATTACACTGGGTCAGGCATTCAATCAGGCGATCGGCGACAAGAAAGGTTTGCGCCGTTACGGGCATGCTTACATACCTTTGGATGAGGCCCTGTCCCGCGTGGTTCTGGACATATCCGGCCGTCCCGGATTGGTGTTCAATTGCAAGTTCGTGCGTGGCAATGTCGGCGAATTTGATGTGGATCTGATCAAGGAGTTCTTTCAGGGTTTCGTCAACCATGCGCTGGTGACCGTGCATGTCGACAATCTGGCGGGAGATAACGCCCATCATCAGGCCGAAACCATATTCAAGGCATTTGGCCGCGCACTGCGCATGGCTTTGGAGCTGGATCCGCGCATGGTCGGCGTGATGCCATCCACCAAGGGAACGCTATAATTCATCATGGGATCTACGGTTGATGTTGCAGTAGTCGATTACGGCATGGGCAACCTGCGCTCGGTCGAACAGGCTTTGCGCAAGGTGGCCCCCGAGGCGGAAATTGTCGTCACGGATGACGCCGAGACGATCGCAGGGGCAAAGCGCGTGGTGTTTCCCGGGCAGGGCGCGATGCCCGACTGCATGCGCGAACTGGATGCGCGCGGCTTGCGGGATGCCGTTCTGGAGGCTGCACGCAGCAAGCCTTTTCTCGGTATCTGCATCGGCTTGCAAATGCTGTTCGAAAGCAGCGCCGAAGGCAATACTCCGGGGTTGGGGGTTTTGCACGGGAAAGTGTTGCACTTTGCCGGTAATATGCACGATGCGCAGGGCAACAAACTCAAGGTGCCGCACATGGGCTGGAACCAGGTGCATCATGTGCAGCACCCGCTCTGGAATGGCATAGAGCAGGATGCACGCTTTTATTTTGTGCATAGTTACTATGTGCAGCCCCAAGATGCCTCATTGGTGCAGGCTACCAGCCAATATCCGCAATCGTTTGTGTGTGCGGTGGCAAAAGATAATTTATTTGCGGTGCAATTTCATCCGGAAAAGAGCCAAGCAGACGGGCTTAAACTTCTGCAAAACTTTGTGCAATGGAATCCTTAATTTTTAACATACTGCCATGCTGATTATTCCTGCTATAGATTTGAAAGACGGTCACTGTGTGCGCCTGAAACAAGGCGTGATGGAAGATGCCACGGTGTTTTCAGAAGATCCAACCGCCATCGCGAAACACTGGTTGGCGCAAGGCGCCCGCCGCCTGCACCTGGTGGACCTGAACGGCGCATTCGCCGGCAAGCCCAAGAACGAGTCCGCCGTGCGCCGCATCGTCGAGGCGGTCGGAATGGATATTCCGGTGCAGCTCGGCGGTGGCATACGTGACCTGGAAACCATTGAGCGCTATCTCGACATCGGTGTGACTTACATCATTATCGGTACCGCGGCAGTAAAAGTGCCCGGCTTCCTTCATGAAGCCTGCGATGCTTTTCCCGGACATATCATGGTGGGTCTGGATGCCAAAGGCGGCAAGGTGGCGGTAGATGGCTGGTCAAAATTGACCGGCCACGATGTGGCGGATCTGGCGCAGCGATTTGAAGGTTATGGCGTGGAGGCGGTTATTTACACGGATATCGGGCGCGACGGCATGTTGTCGGGTGTGAACATTCCCGCCACCGTTGAATTGGCCCGTCCGCTGCATGTGCCGGTGATAGCCAGTGGCGGTATCACCAATCTGGACGATGTGCGCGCGCTATGTGCGGTGCAGTCCGAAGGCATCACCGGTGCGATCACCGGACGGGCGATATATGAAGGTACACTGGATTTCAATGCGGCGCAGACCCTTGCGGATGAATTGACCGGAGCCGCAGGCTGACCCATGCTGGCAAAACGCATCATTCCCTGTCTCGACGTGACTGCAGGACGAGTCGTCAAAGGCGTGAGTTTTGTCGAGCTGCGAGATGCCGGCGACCCGGTGGAGATTGCGCGCCGCTATGATGAACAGGGCGCCGACGAGCTGACTTTCCTCGACATCACTGCCAGCTCCGACGACAGGGGGATTATCTTTCGCATGATTGAACAGGTTGCCTCGCAAGTATTCATCCCGCTGACCGTCGGCGGGGGGGTGCGTGAAGTGGGCGATGTGCGCAATTTGCTGAATGCCGGAGCTGACAAGGTCAGCATCAATACTTCCGCGGTACTCAATCCGCAATTGGTCGCAGATGCCGCGGGACGATATGGTTCGCAGTGCATTGTGGTTGCGATTGATGCGAAGCAGACCGGCCCGGCCCATTGGGAAGTATTCACTCACGGCGGGCGCACTGCCACAGGCCTGGATGCGGTTGCATGGGCAAAAAAAATGCAGGACCTGGGAGCGGGTGAAATCCTGTTGACCAGCATGGACAAGGACGGGCAAAAAACCGGTTTTGATCTGGCGTTGACCCGGGCAATAACCGATGCGCTTGATATCCCGGTTATTGCAAGCGGCGGCGTGGGTAATCTGCAGCACATGGTCGATGGTGTCAAAAAAGGCGGGGCAGATGCTGTATTGGCGGCGAGCATCTTTCACTTCGGCGAGTACACTGTGCGGGAAGC
>JBDTCC010000005.1:0-18041 GCA_039923775.1 Gallionella sp. | reverse complement strand
ACCCGTCTCCAAAACAATAAATCAAGGAGCAGCAAGAATGATCACCATCGAACAAACCGAAAATCTCGTCAACGTGGCGGTCCTCGGCGAATTCACCATCGCCGACTTCAAGACTTTCGAGGAGCAGACTCTCTACAAACTGAAAACTCCCGGCGAGATGGATCTGCTGTTTGATCTGCGCGCCATGGTCGGCTACACCATCGATGTGGCCTGGGAGGAACTCAAATTCTTCCGCCGCGAACACAATCACGATTTCACCAAGATCGCCGTGGTCACCGACAATCAGTGGATCACCTGGCAGGCCTTGCTGTCGCGCATCTTTGTGGATGCCGATATACGCGCGTTCAAAGATTACAAAGAAGCAAAGGCCTGGATCCAGGGCTGAAAAGCTGTGCAGGGCAGTTCAGCGGCATCAGCCATATCGTGGCTGATGCCGCTGAAAGTTTAATTACAGGTATCGCTTCATCCGTGCCAGCACGGTCTCGCGCGGGAACAATGCCAGCACGGCATCGACCGACGGGGTTTGCGTTTGTCCCACCAGCATCACGCGCAATGGCATTGCCAGCCTAGGCATTTTCAAACCATGTGTGCCGACCGTTTCCCTGATCAGCGCGCTGATAGCCGGCGCTTCCCAGACTACATCCGCGAAATGTTCCGCCAGTTCCCGTAATGCGGGCAGTGCTTCTGCGGACAGATGCGTATCCAGCAATTCCTGCTCGGGATGCAGTTCAACGTAAAACACCTCTGCGGCATCGGCCAATTCGTTCAGCGTGGCTACGCGCTCCTTGTATAGCGCCATAACGGATTTCAGCGCGGGAACATCACCCACTTTCACACCACGCGCTTCAAGACGCGGACGCACCAGTGCAGCCAGCCGGTCATTGTCGGCCTGCTTCAGGTAATGCTGGTTGACCCAATTCAATTTTTCGGTGTTGAACTGTGCCGCGGATGGCGTGATGTGGCTGAGATCGAACCATGAGCAGAGCTGTTCCACCGAAAAAATCTCGTCATCGCCGTGCGACCATCCAAGACGTGCCAGATAATTGATCACCGCCTCCGGCAGGTAGCCGTCTTCATCGTATTGCATCACGCTCACCGCACCGTGGCGTTTGGACAATTTCGTTCCATCATCGCCGAGTATCATGGAAAGATGCGCATACTCGGGCACTGTCGCACCGAGCGCCCTGAGGATATTGATCTGGCGTGGCGTG
The DNA here is from genome assembly GCA_039923775.1 of Gallionella sp. GTDB lineage: Bacteria > Pseudomonadota > Gammaproteobacteria > Burkholderiales > Gallionellaceae > Gallionella. The sequence goes on along the minus strand of JBDTCC010000005.1, from coordinate 16,830 downwards.
TTGTTGACATGGTCATCGCCGCGAATCACGTGGGTGATGCCCATATCCAGATCATCCACCACCACACAAAAATTGTAAGTGGGTGTGCTGTCGGCGCGGGCAATGATCAGATCGTCCAGTTCATTGTTGTTGAACCCGATGTGACCTTTGACCAGATCATTCCAACCCACCATGCCACTGAGCGGATTCTTGAAACGCACTACCGGCGCAACACCGGCTGGCGGCTCGGGCAGCACTTTGCCCATACCCGGGCGCCAGCGGCCATCGTAGCGCGGCTTCTCGCCAAGCGCGCGCTGCGTCTCGCGCATCGCATCCAGTTCTTCCATCGAGGTATAGCAATAATAGGCAGTACCCTCATCGAGCATCTGGCGTATCACTTCCTTGTAACGCTCCATGCGTTGCATCTGGTAGAACGGCCCTTCGTCGTAATCCAGATTCAGCCACGCCATTCCGTCGAGAATCGCCTGCACCGCCTCCGGCGTTGAACGTTCCACATCGGTATCCTCGATGCGCAAAATGAAGGTGCCGCCGAGCTTGCGCGCATACGCCCAGGAGAACAGGGCAGTACGTGCGCCGCCGATGTGAAGATAGCCGGTTGGACTGGGAGCAAAGCGGGTACGAATAGTCATAAAATTAAACGGGGGAAGGCAAACAATGAGGGACGAATTTTACGGGCTTCGCGCAATACGCGCACAAAAAATATGATTTACCCGTGAAAACCAACACCTCCGGATAGCGGAGTCGATATACCAAGTCGGTGGTGATATCCATGCCCGGTCAAAGAAATGCAATCAGAACGAGGATGGACTGCAGGAACTGACCAGTGTGCAAGGCTCTGAGCCCACGTTGCGAAACCGGTGTGGTTGCCTGCTGTTAAAATAATAGGCATCTCCGGGCCCCAGCATACGGGTTGATTCACCGACCGACACCTCGAGCTTGCCGGACAGTATGACGCCGCCCTCTTCACCCTCGTGGCGCAACATGATCACTCCCGTATCCGCACCGGATTCATAGCGCTCGAACAGAATCTGCAGCACATGCCCCTGGCGAGCCGAGCCTATCTGGCGGTAAGAGATGCCCTCACCGCCGCTGATTTCCGTCAGTTCTGCAGCACGATAGAATATGTTGCTGTCGGCCGGCGGCAACTCATCCGAAAAGAATTCGGCCAGCGTCATCGGGATTCCCGCCAGGATGCGCTTGAGTGCGCTCACTGATGGACTGCTGTGTCCCGACTCAATCAGCGAAATGGTCGCATGGGCCACTCCCGCGCGTTTAGCCAGCGCACGCTGCGACAGTTGATGACGCAGTCTTACCAGGCGCAGACGCAAGCCGACTTCCTGTTCCATTCCTTGATCTCTCCGATGTTAAAACTGTTAAATATTCAATAACAGAATGCCACACCATATCAATAGAATCAATCAGTTAATTTAATCCGTATACCGTCTTGACAGCATGTGATGAACACCCCGAGACTCGCATCTTTTCCAAACTGGGATATACCGTGCAAAGCTTACCGAATCTCGATCATTACTGGCTTCCGTTCACCGCAAACCGCCAGTTCAAAAGCATGCCGCGCCTGTTCAAGGCTGCAAAAGGCAATTACTACACGACAATAGACGACCGCATCCTGCTGGATGGAACAGCCGGCCTGTGGTGTGTGGCGGCGGGCCATGGCCGGGAGGAAATCGCCGGCGCAGTGGCACATCAATTGCGCACACTGGACTATGCCCCCGCATTCCAGAATAGCCATCCGCTGGCTTTTGAAGCGGCGGAACGCCTTGCGGATTTCTTGCCGCGCGGACTCGATCGGATCTTCTTCACCGGTTCCGGCTCCGAATCGGCGGATACAGCACTGAAGATCGCGCTGGCCTACCACCGCATGACCGGCGATCCGCTACGCAACAAATTGATCGGTCGCGAACGCGGCTATCACGGCGTCAATTTCGGCGGACTTGCGGTCGGGGGGATAGCCGGTAACCGCAAGGCCTTTGGCAACGGTCTGGCGGGTGTTGATCACATCAGGCATCCGCTGGATATCAGCCGCAACGCGTTTACACGCGGCGTTCCCAGGGACGGCGGAATTGAGCTCGCCAACGAGTTCGAACAGCGCATTACCACCCTGCATGACCCCGCAACCATTGCCGCCCTGATCGTCGAACCGATGCAAGGCTCGGCAGGTGTGGTGCTGCCCCCCGCAGGCTACCTCAAGCGCTTGCGCGAGATCTGCGACAAATACGGCATCCTGCTGATTTTCGATGAAGTCATAACCGGGTTCGGACGGCTCGGCACCAAATTCGGCGCCGATTATTTTGATGTTGTGCCGGATATCCTCACCTGCGCCAAAGGTCTGACCAATGGCGCCGTTCCCATGGGTGCAGTCGCCGTCAAGCGCGAGATATACGATGCTTTCATGCAACAAAGTCCGGCCAATGCCATTGAGCTGCCCCACGGTTATACCTACACGGCACATCCGGTTGCGTGTGCTGCCGCCGTCGCTACACTGGATATTTTTGAAAAAGAAAAACTGGTCGAGCGCGCGGGCGACCTGAGCGACCACTTTGAACAGGCAGCACACACCCTGAAGGGCATTCCATTCGTCAAGGATGTACGCAATATCGGCATGGTGGCCGGTATTGAACTGGAATCATTTCCCGGGAAACCGGGTGCTCGCGCGTTTGCCACCTATCTCAAATGTTACGAGATGGGCGTGCTCGTGCGTTATACCGGAGAAATCATCGCCATCTCTCCGCCCCTCACCATCGAAAAGAATGAAATCGATCGCATTTTCAGTTGTATCGCCGAGGCACTCACCACTCTGGCTGCCGAAGGCGAGCAGGGTCTGGACCCGTCCCGCTATCTCAAGAACGAACAGCAATGGGCCGCGCATCAGCAGGAGATCCGTCAGCAGCAATTGGTTATGGAACAGGCCGCATGAACGAACAGCGGCAATAAAAATTTGACCGGCTCAATGACTGGCAGCACGGCAGTTATGTGTAATGCATCAATCTCGCCGGTAGGCACAGCCTGACAGGAAGTGATTCTCGTGTTGCACGGACTTAATCAACAATGGCAGCACCTGCAAGGTATCCAAATCACCGCGCCCGTAAAACTCCGAGCGTGGACCGTTGCGCGGCAAGCCCAACCCCCAGATCGACGGGCCGGCAAAACCCACACCATCACGCTCGATATCCCCCAAATGAGCGAGCGGAATATATTTGCCTTTGGCAGAACCGTGTATATCGACGAACTGCGCGGTGACGGTATGCACCCCGGCTATTGCCATGCGTTGCCGGGCGGCCGCAACAGTCTCCCCGAGTGCGGCGGATTTATCTGCCGACATTATCAAAACTGCCGGGTTGCCCATACTATGCTTTGGTCAGGGCCCGCTCGATGATATCCAGTGCCTCGTCAAAAACCGCGTCTTCGGTGGTCAAAGGGTAAAGGAAGCGCACCACATTGGCATAGACGCCGCAGGCAATCAGAATCAGGCCTTCATCCAGAGCCGCCTGCTGTACACGTTTGACCGCATCAGGCGAAGGCTCCCCGGTGGCCGGATCGAAAAGCTCTGCCGCAACCATGGAACCCACCCCACGCACCTCTTTCAGGGCGGGTACTTTTGCCTGTACAAGTTTGAGGCGGGTTACCAGTTTATGTCCCAGCAGATTGGAACGTTCGACCAGTTTCTCTTTTTCGATGATGTCTATCACCGCATGTGAGGCTGCAATCGCCAGCGGATTACCGGCATAGGTTCCGCCTAATCCGCCGGGTGCCGGCCCATCCATCACCGCAGCTTTGCCACATACTGCGGACAACGTCATGCCGCCCGCCATACTCTTGGCGAGAGTCATGATATCGGGCAGAACGTCATAGTGTTCGGTTGCAAACAGTTTTCCGGTCCGGCCAAAGCCGGTTTGTATCTCATCGAAAATCAATAAAATCCCATGTTCGTCACAAACCTGACGCAGCGCACGCATCAGTTCCGGCGGGGCAACATAGAAGCCACCTTCGCCCTGAACCGGTTCAATGATGATTGCCGCAACCCGCTTGGGATCGACATCGGCTTTAAACAGTGTTTGCAATGCATGCAGGGAATCTGCGACGCTCACGCCATGCAATTCCATCGGGAAAGGTACATGGTAAATCTCGGCGGGGAACGGTCCGAAACCCACCTTGTAGGGAACCACCTTGCCGGTCAATGCACAGCCCATCATGGTACGGCCATGAAAGCCGCCCGAAAACGCGATGATGCCCGAGCGACCGGTGCTGGAGCGGGCGATCTTGATCGCATTCTCGACCGCCTCCGCCCCGCTCGAAAAGAACGCGGTCTTCTTGGCATATTTACCGGGAGTCAGATCATTGATACGTTCCGCCAGCGTGACATAACTTTCGTAGGGCAGCACCTGGTAACAGGTATGGGTGAAGCGCTTGAGCTGCTCTTCGATCGCGGCCACCATGGCAGGATGGCGATGGCCGGTATTGAGCACGGCGATGCCGCCGGCGAAATCGATATAGCGGTTCCCTTCCACATCCCACACTTCGGCATTCAATGCGTGGTCTATATAAAATCCCGCCATCACCCCGATGCCGCGCGGCGTTGCGGCGAGGCGGCGCTGGTGCAGAGAGGCATTGTTGTTTTGCACGGGTGCTTTTGCATTCATGTCATCAGTTCCTTTTACCAGGCGGATTACGCGAGGTTGATCCAGGTGGTTTTGAGTTCGGTGTACTTTTCCAGCGCATGCAGCGACTTGTCACGGCCGTTTCCGGACTGCTTGTAGCCACCAAAGGGCACGGTGATATCGTCCTCGTCGTAACAGTTGACATGCACGGTGCCCGCACGCAAGGCGCGGGCCACCAGATGCGCCCGCGAAATATCACGGGTCCACACTGCCGCAGCCAGACCATAGTTGGTATCGTTTGCGATCCGGATGGCTTCTTCCTGGTTATCGAACGCGATAACGGACAGAACAGGTCCGAAAATTTCCTCGCTGGCAATGATCATTTCATTGGTTACGCCGTCGAAGATGGTCGGTGACACATAGTAGCCGCCGGATTCGGTGCGGACGCGCTCACCGCCACAGCACAGATGCGCGCCCTGCTGCTTGCCACTTTCAATGTATTTCAGCACGTTATCCATCTGTCCCTGATCAACCAGCGCACCCATCGTCGTGCCAGGATCAAGCGGGTCGCCGGGCATATGACGCGGGGAGTATTGCTTGAGTTTCTCGACAAATTCATCGCGGATGGAACGCTCGACCAGAAGTCGCGAGGGCGCGTTGCAGCTCTCACCCTGGTTGTAGAAAATGGAGCCCGCTGCCGCCGCAACTGCACGGTCAAGATCGGGGCAATCGGCAAAAACGATATTGGGGGACTTGCCGCCCAATTCGCACCAAGCGCGCTTGAGATTGCTCTCGCCCGCCATCACCTGGATTTTCTTCCCTACACCTGTCGAGCCGGTGAAAGCGATGCAGTCAACGTCCATATGCAGGGCAAGCGACGATCCCGCTTCCGCGCCAAAACCGGGTACTACATTAAACACGCCTGCGGGTATGCCGGCTTCAAGCGCAAGCTCACCCAGGCGGAGTGCGGTCAGCGGCGCTTTCTCCGAAGGCTTGAGCACCACACTGTTTCCAGACACCAGAGCCGGGGCAATCTTCCACGAAGCCATCAGCATCGGATAATTCCACGGCACCACCGCTCCAACCACGCCCATCGGCTCGCGCGTGATCAGCGCCAGCGTGTGCCCGTTGGTCGGTGCGATCTCGTCATATATCTTGTCGATTGCTTCACCATACCAGCGCAAAGTATTCGCTGTCGCCGGCACGTCGGTATTCATGCTCGCGCTGATGGGCTTGCCCATATCCAGGGTCTCCAGCAGGGCCAGTTCTTCGCGATTTTTCAACACCAGATCGGCAAACCTGATCATCACACGCTTGCGCTCGCCGGGCGACATTCCAGCCCAGCGCCTGTCATTGAAGGCCGTGCGCGCCGCAGCCACAGCGCGGTCAATATCGGCCGCCTTGCAACGCGCTACGTCAGCGAGCTTGCGCCCGTCTACCGGAGACAGGCACTCAAACGTGCTTCCGTCAACGGCATCCACACGCTCACCATTGATGAATGCCCTGCCATCTATGGTGAGCGCTGTAGCACGTGCATGCCAGTCGATTTTACTCATATCACATCCTCGATAGTTGTTTGCCGACCTGGCCTACAACCCGGCCATGGCAACATATTTGATTTCAAGATATTCATCGATGCCATGGTGCGATCCCTCGCGTCCCAAACCGGACTGTTTGACACCGCCAAATGGCGCAACCTCGTTGGAGATAATGCCCGTATTGACGCCGACCATGCCATATTCGAGCGCCTCGGCGACGCGCCAGATGCGCCCGATGTCACGGCTGAAGAAATACGAAGCCAGACCAAATTCGGTGCGATTGGCCAGTTCGATGACTTCATCATCGGTCTTGAAGCGAAACAGGGGTGCCACCGGGCCGAAAGTCTCTTCACGGAATATCATGGAATCCGGACTGACGTCGGTCAGTATGGTAGGCTCGTAGTAAGTGCCGCCCAGCGCATGACGCTTGCCCCCGGCAACCAGTTTGGCTCCTTTGGCAATCGCATCCGCAACATGACTTTCCACCTTGGCCAGCGCTGCATCATCGATCAACGGCCCCTGGGTTACGCCGGCACTGAGCCCGTCCCCCACCTGTAGCTGCGCCACGCGAACAGCCAGTTTTTTGGCAAAGGCATCAAATACACCGTCCTGCACGAACAGCCGGTTGGCGCACACGCAGGTCTGTCCGGCGTTGCGATATTTGCTGGCGATGGCGCCTTCAACCGCGGCGTCCAGATCCGCATCGTCGAACACGATAAAGGGCGCATTGCCGCCCAGCTCGAGCGAGAGTTTCTTGATCGTATCGGCACTCTGACGCATCAGGATACGCCCCACTTCGGTCGATCCGGTAAATGACAACTTGGTCACTACCGGGCTTGCGCAAATCGCTGCGCCGATTTCCCGCGCATCCCCGGTAATCACCTGAAACACGCCGCCAGGAATTCCGGCTTCTTCTGCCAGCACCGCCAGTGCGAGTGCCGACAAGGGTGTCTGTTCCGCGGGCTTGACTATCATCGTGCAGCCTGCCGCCAGTGCCGGTGCAGCCTTGCGGGTGATCATTGCCGTCGGAAAATTCCACGGTGTAATGGCTGCCGTGACGCCGATCGGCTGTTTCAGAACGACCAGACGCCTGTCGTTGAGCGGCGATGGAATCACCTCACCGTAAACCCGCTTTGCCTCCTCGGCAAACCACTCGATGAAGCTGGCGCCATAAGCGATTTCTCCACGCGCCTCGGCCAGAGGCTTGCCTTGCTCGGCGGTCAGAATATGTGCCAGATCCTCCTGATGCTGCATGATCAGCGCGAACCATTTCTTCAGGAGTGCGGAACGCTCCTTTGCGGCAAGCGCCCGCCACTGTTTTTGCGCCGATGCGGCCGCAGCGATGGCGCGCTCCGTTTCGGCGCGCCCCATCATCGGCACCTGTGCAATGGTTTTCCCGCCGGACGGGTTTCTGACATTGAAGGTTGCGCCGGAATCGGCGCCCACCCATTTTCCGCCCAGCCAGGCCGATGTCTGCCTGAGGAGTGACGGATGATTCAACTTAATAGGCATGGAATCTCCTCATGAAGTACGGTGAGCCTGCCGGATCGCCCGCATGATTAATGCAAAAATTGATGGTTATTTATTTTTCAATTACAACGATCCGGTCGCGACAGTTCCAAGCTCAGGCAGTTATCCGCTTCTGGTCTGTTGCCTCCATCCAGCCCCGCGACTGCACATCGGCAAGCGTGGCGTCCATACATTTGCGGACTAGCCCCATCATTTCATCGATCTGTGACTTGGTGCATATCAGTGGCGGCGCGATGATCATACGGTCACCCACCGCACGCATGATCAGCCCATTCGCAAAGCAGTGGTCACGGCAAACCATGCCGACATCCAGCGATGCATCAAAAGCGAGATGCTGCGTCTTGTCTTTCATCAACACCAGGCCAGCCACCATGCCTATTGTCTCGGCCCCCGCGACCAGAGGATGGTCGGACAGCGCTGCAAAATGCTGTGCCAGATAAGGGCCGGTTTCTTCGCTGACCCGCTCAACCAAACCTTCACGCTCAATGATATCCAGATTGGCCAACGCAACTGCACATGCCACCGGATGGCCGGAGTAGGTATAACCGTGGTTGAATTCTCCGCCCTTCTCGATCAATACTTCGGCAACCCTTTTGCCGACAACCACCCCGCCCAGCGGTATGTAACCGGAGGTCACGCCCTTGGCAATGGTCATCAGATCGGGCTTAGCGCCCATCAACTCTGAACCGAACCAGCTACCCAGCCGCCCGAATCCACAGATCACTTCATCGCAGATCAGCAGAATGCCGTATTTGTCGCAGATACGCTGGATTTCCGGCCAGTAGGTTTTCGGCGGGATAATCACTCCGCCTGCGCCCTGCACCGGCTCACCGATAAATGCCGCGACCTTGTCCGGGCCGACTTCGAGAATTTTCTGTTCCAGCCAACCGGCTGCTTCGATACCGAATTCGTCCTTGTTTTTTTTCGGCGCCAGTCCGAAGTGGTAAGGCTGCTCGATATGCACGATGCCGGGAATCGGCAATCCGCCCTGGGCATGCATGCCGGACATACCGCCGAGGGAGGCGCCGCACAGGGTCGAGCCATGATAGGAATTTTTACGGCTGATGATCACACTGCGTTCTGGCTGCCCCAGTGTTTCCCAGTAATATCGCACCATACGCACGATGGTGTCGTTCGATTCGGACCCGGAAGTTCCATAGAACACATGGGAGAACCGCTCTCCGGCCAACCCGACAATTCGATCTGCCAATTGCACCGCGGGAACATTGGTCGTCTGAAAAAAGCTATTGTAGAAAGGCAGCACTTCCATCTGCCGTGTCGCAGCATCGATCAATTCCTTGCGGCCATACCCGACGTTGACACACCACAAACCCGACATGGCATCAAAAATTTTATTGCCTTCTGAATCCCAGATATACACACCTTCACCGCGGGTAATAACACGGGCACCTTTTCCGGCCAAAGATTTATGGTCGGTAAAAGGATGTATGTAGTGTGCAGAGTCCAGTGTTTGAACCTCGCTTGTAGAAAGCCGCATAACGTTCTCCTTGTGCATACTCTGCATGAGTAATAAAAATCAAACGTGCATCAACAGATGCTCGCGTTCCCAGGGGCTGATCACGCGCATGAATTGCTCTTGCTCGGCCTCTTTGACCGCCACATAAACATCAACAAACCGCTTGCCCAGCACGTCGTGCAATGGTTTGGCCGCACTTAACATGCGCAATGCTTCAGACAATTCGCGTGGCAATTGATACTTTGCGTCATAAGCACTACCCGTGGTGACTGCGCTCGGCTTCAATTTTTCCATGATGCCCAGATAACCGCATGCCAGGGTTACGGCCATTGCCAGATAAGGATTGGCGTCCGCGCCGACCACCCGGTTTTCGACACGGCGTGCTTCCGGTTCTGAAATGGGCACACGAATCCCCACCGTGCGGTTGTCATAACCCCATTCGATATTGATTGGAGCCGCACCACCGCGCACCACTCTGCGGTAGGAGTTAACGTAGGGAGCCAGCAGCGCCATGGCTGCCGGCAGATACTTCTGCAAACCGGCAATGTAATTCAGGAATAAAGGCGATTCGGAGCCATCCGGATTACTGAAAATATTCAGGCCCGTTTTGGTGTCGATAACGCTCTGGTGAATGTGCATGGCCGAGCCCGGCTCGTGGGTCATGGGCTTGGCCATGAAAGTGGCATACATATTGTGGCGCAATGCCGCTTCGCGCAAGGTGCGCTTAAAGAAAAATACCTTGTCAGCCAGAATCATCGGTTCGTCATGCAGAAAGTTGATTTCCATCTGCCCGGCGCCAAATTCGTGTATCAATGTATCGAGCTCCAACTCCATGATGTCGCAGTAATCGTAGATATCCTCGAACAGCGGATCGAATTCGTTTACCGCATCGATGCTGTACAACTGCCTGCTAGTTTCGGCCCGCCCGCTGCGGCCAATTGGCGGCACCAGCGGCTGGTTGGGATCGGTATTGCGCGCCAGCAGATAAAACTCCAATTCAGGTGCCACGATCGGCGTCCACCCCAGGCCTTTATACAGCTCCGTCACACGACGCAAAACGTTGCGCGGTGCAAAATCTACAGGCGTACCATCATGAAAAAAGCAGTCCATGATTACCTGTGCGGTAGGATCGGTAGCCCAGGGTACCAGTCGTACAGTTTTCGGATCCGGAATCAGCACCATGTCCTTGTCGGTAAAACCGAATACATCGTCGTAGCCCTGGTTATCTTCCGGTGATTCACCGGTTACGGTCACCCCCAGCACCGCTTCCGGCAAACGCATGGCACGTTCGGCAGTAAATTTTTCGCGCGGTAGTATCTTGCCTCGTGCCACGCCGGTCAGATCAGGAACCAGACATTCCATTTCTGTGACACGTTTATCGGCCAACCAACTATGCATGTCGCTTTCGGTAAAATCTTTACGTTCAGACATTTGTGCTCTCCATTGTTTCTGTTTTGTCAGTTCCGGCATGACGCTGTGCAGCTCTTGTCCGGCAAGCTTCGCCAAATGCACGAAAAATCGCCAGGTAAGGCGGGATATTCAACACATCCCATTCGGGATGCCACTGTACAGCCAGCGCAAAGGTTTTTGCTCCGGTGAAACTGACGGCTTCGATCAACCCATCAGGTGCATACGCTTCAGCAGCCAGTCCGGCACCCAGACGATCAATGCCTTGTCCATGCAGGGAATTGACCATAATTTCCGTACAGCCGGTAATTTCAGCCAAACGACCACCTGCCACAGTATGCACTGGATGAACCTGGCCATATTGCTCATCCAGCGACTCGCCCTTTGGCTCACGGTGATCGGACATGCCATCAGTTTCATGTACCGCCTGGTTCAAGCTGCCCCCGAACGCCACATTGATTTCCTGCAAGCCACGACAGATTCCCAGCAATGGAATGCCGGCATCAACCGCAGCGCGGATCAGTTTTAACGTCAAACTGTCGCGCGCCGAATCAAGCGGCAACGAAACATCCCGCACCGCCTGGTCAAAATGAGAAGGATGAACGTTTGATACCGCACCGGGCAACATGATTCCGTCGGCAACCTCAAGCAGAGCTGCTATTTCGCTTTCCGAGTCCAGAGCCGGAATAATCAAGGGCAGGGCTCGCGCCGCATGAACGACTGCGCTCACGTACTTATGACCAGCCACATGAAAAGGATGATCTCCAAGCTGTCTATAATCTGCCGGAAGCAGAACCACCGGCGTGCGAACCTGTGTCATTTAACAATTCTGGTCATAATTTCGACCGAGTCAATCGATTTAGTGTCAGGCATGCATTCATAATTTTCGATCAGTTCAAAGAAACGATTGCTTCAATTTCAACCAGCACATCCCGCGGCAACCGCGCAACCTGCACCGTTGAACGAGCCGGGCAATGACTGCCAAATGCCGCTGCATATACGCCATTCATTGCAGCAAAATCTTGCATATCCTTGAGAAAAACTGTGGTTTTTACTACCTGTCCCAGTGAAGCACCGGCTGCCTCGATTACAGCGCTCAAATTATCGAAAACCTGCTGCGTCTGGACCTCGATCCCACCTTCAACCAAACTGCCATCCGGTCGAAGTGCTATCTGTCCCGAAATAAACAAAAGCGATCCGGCTACGATTGCCTGAGAATATGGACCGATTGCCGCAGGCGCGTTTTTAGTTTGGATTTGCTTCATTGAATCCTCTGTTAGAAATGGAAATAGATGCTGTTATAAAACGGTGTAATTGTAGTCCACCGATGGCGTTTGTCCCGATTAAAAGACCGCTATTAAGCCTTAAGATGATAGGCAACAGCATTGAGATTCAGCGTATATTCTATTAGTTTATGAAGAAATTGTCTGTTTCTTCAATCGCTTGAATGAATACCTGATACTAAAAATTTCAGCCCAAAGAATCATCCGGGATTTCATGCGATTACACTCAGTTTTAGTTGTGAAAATTTTGATTCATTGGGAAAATTTAATTATTATCTGTCCTGTGGACGTGCAGGTGGGAATGGCGTGACATTTGCTTTCTCGTGGATTGATCAAAAATCACAGTGAAATAACTTTGTGCATGCACCATCAGAAACCTGGTGGCACAGCAATCATCTTCAAAGTTGCGGCTACCACCTTTTGCAGCCAAATTCTTACGGTATAAGACTTACACTTTATTAACCGATGTGGCCAAGGTAAATATTATGTTCTGTAGTAACCTGAAAAATCGAGTGGGACTGATGGGTGTCCTGTTATCAATGGCTTTGTTGTCGCTTGGCGTGCCAGGCCTGTCTATAGCCAGTGAAGATAAAGTACTCAATATCTACAATTGGTCCGATTACATCGGTGACGAAACAATAAAAAATTTCGAGGATGAAACAGGCATCAAGGTTCACTACGATACCTTCGACAGCAACGAAACGCTTCATGCCAAGCTGGCAGCCGGGAGAACAGGTTACGACATTGTCGTGCCTTCCTCAAGCTGGGCCAAGATTCAGCTCGAAGGCGGGCTTTTTATGAAGCTGGACAAGAGCAAAATCACCACCTACGCCAATCTCGATCCATTCGTCATGAAGAATCTGGCCACCATGGATCCGGGAAACCAGTACCTCGTGCCCTGGATGTGGGGAATCACCACAATCGGTATCAACGTCGACAAGGTCAAGGCCGCTTTGGGCAATCTGCCCATGCCGGACAATGCTTGGGACCTGCTTTTCAAACCTGAGTACATCAGCAAACTCAGGTCATGCGGCGTGTCGATGCTTGACTCCGGTGACGAAGTATTTCCTGCAGCGATGCGCTATCTGGGCAAACCACCCTACAGCGATAATCCCGCGGATTACCAGGCAGCGGGCAAGCTTCTGAAGACGATTCGTCCATACGTCACCCTGTTTTCATCGTCCGGCTATATCAATGATCTGGCCAGTGGAACATTATGCGTTTCGCTCGGCTGGAATGGCGACATGAGTATCGCGCAAAGACGCGCCAAAGAAGCAAAGAACGGTGTCCATATCCGGATATTGCTGCCCAAGACCGGGGCAGTATTGTTCTTTGACACAATGGCTATCCCGGTCGATGCCCCGCACTCTGAAAACGCTTACAAATGGATGAGCTACATTTATCGACCGGATGTCAACGCCGGACTGGTCAACAAGGTCTTCTATGCCAACCCTGTGCCCAGCGCGGCCAAGTACATCAAACACGATGTTCTGGCAAACAAGGCTGTATTCATGAAGCCTGAAGATTTGACCCGCATGGTTCCACCCAATTCGGTGCCGATCAACATCCGCCGCCTGCGCACGCGTCTCTACACAACTTTTAAAACCGGCCTCTGATAATTATCTGTACAACACGCAGGGAGTGGTTGTGCCCATTTCCTGCCACAACCACGTAAGAATAAAGGGGCGTTGGGTATGGTACGTACTGTTACAAACTCTACAGATCGCGGAGATGTTTCACAGTTTGTGAAAATTGACCGATTGAGCAAAAATTTCGACGAAGTGACGGCTGTCGATAACATTTCTCTCAATATCGAAAAGGGCGAAATTTTCGCGTTGCTCGGCTCTTCGGGTTGCGGAAAATCAACGCTCCTGCGCATGCTGGCCGGATTCGAGTTGCCGACTTCGGGCAATATGTATCTCGATGGTGAAGATATAGCAAAAATGCCGCCTTACGAGCGGCCAATCAATATGATGTTCCAGTCCTATGCACTGTTTCCCCACCTCACCGTGTGGGAAAACGTCGCCTTTGGACTCAAGCGCGACGGCATGCCAAAAGACCAGATTGCCGAGCGTGTCGAGACGATGCTGGGCATCGTCAAACTCAAACCCTATGCCAAGCGCAAGCCGCATCAACTCTCCGGCGGTCAGCAGCAACGAGTCGCGCTGGCGCGCTGTTTGGCAAAAAGTCCGAAGCTGTTGCTGCTCGACGAACCGCTTGGGGCACTGGATCGCAAGCTGCGTGAGGAAACCCAGTTCGAGCTGGTCAATATTATCAAGAATGTGGGGGTCACCTGCGTGATGGTGACGCATGACCAGGAAGAAGCCATGATCATGGCTGACCGGATCGCCGTCATGCAGGAAGGAAGTTTCCTGCAGGTCGGGCATCCCCGCGAGATATACGAAACGCCCAGCTGTTTGTTTGTGGCAGGTTTCATCGGAGACGTAAACCTGTTCAATGGCACGCTTGAAGTGGACGAGCCTGACCATGTGGTCATCGCTACACCGGAGTGCCGCCATTACGTCAATCACGGCATTACCGGCACCATCGACATGCAGGTAAACATTGCCCTGCGTCCCGAAAAGATTTGTCTGCAAAAACACGAACCTACTATCGAACAGCGCGAGGACCCTGCAGAACACGGCCATAACTGTGCCCGCGGCACTATTGAGGGGATCGCCTACTTCGGCAAGTACACGTTGTTCCATGTCAAGCTGGATAGCGGCAAGAGCATTAAGGCTACGCAAGAAAACGCCGCACGCCATGATGAGACACAACTCGGGCGTGGCCAGCAGGTATACGCATGGTGGGACGGCAGCGATGTCGTCGTGCTGACGAATTAGGCCGGGCAAAGACAATGAACATCCCAAGCAGAATCGGCATAAACGGCATCAAACGCCTCTTCACGAAAAACTGGGGGCGACGCACCGTTATTGGCATTCCATATGGCTTCCTGATCCTGTTTTTTTCGGTACCCTTTCTGGTGGTGCTTAAAATCAGCGTATCCAGCACGGATGCACTCGGGATTCATTTTCAGGATCTCGCCAGCTATGCCGATGGCATACTCCAGCTCAAGATCAAGCTGTCGAATTACATATTCCTGACCACGGATTCCCTGTACATCGAGACCTACTGGTCATCGATCAAGTTTGCCTCAATTAACACCTTTATCTGCCTGATATTGGGTTACCCGTTCGCCTATTTCATGGCGAGATCGCCTGCCCGTATACGGCCGGCGCTGCTGATGATGGTGTCGCTGCCCTTCTGGACCTCCTATTTGTTGCGCGTCTATGCCTGGAAAGGTTTGCTCGACGACAACGGTGTGATCAACAACATCCTGATCTGGCTGCATGTCATCCATGACCCGATCAAGATGATGTATACCAGCTTTTCCATGACCATAGGCATGGTGTACACCTATATTCCATTCATGATTTTGCCCGTCTATGCCACCCTGGTGAAGATGGATTTACGCTTGCTTGAGGCCGCCAAGGATCTGGGTGCCACGCCGTGGAAAGCATTCTGGCTGGTGACCGTACCTTTATCTAAAAACGGCATTGTCGCCGGCTCCATGCTGGTTTTCATACCCAGCGTCGGCGAGTACGTCATTCCCGAACTCCTCGGTGGTCCCAGCACTTTGATGATAGGCCGGGTTCTTTGGGACGAATTCTTCAGCAACAACGACTGGGCAATGGCATCGGCTGTCGCGGTGAGTATGGTGGTGCTGATTCTGGTACCCCTGGCAATATTCAACAAATATCAGGCCGATTCCGGCAACGTTCGGGGGATATAAAGATATGGAAAGCCGACTCGGAAAAAGCTGGTTGATTGCCGGATACGTGTTTCTCTACGTGCCTATCCTGACGCTGATCGTATTCTCTTTCAACAAGTCGAAAATGGTTACCTTGTGGGGTGGATTCAGTTTCAAATGGTATGGCGTCATCGCCCACGATACCGAAGTCGTGAACGGATTTATTCTGTCGATGAAGATCGCATTGTTAACTGCCACCGCTTCTGTGGTACTTGGCATGTTCGCTGCCTTTGCGATGGTGCGCTACAAATCATTCTTCGGGCGGACCTCATTTTTTGCCCACATCAACGCGCCCCTGGTTGTGCCCGAGGTGATCACGGGTCTGTCCTTGTTGCTCTTTTTCGTGATGTGCGAACGCTTGTTTGGCATGCCCGAGCGCGGCATATTCACTATCTGGGCCGGGCACACGTCTTTCGGGCTGTCCTATGCCGCGGTCATCATCCAGTCGCGTTTGCTGGAAATGGATAAATCGCTGGAGGAAGCGGCCATGGATCTCGGCTGCAAACCTTTCCAGGTTTTTTATCTGGTCACCCTCCCGATGATCGCGCAATCGATCATGGCAGCCTGGCTGCTGACCTTTACCATCTCTCTGGACGACGTGGTTACCACCGCATTTCTTTCCGGGCCGGGATCAACGACCCTGCCCCTCGTGATCCTGTCGCGCGCGCGCCTGGGACTGGACCCAACCGTGAATGCAATTGCAACGATCACGGTGGCGGTAGTGGCGGTCGGTGTGGTAGCGGCCAGTCTGTGGATGAACCGCCAGGAACGCATACGGGCCGCAGAGCAGTCAGCTGCATATCGCGAAGGTATGATTGCGGCGTGAATAATGTTGAACGGAATTTCGTACCGCGATAGCCGAATGCTTACCGACTAATCCGACCAAATTGAGTTTTTACATTATCAACGGCCTGCCAAGGGAAATCCTCTACGGTAGCCGTGCCGCGTGAAAGAACGGGATTTGTACAAACAAAAAGCCCGCGAAAGCGGGCTTTTTGTTTGTACAACGATGCCAGCCTGAATTACTTCAGCTTGGTTTCCTTGTACATGACATGTTTGCGCACCTTGGGATCGAATTTTTTCATTTCGATCTTTTCCGGTGTAGTGCGCTTGTTCTTGGTCGTGGTGTAGAAATGACCGGTACCGGCACTGGATTCGAGTTTGATTT
>JBDTCC010000004.1:0-4187 GCA_039923775.1 Gallionella sp. | reverse complement strand
ATGCGCTCGCAACCGTCCAGCGAGTCCTTGAGGCTGACAAGTTTGCCCTTGATACCGCTGAATTGCTCGGTGGTGAAGAATGGCTGGGTAAGGAAACGCTCCAGCCGCCGCGCACGCGCAACTACTGCACGATCTGTTGCCGACAATTGCTCCAGCCCGAGCATCGCGATGATGTCCTTGAGCTCGGCATATTGCGCGAGCGTGCTCCTGATCGCCTGCGCGAGCGCGTAGTGACGCTCGCCGACGATGCCAGGCGTGGCCATTTTCGAATTGGATTGCAGCGGATCGATGGCCGGATACAGTCCCTCGCTGGCCCGTTTGCGCGACAGCACGATGGAGGCAGACAAGTGCGAGAAGGTATGCACCGCCGCCGGGTCGGTGAAATCGTCCGCCGGCACATACACCGCCTGTATCGAAGTGATCGCGCCGGTGTCGGTATTGGCGATGCGCTCCTCCAGCCCCGACAATTCCGTGCCCATGGTCGGCTGGTAACCGAGGCGCGATGGCATCTGCCCCATCATCCCGGAGATCTCGGAACCGGCCTGGATGAAACGGAAGATGTTGTCGATCAGCAGCAACACATCGCGGTGTTCGTCATCGCGGAAATATTCCGCCATCGTCAGCGCCGCGTGTCCGACCCTGAAACGACTGCCCGGAGGTTCGTTCATTTGGCCGAACACCATCACCATGTTGGGCAGCACGCCGGCATCCTTCATGTCGCGGTAAAGTTCTTCTCCTTCGCGGCAGCGTTCACCGATGCCGCAAAAGATGCTCACGCCTTCGTGATGCCCGATCATGTTGTGGATCATCTCGGTGAGCAACACAGTCTTGCCCACGCCCGCCCCGCCAAACAGGCCCGCCTTGCCGCCGCGCTCCAGCGGCGCCAGCACGTCGATGACCTTTATGCCGGTTTCGAATATCTCAGATTTGGTGGAGCGACGCGCCAAAGGCGGCGGGGCACGATGCACGGAACGCCACTCGACATCGGATGGCGCAGGCTGGCGATCGATGGCATTGCCGAACACATCGAACATGCGCGAAAGTATCGCCTTGCCCACCGGTGCCTTCAACGGTCCGCCGCTGTCTTCCACCCGCATGCCGCGAGCCAATCCTTCCGTCGGCGTCAGCGCAACCCCGCGTACCAGATGCGCATCAAGCTGGGAAAGTACCTCTATGGCAATCTGGCCTTCCTTTCCCGCACGGAGCATCGAGTAGATCGGCGGCAGATACCCATCAAAGCGGATGTCCACAACACTACCGCGCACCGACACAATAGTGCCGAGGTTGGTCGAGCCCGATTGATTGTTCATCATTCTTCTCTGATTATTCCGCTTGGGAACACGACAGCTTTGATGTCATGGTTACATTGTATGCTCTTCCCACTTCCAATTGCGCAATCCGGATTCTTTCAGTGATGTCCTTCGTGCGATTTGCACAGGTTCATTGATGTAACAGATCTTTCCGAATCTCGCATTTCGCAGCAAGTCAGTCCAGATATGCCTGTCCATCGCGGACAGTATAAACGCACCGTATACACTCCTACGCAAACAGAACAAAAGAGGCTGCATCGCAATTAATTCTTATTTTGATGAAACAAACGGATCGGAATCCAATTATTTGCGTCAGAAATAAAAGTCGAGTTCTCCCAAAATTTCAACTTTACTCATGAAACCTGGATGTTTGAAGCTTGCCGTCCCTCGGGGCCCTGCGTGACTTTGAATCTGATCCTTTGGCCTTCCTTGAGGGTCTTGAAACCGTTCATTTTGATTGCAGAAAAGTGTGCGAACAAATCCCCGCTACCATTATCGGGCATGATGAAACCAATACCCACGTCGTCGTTGAACCATTTAACAGTACCGATTGCCATTTATCCTCTCCCCACCCTAAAACACCTGAAATGCTCCCGCAAACTTTGTTGCATTCATCCGGTCTCGCCATCCCAACCATGCCGAATTTTCTTCACACCGCCTCTGGCACATCAGGTGTATGCCACCGGTCAAGCAGCGTCAATAACGGAGTCTTTTAGTTGGAATTGTCATGCCGGCAAGATGCCACGCCTCTTTCGGGGAATGACGCTTCCTGCGGTAATAGAAATAATTTCCAATGAATTCCTTAAGCTTGGCATAGGTGCGTGACATGACTGTTCCCTTCCATTTCTAAGTTGCGTTTTTTAAAATCCGGAAGACCCGGTGAATTTCTTTAGAACCCCGCAATTGCATATGGATGCATGATCAGCCTCAGATGGGTTATTCCCCCATAGGTCAGAATGACAAAAATCAATTCGCTGGAAAATGAACCGTACCGACCCTTCGTCAAAAATCGGTGACCACAACGACAGAGGTATCTGAGCTGCGGGTTAAGCTTTCCGTCCTCAAGCAACCTGATCGCGGAGAGTTTCGGCAACAGCCTGGAAACAGGCTGCCCGATCAATTGGATGCGAACGTATTCAAGCAAATCTTCCGCCGAATCACTGCAATCCAAAATCATACCCAATTCATCCAGCGTCAACTCCGTTGGCCCGAATCTTTCAGCGGGCAGCTCTAGGTGAGCGTTCACATGCAACGAGCCCATGATCAATGCTTCTTCTCTGGAGCGTCGATTTCCGCCTCGGCTTCCAGCCAGTCTTGCATTTCACTAACGCCATTAAAGCCGCGTTGCTCGGCATGATAATAGGCAGCTGTTGCAATCATGCTGCGACGATTTTGATTCATTGCAATATCTTGGCCACCACTGGCACCAGCGCTTTCACCACTCTTGACCTTTGGCTGCGGAACTCTTTTCTCATTCGAAATGATTGGATGTTGTGCCATGATTCCTCCTTGTGGTAAAAAAGCCGGGGAGTCAGATTAATGGCGGTGAAGGGCGCGGTCTGTGTGCTGGCACACATAAGGTTGCGGCAGCGACAAAACTCGTCGTGATGCCAAAGATACCGTGTGGTCCTGTCGGCCCTATCGTATGGATTCACCCCGATTTTCCGGACAATCAGCCAATAGCGGGTAAATGGATATTTCCACAGCGAAGCTGTCTTTGTTTCATCTTGATACAAAATCGTTCGATACAATCAAAGAGCTCAGATCCGGCCTCTGTTGTCGTCATGCATTATTTGCAATTGACACGCTCACGTTTCAATTACGAGAATAACCAGGCTGGAATACCGGCCAGTCTCGCCAATGTCATCGACCGTGCCAGATACAATAAATCAAGCCAGATTCGCCTGTGTGCTTTGCGCTTGCCCGGCATCATAAAAATTCATCCGTGTTTTCTCCGCCCTCGTTTTTCCACCGGTCAAGCGCTCGCTGTTTGAACGTCATGGCACCTGGGGCGAAATGGATATGCGCCCCGTTGAAAATTTCGCGGCAGGCTGCGTTCCACAATGCGATAACCGGCACGCCCGGGTGATGAGGATCGAGGGAAAGAATGCTGAGCGATGCAGTGCCGAGCGCGAAATGCTGCGCTTCAACCACCGCCAATCCGATCCAGCGCGCCGCTATCGCACTACCAATCTGGCCGTGCGAAAAGAGGGCGACATTCCCGTCAAGCTTGCACAGACGGGCAATCAGCCGATCAGAACGGGCGGAAACCTGTGCCGGCAGTTCTCCATTGGGGCAACCATCCCGGTAAACATTCCAGTCCGGCTGCTCCTTGCGGATATCCGCAGAACGTCGTCCTTCGTAATCGCCATAGTCCCATTCGGCAAGGTCGGGTTCAACTTCCGGAACATTAGCCAACCCGGCTAACTTACAGGTTTGCAGTGCGCGCTTGAGCGGACTGGTCAATACCCGTGCAAACGGGATTCCCTGCAGGCGCTTGCCCAGTTCACGCGCCTCCTCCGTGCCGTTCGCGGTCAACGCAATGTCGGTGCGACCGGTATGCCGCCCGGAAAGTGACCACTCGGTTTCACCGTGCCGGATGAGATACAGGCGCAGGGAAGCAGGTGCGGTTGCTTGCATACTACCTCCCTTCCATTGCGCCGCTGTATTTGCCACAACGCGCCGCCCGGTTGCATCTGGCCCGGTGCAGCAACGCCTGCTGCGCCGCTTGCACATTGGCATCCCGACCGGACCATATTTCCATGGCGGGGTTTTGTATGGCGCGGGAAAACGAAAACGTCAATGCCCAGGGCAGCCGTGATTTGAAGCGGAGATTCATGGCATTCAATCGGGCCGAGGCCAGTTCACCGGACTGAC
>JBDTCC010000003.1:0-8736 GCA_039923775.1 Gallionella sp. | reverse complement strand
AGTTCTTCGATCTCGCCTTCGCCGCTGATGCAATACACCGCTTCCAGATGATTCTGATAATGCATTTCCAAATCGGCACCGGCATAAATCGTGGTGATATGAAAAGAGAATCCCATGTCATCGTTCTTGAGGAGCAAACGCGTGCTCTCCCAGCCCTTGCTCACCACACGCCGCTCGCCCTGCCCGGCCACATCTAATGTTCTGACTATCATTTAATCTCCTTTTAATTCTGATAATTTGTCGCTGTTCATTCCGCACAAGTCACGCCGTCTGGAAGAAATCCTTTTCGCTCGGGATTTTTCTGAAATGCTCGCATGATTCGCTGATGCTTTCTTCTATCATGTCGAGTCCCCTGCCGAGCGCCTCGTCGGAGATCGTCAACGGACAAAGCAATTTGATCACCTGGTCCTCTGCACCGCTGGTCTCGATCATCAATCCCTTTTTGAAGGCACGCAGTGAAATGTCGCTGGCCAATTCTCCACTCACGCAGTTGATCCCCTGAAACATGCCCCGGCCGCGCGCGTTGAAACTCCCGTCGCCATATTGTTCGACGAAATGATTGAGACGATCGGATATGACGCGCCCTTTTTCCGCGATACTTTTGGAAAACTTGTTGTCCGACCAGAAGTGGTTGATCGCCGCGGTCGCCGTGATGAAAGCATGATTGTTGCCGCGAAATGTGCCGTTGTGCTCGCCCGGTTTCCACAGGTCAAGTTCCGATTTCATCAGCACCACCGCCATGGGCAATCCATAACCGCTTAACGACTTGGACATGGTGACGATATCCGGCTGAATGCCGATCGGTTCAAAGCTGAAGAACGTGCCGGTCCTGCCGCAGCCTGCCTGGATATCATCGATGATCAACAGGACTTCATGGCGTCGGCAAACTTCCTGCAATGATCTGAGCCACTCGAAGCTCGCCGCATTGATTCCGCCCTCGCCCTGAACCGTTTCAACGATAGCCGCAGCCGGTTTGTCAACACCGCTGCTGGCATCGGACAGCACCTTGTCCAGATAAGCGGTGGTGTCGAAGCCGTCGCCCAGATAGCCGTCATAGGGCATGCGTGTGACGCCGCCCAGATTAATTCCGGCCGCACCGCGATGGTGTGAATTCCCGGTCGCCGCCAAAGCGCCCAGCGTGACGCCGTGAAACCCGTTGGTGAACGAGATGATGTTGTGTCGTCCGGTAATATTGCGCGCCAGTTTCAGTGCGGCCTCGACGGCATTCGTTCCGGTCGGTCCGGTGAACTGCACCTGGTAATCCAACCCCCTGGGTCTGAGTATCTTGGCCTGAAACGTTTCCAGAAACTGTTGCTTGGCCACGGTATGCAAGTCCAGACCATGGGTGATCCCGTCCGCCTCGATGTAATCCAGCAAAGCCTGCTTGAACAGCGGATTGTTGTGCCCGTAATTCAGCGTCCCCGCACCGGCAAGAAAGTCCAGGAATTCTGTTCCGTCCTCGTCGTACAGATACTCGCCGCACGCGCGGTTGAACACCCTGGGAAAAGCACGCGCATAGCTGCGCACTTCCGATTCCAATTCATCAAATATCTTCATTCCGTTTTCTCCTTAATCTTGTGTATGTGAGCCACTCGCTGCTGCAAATGGGCCGATGCGAAACAGGTATTCAGTTTCGTGCGCGCCTTCAAAATGCAACGCCTGCTCAAACATGACTGAGCGAACCATTTCTGCGTGTTGCTCAGTCGCGAATCCCGTGAACAATCTCAATGAAGCCTTGTTTCCGGGGGTGATTGATGTCTCGATGTAGCGGATACCCTGCGTTGCCATCCGTTCCAGCAAATTGCGCAGCATGGTGCGCGCCAGACCCTGACCGCGCGCTGAAGGATGTACCGCGACCTGCCAGACGAACAGGGTGTCAGGCCGTTCCGGTATCAAATATCCGGTGACGCTGCCGACCAGATCGTCGCCCCTTATCGCTGCTATCGACGAATTCTGAAAATGACTGCACTGCAACATGTTGCAGTATGTGGAATTGGAATCGAGTGGAGGACAGGCATGCACCAACCGGTGCAGCGCCATACCATCGGTAGGCGCCAGAGGGCGAAATTCAAATGGGACGGGTTCGTGAACCGCTAAATTTTCTTTATCTGTTTGATTGGTCAAAACATAATGCGGCATGGAAAGACAACATGTCCTCCAGCACCTTGTGGGTCGGGTTTACAATTTCTTTTTTACCTTAACACATTCAAAGGTATATGACCAGAAATTATCCGGATATCAATGTATCGTGCTACCCATTCTTGGCATGCGAGTTCAAATCGAAAGCCGCGTCCCGCGTACTTATACGCCCCGCATCACCCACCACCAGCCGGTCAGCGTGGCAAACGAAATCACCAGTCCCACCGCCACCATCAGCGTCGCCAGCGGCGGGTCAAGGTCATGCTCGGTCGCAAGGATCGCGGCAGTAATCATCGGCGGCATCGCCGATTCGAACAGGGTGATCTGTATCGCTTGTCCATGTGCGCCAAGCACTGGCACATACAACAGGAACAACACCAGCGGCGCCAGCAGCAGTTTGAATGTCAACCCTATCGCCAGATTCCGGCCATTACCCCTGAGATGTCCAAGGCGTAATTGGAATCCGACCGCGACCAGCGCCAGGGGTGCCAATGTATCGCCCAAACGTTGGAGTGCGAATGTGAGCCATGCCGGATAATCCACGGGAATAAGCAACAACGCGATCACCAAAGCGATGAAAGGCGGGAATTGCACGATCCGTTTGAGCATCTCACCGATGCCGGGGCGTCCGGACGAATAAATACCGGCAACGGTGATGCCCAATGTCGAGAGCACCAGGAAGGAACCAAGCTGATCGATGATGATGCCGGTGGCCAGCCCCTGGTGCCCGTAATAGGCCTCGATCATCGGCAGGCCGAAGTAGGATGTATTGCCCAGCCCGCCGGTCAGCACCAATGCGCCCACCGGGCCTCTCGGCAAATCAAGCCAGCGCCCGACCAGCCAGAAGAAACACGCCGCGAGCGCAAAAAAGATCCATGCCATCGCCACCATCAGACCGATGTCACTGCTGATCTTCACGTCATGCACATAGAACAGCGTCAGCGCGGGCAGCGATACATGGATGATGAAACGGTTGAGTACCGCAGGCGCGTTGATCGGCATGCGCTTGTAGCGGTGCAGGAGCACGCCGGCGATAAAGCAAAGTATGAGCAGAATGAGGTTATTCATGGCTTGTTATGCGTATACAGGCCGGCATTATCGGGACAACACCATCATCACATAACCTTCCGGATTAGCGGGCTGCATAACCGTTGCGCCCTATTCAACTGGAAATTTCAGTGCGGTATATTGTTGGCGACATTAAACGATTCCGGCGATCTTCCTGCCACATGCCGTTCAAACATTGTCTGGAACGCAACCTCCAGATTACGCACCTGCCGCGCGGTATCGAATAACGGCATGGCAAGACGGTTCCCGGCAAGATTTTCTCTGATCTGCGCCAGTTTATCCGGATGAATGGCAAGATGGTATGCGCGTTCTTCATATTCCAAAGGACTACCGGTGATCATGTCTTCCAGACCTGCGGCAACCAACAGGCTGGAGGCCACGCGCGACGCCATCGTTGTACCCGCGCAAGTCAATACCGGCAAACCCGCCCATAACGCTTCAGCTGCCGTGGTCTGGGCATTGTAAAAAGACGTGTCCAGAAACAGATCCGCCATGCGGTAGCGCGCGAGATACACATCATTGGGTGCCAGGCTTGCGAACACCAGACGATCCGGATTTACCCCGCGCGCTTCGGCTTCCTTGCGCAAATTCCCAACAACGGCATCGCTGCCCTTGTATAGCCACAAAACACTCCCCGGCACGCGTTTCAATAAACGCATCCAGATATCAAAATCCACCGGGGTGATCTTGTAGTTGCTGTTGTGACAACAGAATACGAAACCCTGTGCAGGTAAGCCCGATTCCTCGCGCGTGGGCATCTGCGGCGAAATCGCCTGATGGTCATCGAACATGAAATAGTTGGGCAGGTAAGCTATTTGTTCGGTAAAAAAATCGGTGTTCCGGGAAGGCACAACGACCGGATCGGCCATGAAGTAATCGATGAAATCCGCGGCCATCGTGTGCAGGAATCCCAGGTAGCTAACCTGAATCGGTGCCGGCCGCATGGCAAATATTTCGGGACGTGCATGCGTGGTGTAGCCGGCCAGATCGACCAGGATGTCGATGCCATCGCGATGAATGATCTCGGCCGCAGTCCAATCGTCCACCTCGCTGAGTTCCCTGAAGAAATCGCAGCCGTTTTCGATATCGTGCCGGACGGCACTGTCATCTCCTGGATGTAAGGAATACCCATAGACCTCGAATCTCTCGCGGTCATGCAGCGCATACAATCGACGCGTAACTGTGCCTACCGGGTGGATTCTGAAGTCCGGCGAAACATAACCTATCCGCAGTTTGCCCCGAATTTTTTCGTCGTGGATAAATGACGGAAAACCCGCGGTTTTTCTTGCTGTCCATGCGGAAACGCTACGGGCCAGCGCCAGACTGATAGTGCCGTAAACGGGCACAGAGCAGGCGCGAAACAACAATGCCGGTTCAACGATCTCTCCAGTTTGACCGAGTAAACCGTCAACCAGACTTTCAAAGTCGGTCACAAATCCGTCCCAGCTTGCCCAGTCGCAGACATCCAGCCTTGCGGCCTCCTTGAGCAGATAAATCACCTGGGGCGTGAGCTGGCGCAACTCACCGCCCGTCGAAGCGGCAGCATCTTGTATGCATCGATCAAAAACCGCCTGATCGATTGACCTAGCTGTCGAAAATTCCTGCTGCGCCCGATCAAATTGTTTCAACATGGAAAGCGCAAGCCCGGCGGAAAAGTGAGCTTTCGCAGAACCAGGATTGATAACCGATGCACATTCGTATGCAGCCAGCGCTTCTTCCCAGCGTCCCAGCGTCAACAGAACTTCACCCAGATTGAAATGGGCATGCTCCCATTCAGGCTGCGAATCCGCCAGATTTCTGTTATTTACCAGCGCATCTTCCAATCGTCCCAGCCTGATAAACAGTGCACCACGATTAAGCATCGCAGATGCAAATTCCGGATGATGTTTGAGTGCCAGTTCATAGCGTTCAAGGGCGGCGTGCAGGTCGCCCGTCTGCTCGAGCACGATACCCATGTTCAGCAGCAATTGGGCATCAGTGGGTGCCAGATGCAGTGCCTTGCGATAGACATGCAATGCCTCCTGCTGGCGCCCGAGGTCGCACAACACGGCACCCTTGGCGCATCTGGCCTGGATATGGCGAGGCTCCAGGGAAAGTACGCGCTCCAGCGCCTGTAGCGCATTTTCCAGTTTATTGACTTGGTGATTGCATGCGCCCAGCAGGAACCAGGCAAGTGCATCGCGGGGCGTTTTTTCACACTGCTCGGTTAGCAGCGGCAAGGCCTGCTGAGCCTTGCCTTGTTCCAGCAATTGCGCAGCAAGAGTCAGCATTCAGGAGATGTTTTCGGAAGGGCGTATTCTACTTGGTAAAGGCGGCCACACCCTGGATATTGTTGATTCCTGTTGACTCATTAATCGAATAAGACAGTCCCGCTCTTACTGCATTTGCTCCTGCAAAGAAGCCGTGGATCGACGTAGTGCAACCAGACAAACAGCTAGACGCGTTCAGGTTCGTCGTACCAATGTTAGTCCCGGCGAAATTCGCGCCAACTATCGTTAACGGCGTTGCAGTAGAGATCGTATAAGTACCGTTGCTCGCGTTCGCGATTGTCATGTTTACACCGACAGTGCTTAACCCAAAATTGGCACTAAGGGTTCCATTGACGGTATACCCGGTAGATAGGTCGGTCGCGGTCGGTTTGGTGTAGCCCATCAGACTGTATGTTGCCGAACCTGTCGTCGGCATGACCGCGGTCGGGATACCGACCACGTAATCGAAGGCGGTAACAGACGTATAGTTAGCTAACGGTCCTCCTGCCGATGTAATAGTGCCAGTCCAACGCCCCCAGCCGATGATGCCGTCAGTCGCGGAAAAGGAGACTGTGCCTGCGCCAAGCGAACCCGCATCCCCCGACGCGCTATATTGAGTCAGTTGGCTAGTACTATTAAAAGTGGCAGTAACCGGCGCTGGCAAACCAACTACGCCACCGAGAGGCCCCCCTGCAGAAACATACCCCGTATATGCATATGCCAGCGTGTAGTTGGAACCGGACAACAAGGCTGTCGGCAAAATGGTCAAGTTACCCGAACTGTTACGATTATCCGCCACCGTAAAATCAGGATCCCGCAGACTTTTCGGTGGTGTGAGCGGGAGCTGTGTCGTCAGTGTGGGTACGGTATTGAAGTTCGCCACATAGGCAGCGTTACCCGCCGTGACCACCAGCAGCCCCGCATTATTGTTCAGCGAGATTGCGCCTTCCCCGACATTCACGAACAAACCGTCATCGCGGAGCGCCATGTTGTATCCCGTGCCGCGTATGCCGAGAGTCGCGGCAGGCGTGCTGACCCGATAGGTATTTCTGTTGAAATGGCCGATTAAGCCGCTGATTGCCCTGAAGCCGCCTTTAAGCAGGCTGAAGAATCCCTTCTCCTTTCCATCTGTCTTGTTCTGGTAGTTGTACTCATCCACCCGGAACAGCGTGCCGGGCTGGAGTGAAACAAAACCACCATCGGAAAACCGAATCTGGGCGCGTGCACCCGCAGCGGTGCTGATCGACTCGCCGGCATTGATGTCCGCTCCTTTGGCAAGCGGATGCCGGATGCCATTCGCCATTACCGATTCCACATCACCGATTGCGAATTCCACGCGTCCCGCGGCAACGCAATATCCCGTTACCGGGTACGCAGCCGAGATGGCGGCCAGCAGAATCGCCTGACTGGACAATTTGAAGTGCTTTTGAGGATTCATATTTTTTCCCCTCTATATTAAGATAACGCAGGATTCAGTTGAAATCACGGCGCAGACTGATACTCAATACGGTGCGCTTGTACTCATTGATAATGATATTGGATTGATTTTTTGTGTAGGCAAGTTGCGGGGTAAGTGTCCATACCTTGCGCATGACATATTTGGCTCCCATATTCAGGTCGGCTTGGGTATCTTTGCGGGTCACCAGGAAGAAGGGATCATCGCCGCCGTAATGGCGCGACTCAACACTGACCGAGCCAAACAATTTGGTCTGTGCAGAAACACTCAGCTCGCCACCCGTTCTCACACCGTAGAGTTTTTGCCCCAGATAGGGCACGCCGGATTGCTGTTCCTTTTCCTCGCCGGCATACAGGCCGAGATAAACAGCAGGGGTAAGGCTGCCGCCCAACACGGTGGCGTATGCCCCGCCCAGCACATAGCGATTGGCATTGCGCACGGATTGATCGGGATAATTCAAATGGGTGTATTGAAGATAGCTGCTGAACTGGCTGCTGTTTTTCAAGTCTCGCTGCCACTGCATGGTCATGCCGGTGCCATCACGATAACGCTTGTTGTCAACACGAAAGCTTTGTAACTGCAGGGCGGCGGAATAGCTGTTGACAGCCTTGGTCAAATTGAGGCCGACATTGCCGTTGATCGTGCCGGTATTGAAAACATGCCGGGTCGAATTCAGGCGCTGATCAAAGCCGGCTCCGCCAAACATTGCCCAATCCGAAGACAGGGCATGGCGTACATTGCCTCCCCCGCTGATATTGGCAAAACTGTCTCTCGTCTCAACGCCGGAAGCATTCAATGTCGCAATCGCCCCGCCAAACGCCGGGATAGCCACCTGGCTGCTGCCAGTCGCGCTGTTGACATTGCTGTCGCTGCCGAGAGCAGCTTCCAGATAACCGCTCAGCAGGGTACCTGCCCCCTGTCCCTGATTGATGGCATCAAGGAATTTCTGGATGGTGGCATTCACTTCCCGGGGGGGATGCCGGCTTTGTACTGCCTGAAATTCCTGACGAGCAAGTTCCTTTTCACCCGTGGCAAAATAAGCCCTGGCGATTTCCGCTCTAGCCTGCAGATTGTCGGGATTTACTGCCAGTACCCGTTCCAGCGCAAATATCGCCTCGTTCGGCTTGCCGCTATCCAACGCGGCAATACCCAACAGATAGTCGTAATCCGGGTCACCGGCAAGATTTGCCTGTTGCGGTGACAGCAATGCGTATGCACCCGCCGCCTTGCCGGAATTGATCAGCTTTTCGGCATCCCGGAGGAGTTTCTGTCGCGCGCTGGCATCGGCTGTGGCGCCAGCCTGGATAACATTGTTTTGAATTTTTGCATCCTGGGCGTGCGCCAAACCCGACGCAAACACCAACCCGGACAGGACCCAACATGGCAACTTTGAAAATCTCATTATCCCCCCCACCAACTGCCTAGACACCTATAGACATGCAATCACCATCCATCATGCCCGGCCATGTATTCCACTGATGGCAAAATTGTATTTGCAACAGAAAGGTACAACTAATTTCCCTGATAATCAACTGAATAATGCATCCGGTCTGGATGGGTAAAATCAGCGATCAGTTCCCGCAATCCATCCGCTGAAACCATGGGCAGGCCAGCGCGTGCTTGCAGGCCATTTCATGCGCCTGTCGGGCACTACAACGGCGTGTTCGCCGAAATATAGGCTTTCAGCTTCACCACATCCGCATCCAACACTTCACAGCGTTGCGGCAGCGCCTCGATTCCGACCATGGCAGCCGGACGTTCCGGCTCACACCCCAATGCTTCCTGTATGGTCTCCGCGAACTTGGCGGGCAGTGCGGTTTCCAG
>JBDTCC010000002.1:0-4231 GCA_039923775.1 Gallionella sp. | reverse complement strand
GGCACCGGGCCGGCCAGATACACATCGATTCCGGCCGCGATCAAACCGGCCTCCATGGCCGATTCCAGCATGTAGCCGGAAATGCGGGTGTCCTTGCCGATCAGGACACCTGTTCGCTCGCCGGGCGTTTCAGCCATTTTTGCAAGCACCTTGCCTGCCGCATAACCCAGATGCATGACGAATTGCGGCGTGATCGGATGTTCTCCCACCCGTCCGCGTACACCGTCGGTACCGAAATATTTTCTGCTCACTTTTGTACCTCAAATTTCACCAAAAGACATTTGCCACAAAGTACACAGAAAAAAACAACAAATTCACTTTATATTTATTCGTTGACTGTTCACAGCAGCTGCATTCTCTGTGTCCTCTGTGATCTTTGTGGCTATGTTCTTACGAATTTACTGCTCTCAAGATTTTCAACGCATCCACTGTCGCGCGTACATCATGCACGCGTACGATGTTTGCTCCGCGCTGTACTGCAATCACTGCCGCGGCCACACTGGCCGGCAGGCGCTGCGCCACATCCTGTCCGGTCAAGGCACCCAGCATGGACTTGCGCGACAGACCCGCCAGTACCGGCACGCCCAGCTTCGTCAATTCATTCAATCCCTGAAGCAAGGTCAGATTATGCGCCAAGGTTTTGCCAAAACCAAAACCCGGATCAATCGCGATACGATCGCGTTGAATGCCCGCGGCTTCGGCGGCAGCGATGCGTTCAGCCAGAAACGAACCGACTTCGGCCACTACATTCTGATAAACGGGTTGTTCCTGCATGGTTTGCGGGTTGCCCTGTTTGTGCATCAGGCACACGGAGGCATGGCTCGCGGCTACCACATTCATTGCAGCAACATCCTGCAGCGCGTTAATGTCGTTGACCATTTGTGCGCCCGCGGCGATCGCTGCCAGCATTACTTCAGGCTTGAAAGTGTCGATCGAGACGGGCACACCCGCATCGCGCAATGCCTCGATGACCGGCAACACCCGATCCATTTCTTCCTGGATGCTGACCGGTCTGGCGCCGGGTCGAGTGGACTCACCACCGACATCAAGTATGTCCGCACCCTCGGCAATCAACTGTCGGGCATGTGCCAGTGCAGCATCACCCTGAAGATGTTTCCCGCCATCAAAAAAGGAATCGGGCGTGACATTGACGATGCCCATGACCAGAGCCCCCTTGTCCGGAGGCCCGGACAAATCAAGCCGGAAATTACCGCAGCGAAGAATCATTCAGGTGCAAGGTGCAAGGTGCAAGGTGCAAGAAAACAACTGCTTGTCCCTTGTACCTTGCACCTTGTGCCTGTTTCTAAGTTTCCTGCGCGGGTTGCGTAGGTGTGGCGGTCGGCGCAGGCGCCGTCGGTGCCTGAGGCGGCTGAGCCTGGCTGCTCGGTGCAGGCGGCTTGGGCGGACGCGGCGGATTTCCGGCCATGATGTCGTTGATCTGGTCCGCGTCTATGGTTTCCCATTCCAGCAGAGCCTTGGTCATTGCCTCGATCTTGTCGCGATTGGCTTCGATCAGACCGCGCGCCAGCGCGTATTGCTGGTCGATGATACGGCGAATCTCGGCATCCACCTGTTGCATGGTTGCTTCGGAAATGTTCTTGTGCGTGGTTACAGAACGACCCAGGAAAACCTCGCCCTCGTTTTCGCCATACACCATGGTCCCGAGCGCATCAGACATCCCCCACTGGGTCACCATGCTCCGCGCCATGGCGGTGGCACGTTCGAAATCATTGGAAGCACCGGTGGTCATCTGGTGCATGAAAATCTCTTCGGCGATACGTCCGCCGAACAACACGGCGATGGTATCGAGTATGCGGGTCTTGTCCATGCTGTAGCGGTCTTCAGCCGGCAATTGCATGGTCAACCCCAGCGCTCGGCCGCGCGGAATGATGGTCACCTTGTGCACCGGATCGGTCTTGGGCAACAGCTTGGCGACCACCGCATGGCCGGATTCGTGATAGGCGGTATTGCGGCGTTCCTCCTCGGGCATCACCATGGAACGGCGCTCCGCACCCATCATGATCTTGTCCTTGGCGGACTCGAAATCGTCCATTTCGACGAAGCGTTTGCCGCGTCGCGCTGCGAACAATGCGGCTTCATTGACCAGGTTCGCCAGGTCGGCACCCGACATGCCCGGAGTGCCGCGCGCCAGAATATCGCCCTTCACGTCCTGTGCTACCGGCACCTTGCGCATGTGCACCATCAATATCTGTTCACGACCGCGAATATCCGGCAATGGCACCACCACCTGACGATCGAAACGACCGGGACGCAACAAGGCCGAATCCAGCACGTCGGGGCGGTTGGTCGCGGCGATCACGATTACGCCGCTGGCACCTTCAAAACCATCCATCTCCACCAGCAATGCGTTCAGCGTCTGCTCGCGCTCGTCATTGCCACCGCCGAGTCCCGCACCGCGCTGCCGCCCCACCGCATCGATTTCGTCGATGAACACGATGCACGGCGCCTGCTTCTTGGCCTGCTCGAACATGTCGCGCACACGCGCGGCGCCGACGCCGACGAACATTTCCACGAAGTCCGAACCGGAGATCGAGAAGAACGGCACCTTGGCTTCACCGGCGATTGCTTTCGCCAGCAGCGTCTTGCCGGTTCCGGGATTACCCACCAGCAGCACACCGCGCGGGATGCGCCCGCCAAGATTCTGGAATTTTGCCGGGTCGCGCAGGAAATCCACCAGCTCCGACACCTCTTCCTTGGCTTCGTCGCAGCCCGCCACATCGGCGAACGTGAAGCGTTCCTTGCTTTCATCCAACTGGCGCGCGCGCGATTTGCCAAACGAGAATGCACCGCCCTTGCCACCGCCCTGCATCTGGCGCATGAAGAACACCCACACGGCGATCAGCAGGATCATCGGAAACCATGAGACAAAAATATTCATCAGGAAGGAAGGTTCTTCTTCGGGTTTGGCCTGAACGTTCACGCCGTTTTTCAGCAGATCCGAAACCATCCACAAATCGCTGGGCGCATAACTGGTGATCTGTTTGCCATCGCTGGTCGTTGCCTTCAGTTTGCGGCCTTCAATGACCACCTTACTGATATGTCCCTGCTTAACCTGATCGAGGAATTGGGAATAGTCGAGCTGCGACTGGGTAGTCAGCTGCTGGCGGGTATTGAATTGATTGAATACGGTCATCAGCACAAGGGCGACGACCATCCAGACTGCAACGCTCTTAAAGTTATTCAAGATTACTCCTTAAATCGGCGCACAACGGCTGCCGAGGTTGTTCATTAAACTATGTATTGCCCTATTTCTCAAGCTTTCCACTACCCAACAAATAAAGTTCGCTGCTGCGATCGCGTGATGCCTTGGGCTTGCGCGATACCACCCGTGTGAATCGACTGCGCATAAATTTGTAAAAGTCTTCGAATCCTTCGCCCTGAAAGACCTTGACCAGAAAGCTGCCATCCGGTTTCAGATGTTCCAGCGCGAAATCCATCGCCAACTCCGCCAGATGCATGGCACGCGCCTGATCTGCCGAGGCCACACCGGACATATTGGGTGCCATATCGGAAATTACAAGTCCCACCTGTTTGCCCTGCAATACAGCTTCCAGCTGCCCGAGTACGGCATCCTCGCGAAAGTCACCCTGGATGAACTCAACACCTGCCAGGGGATCCAGCGGTAGCAGATCCAGAGCGACCACCTTGCCGCCACGCCCCACTTTGGCGGCAGACACCTGCGACCAGCCGCCCGGCGTCGCACCCAGATCCACCACCACGGTGCCCGGCTTGAGCAAATGGTCCCTGGCATCGATCTCCAGCAGCTTGTATGCCGCGCGCGAGCGGTAGCCGTCCTTCTGGGCAAGTTGCACAAAAGGGTCGTTGACATGCTCGCGCATCCATTGTTTGCTGGTCTTGGAAGGCTTCATCGTTTAGAATCCCCGCCCTCTATCTGAAAGTTCATCATGTTATCGCTTACCGTATCCGAACGCCTTGCCCTCAAAGGCCGCGCTCATGCCCTCAGTCCGACGGTAATCATAGGCAACGCGGGCTTAACCGAATCGGTGCTGAAGGAAATCGCACTGACCCTGAAAACCCATGAGCTCATCAAAATTCGCGTAATGAGCGACGATCGTGCGCTGCGCGAGAGCATGCTGGAAACGATCTGCACCCAACTGGATGCCGCAGCGGTGCAACACATAGGCAAGATCCTTGTGGTCTACAAACCCAACCCGGAAGCCCACCAGATCGAGATCAAGAAAATGCCGCG
>JBDTCC010000001.1:0-86092 GCA_039923775.1 Gallionella sp. | reverse complement strand
ATCGGGCTGATATTGATCATCCTGATCATTCTGTTGCTGACGGGACGATTGTGAAAGGTTTGATAAGATTTCTCTGGGTTTGAACTGCTGATTTTAATGCAGTATTGGATGAGAAGGAACCTCAGGGGGTTTATATTTATTTGGGAGTTTATTCGTGGACGCGAACAAGAACGAGAATACAACCGGTTCCAGAAATAGGGAAAATGCGAATGACAGTGAATGGCCCACTGAGGATTTGCTTTCCGAAATATCGAATGCCGAATCTGCTCTGACGGAAAGCTCACGACAGAATACGGAAGTCGTTAACAAGCACATTCACGATAACCACTGGAACTGGAGATGATCTTTTGGTTCCGGACGGAAGGAATGTGATTTGTGAAGCAATAATCACCGCAAGTCTTTTTGGAAAACGTAATATTTTTTAACCCTAGGAGTTTAAATCATGAACATGAAAGCAATGAGTGCCCACCCTACGAATATCGCAGTTCCCAAGGAAAAGTTGATGGAAGATTTGCGGCTGGTGATGGCAGATGCCGAGGAACTGTTGCGTGCTACCGCCAATCAGGCCGGTGAAGGAGCTGCAACCGCACGGGCACGAATCCAGGAGAATCTGAAAGTGGTCAAGGAACGCCTTGTTTCATTCGAAGATGTTTTGATTGAGCGCACCCGTGATGCTGCAAAGGATGCCGACCGATACATTCGCGATAACCCCTGGCAAGCGATCGGCGTTTCAGCCTGTGTAGGTGCGATTGTCGGAATGCTGATTTCAAGGCGCTAAACCGTGACTGAATCGGGCGGACTGATGGAGTCGCTTAAGCGGATGGCCGGCACCTTGCTTGTCATCTTGCAAACGCGGCTGGAACTCTTATCCATCGAGGTGGAAGCTGAGCGCCTGAACATCAAGTTAATGCTGCTCTATGGCAGTATCACGCTGCTGTTCTTTGGTTTGGCGACAATTCTGCTGACAACATTTGTCGTGGTGGTATTTTGGGATAGCTATCGTTTTCAAGTATTGGCCGGATTTATCGGCCTGTATTTTGTAGTCGGAGCGCTGGCCTGGAACGCGTTACTCCGCGTGACCAATAGAAAATCGAAACTGTTTTCCGGCAGCCTGGCTGCATTGGCCGATGATCGCCAACAGATTGCTCCACTGCCATGAAACAACGACTTGCCGAACTCGCCGATCGCAAACTCGGGCTATTGGAAAAAATCAGGACTCAGCGCCTGGAAGTCGCCGAGATTTCGATGGATTTTCAAAGGCCACTGGCTCTGGCTGACACTGTGCTGAAAGTGGTGCATTTCTCACGCAATCATCCCGCATTGGTGTCAGGCGGCTTTGCCGCACTTTTATCTATCCGTGGTATGGGCATCGCCGGTTTGGCAAAGAAGGGGTGGCGATTGTTGTATCTTTATCCTGCCGCCCTCTCATTGGGTTTGAAGTACCTCTTTCCCGGCCCCCGCCCTGATCGCGAGGCGCGCAACGCCGGGGTTGATCATTCACAAGAATGATGGATGCCAAAGGAGTGAATCCGAATCCTCACCGCGGGTTACGTTGATGAATCCCGTTGTCATGAAACTGTTCAACTGGATCATTGCGCTGATCATCATCATCGCATCGGGTATTTTGTGCCAGCAGATCATTTCAAATTCACTTTCCAACCAGCGGGATAAAAGTGATTATGCCGAGCTCAACAGTGTCAAATATGGACTTCTCAGTATTGATGAATGGAAACGCCAGGTTACCGAAATCCTTGCCGATGAGATCAATAAGCTGTATTTGTCAAAGGCGAATGAGCGGGTGTTGCGCAAGCATATCGAAGTACTGTTGAACACCCTTATTGATGATGTCGACAAGAAAATCAGGAAAGAGAATGCCGGCACCGCAGGCGGACAAATTTCGCAGTCATTTATCAATATCTTTATCAATCTGGACGAAATAAAGAAGGGTATTCCGGAATATGCGAAGGCCGTCATTCATGAAATGACGAAACCGCAATCCAGGCGCCAGATAAAGGCCGTGTTGAATAATCAGCTCGAAAAGTATTCCGAGCAGACCTTTGATGCACAGGGCACACCCCATTTGAGCCTCATCCTGTTCAGGACGGAATCCGCCAATATCGAGGAGGCAAGGGCCAAGCTGAAAGAAAAAATCTCTATTCAGCATGCCCTGATCGTCAAGGAGGCAGGACTGCTGATTCTGCTGGCAGTTATCCTCTTTGCACTATCCGCTTTCAGCAAACGGCCGCTGACCCCGTCACGCTTCCTGTTTCTGATTCTGTCTCTTGTCACACTGCTGATTGCGGGTGTAACCACGCCCACCATCGACATGGAGGCAACCATCTCGCAGATGAATTTCATGCTGATCGGGCATCCCATTCACTTTGAGAACCAGGTGTTGTATTTCCAGAGCAAAAGCATACTCGATGTATTCTGGATCATGATCACCCACGCGGAAATCCAGATGAAACTGGTCGGGATTTTACTGATCAGCTTCAGTATCATTTTTCCGCTGCTGAAAATAATTTCTTCACTGGGATATTATTTTAATTTTTACAAGCTCAGGGAAAATGCGGTAATCAGGTTTTTTGTGCTGAAATCCGGCAAGTGGTCGATGGCTGATGTGATGGTGGTAGCCATATTCATGGCCTATATCGGATTCAACGGGATCATTACCAGCCAACTCGGTCATTTGAGTACGAAAGACCAGGAACTGGTGATCCTGACAACGAACGCCACTGCCCTGCAGCCGGGTTTTTATCTGTTTCTGACATATACCCTGTTGGCATTGATCCTGACGGGATTTCTGACCAGGAATCCGCAGATATCGGATAAGACTATGCCGGATCAAAAGCCTGCATAAGCTGGTGGCTGGTATTGCAAATCACGAATTACGTAAAGCTCAATAGTTGATGATTCAGGCTTTCAGCCGAAAATCACATCAGCCAGCGTCTTTTCAACAGCAAATAGGAAAGATAGAACATCACCGATCCCAACACGACAAGATAGAGCCAGTCAAAGGACAAGTTCGCCATGCCGCCATCTTCCAGCAGTATGGATTGCAGGGGCTGAAACAACTGGTAGGACGGCAGGAGGGGTGCGACTGAGGTCAGTTTTTGCGAGACATCCGACATCGCGGAAGGAAGCAGATGCGGCAAATAGAAGATGACACCCAGCGTCCTGGCGCTGGCCTGAGTGCGGCACAGGAAC
This sequence comes from Gallionella sp., assembly GCA_039923775.1. Taxonomy (GTDB): domain Bacteria; phylum Pseudomonadota; class Gammaproteobacteria; order Burkholderiales; family Gallionellaceae; genus Gallionella. The sequence goes on along the minus strand of JBDTCC010000001.1, from coordinate 82,885 downwards.
CCCAGAAAAATTCCATAGGTGCTGAAACAAAAACTGCCTGCAACGATGAATGCAATGTAGCCGAAAAGATGTACCGGCCAGAAATTGCTCAGCACATGGAGAAACAGGATCGAGGTGATGATCAGAACCATGCCCAGGATCAATTTGGCGATCAGCCATTGGACCTCGTGTATCGGGGTCTGGAGCAGGCCCAGAAGCAGCTTCTTTTCCTTTTCCTCGGCGACTTGGGCCGGGAGGATGATAAAGCCGACCAGCAGGACGACCATCAAGATCCAGGTCGGCAAGGTCTCCCGTTGTATGCCGCCTTCGTGTAGCGACCTGATGTCGGAGATCCAGCCCGGAGGATTTCCTTCAGCGGCCTTTTGCAAAGCAGTAAAACTCTGCACGATGGCAACGGTATGGAGAGATTCCTTTTTCAGGACCAGCAGTGTAAGGCTGCCGGGTTCTTTATCGCTTCCTGTCAAAACCCCGTCTATCTTGTGTTCCTTTAATAGTTTCAGCCCCTGTTCTTTATTCTGAACCCAGGTCACTTCAATTGAATTTTTGGCGGCCTTGATGCTTCCCGTAATCTCGGTGGCGTAGGCGTAATCCTGTATCAGACCAATTTTTATTTTGACTGAATCTGCATTGGGTTTGTCTATCATATTCAGGGAAACAAAAACAAACAGGGGGATAAACAGAATCAGCAGAACGGTCTTGTTCTTGAATGCAATGGCCAGATCGTTGAATGCCAGCAGCAGAATATTTCTCATCTTCAAGCGTACAACTTTTCATGGATTTCGGATTGAAAATATTCCCGCGGGGGACCGTCGAAGATCATGCTGCCATCGTGCAGTACGATAATGCGTGTGGCGAGATTCCTGATTTCTTCGGGCCGGTGGGAAGTGAACAAAATGGTCTTTCCGGCGTCATGCATGCTGTTCAGCAACCGGTAGATCTCCCGGGTCATCTCGAAGTCCAGGCCCGAAGTCGGCTCGTCCAGAATCAGTACCGGCGGATCCGCCAACAGTGCCCGCCCGATGTTCACCCTTTGCTTCAGTCCTTTGGATAACGCCTGTATCCTGCTTTTGCGGAAGGGAAACAGATTGAACTCGCGCAATATTTCTTCCACCCGCTGCATGGGTGTCCGGGAGAGGGCAGCGAACAGTTTGAGATTGTATTCAACGGAGAAGAAATCAAACAGGTTGGGGTCTTCCGGAATGAAACCCACTTTTCTGACCACTGCAGTCCTGTTCTTCAGGTCGATTCCGTCTATCGTGACGTCACCGCTGTCCGGCAGGATCCAGCTGGCCAGCATCTTCAGCAGCGTTGATTTTCCGGCGCCGTTATGGCCGACAATGGCAATCAGTTCACCTTTGGCCACTTCAAAGCTGGTCGGCGCAAGTCCTCTTTTTTTCTCGTAGAGTTTGGCAAGGTTGCTGATTTCGAGCTGCATAAGTTATCGCGCTATCTTTAAATGGAGCTCAAGCGTAACAGAACAAGACTTCGCAGTCTGAAGGATAAGTGAAGATGCTTGCTGCTGCCGGGTAGCCCGGTGGGGCAATGAAAAACGCCATCATTTTTGGAAATCCCATGCATGGCTGGTTAACCGGCTATGCCGGTTAACAGCATGCACTACAGCAAAATGATCAAGAGTATGACGATTAGCAAAATAGTAAGCATGATTACCTCCTTGTTATTGGAAACATCTGATGGAAATTCCCCGTTTAAATTTAAATCACTTTACCGCATCGGTAATGAAGGCTTCACGGTTCAACTCCCGGCCATGGGGTACTAAATCAACCTGAGCAGAACGATAACGAGAATGATGACCAACAATAACTCAACCATGATTAACTCCTTAAATATTGGATAGGCCAGGTGACCGTCCCCTGATTTACTTTCACATAAAGACATCAGGGATGCAGTCTGTGCTTATAGACATTGGCATACCGTGCGTTAGCGTACAAAACAGAAAATATATTTGGCCGTACATATATCGTTCTGACTGTTACTCCGGCGTATTATTGAGCTTCCGTAATTCATGACAGATGCAACTACAGTAACCGTCATTGGTAGAACTACTGATAGAACTACTGGCCATTCGACCAGGCCATCAAAAGGCTATGCATAGCCATTCGGCTAAGTCGCCAACAAACGGTGACATAAACCGCTGGTTAACGATAACCAAGTACACCCGCAAGCGGTACGCCGTGGTTGCACCAAAGGCAGGCAATCCACTACGCAGCAAGCTGCGTGTGGAATTGACACTAAGGGGCTGAAGCCCCGACAACACACGCAGGCTGGTTATGTAGGAGCCCGACTTGTCGGGCGATTTCGGGAAACATCGCGGTGTCAATTCTGCATCGAGTTTGCTCGATAGCAGATTGCCTGACTTTGTTGCAATAAATTGCGCTCCTACGGGAGCGGAGATTCTGTCTTTAATTATGTAAACCTCAATAGATCCAAGATGAGCAGTTGATTTACATGCCCTCAATAACAAAGGCCGTCTTGCGACGGCCTTTGTTTGCTGCATTTGAATCTAATACTTCATGCCTTACGGCTGCGTAACCGTATTGGCATCCATAGCAACGCCAGTTTTTGCGTACAGTCTGCCTTTTAGCGTAGCGCCTGTCACCATTGCGATATTTGATGCCGACAGAATATTCCCTTCCATGTGTGCGCCAGCTCCTATGGATACGGCACCGGCAACCTGCCAGAAGACATCCTGAGGCAGTGCGCCACCGGTCAAGGTTACCTGAGTATTTGCGGCCTGAGTAAGCGTCCCGTTAGTTTGGATCACATAGACGCCTGCGCCACTGAGGGTGAGAGTTCCAGTAGTTATTTGGAGAGCGGTCGCACCACACTTGTAAACACCTGGAGTCAGTGTCTGGGCGCCCAGATCACCGACATTGGGACAAGCAACACCTGGTGTACCACCAGCGACTCCGCCACCAGATGAAGCCAATGCGACAGCAGCGTTGTATGCGGCAAGCTTATCGCCGATAGCGACAGTCAGATCGTTAGGCGTTGGATTTGCGTAGCCGGGTGCGTATATTGCCCCGGTTACCAGCGTCGATGTCGAATATGCGCCGCCTGCGGGCAGGTTCAATGCAAATCCGGTTATGAAGCTTGCTTGGGCTGGACTAATTCCAATATTCCCGATTATCTTGGGAGTGGAGGTGGTCGTGGCAGTCGGAGTATATGTCACACCTGCTTCTGCCAGAATCGCATAATTGGCGGCCGTTTTAAGATCTACGCAATTCAACGTTCCCGCCGTGCAGGTTGCCCCGGTTGCAGCTGGAGTTGGAGTTGCGGATGCGCTCCCACTGCCACTACTGCCGCCACATGCTGCCAAAATAGTGGCGAGCAGTACCGTCGTTGACCACATTGCAGGCTTGTAAAATTTTTCGAAATTTTTCATTTGCTTCTCCTTAATTATTGTTCCAAAAAGTACTCTCTTGTAAGCGATCGGACCATTGCTGGAACTTGTCCGTATCCACCACGTCGATATTCGCTGTTGAACTGCGACGAGAGGCTAATAGTTTCATCAACCACATGGGCACTATCCCACTTCAGCCCATGGCGCTCCGTGCGTTAGCGCACTTATAGAACATTAATTTTTGGAAAGGTCAAAGGAGCTGTTATCTGGATGAAACCGGTGCTGATTCATCTCTATCGAGCAACAAACATATCTGTTCTGCTTTACTCAGTGGCCAGAAATTTTGTCTACAAATACTTTTTTCACCTGTTCAATCGAAGAATTTTGCAGGAGCACTAAAAGCAGGCAATCTGCTATCAGCTGAAGCAGATGCAGAGTTGTCACCGGGCCATGCCCGCGACCTGTCGATTGATCGCGGGCATGGCCCGCTCCTACAATCATTGCCCCGTAATCCGCGGCTTCCGGGCTTCACCCGCAAGGAGTACGCCAAAGGTAGGCAATTCACTACTGAGATAGTGACACCAAGCATGTGCCGGGTGACGCGTCAGTGCGATGGGTGAATATCGGTGACACTACGATAGTGTGGGGAGGATCATCTCGAATCATCAAACAGCATTTCCAGACTCACACTGAGTGCAGGGCTATAGTGATATTGCCTGTCTCTGGGAAAGTGCAATTGCGGGCTTAAATTAAAGTACAGCCATTCCTGGTGCATGCGGTAGCGGTACAGCACCAGCAAGACAAAATCGGTCATCTGGTATTGCGGATTGCTTATCCCGATTGCACTCGCCTGATATAGCAAGGCGGTGCGGTCAGTCAGGGTGTGATAAACAGACAGATCCTGGCGCATGTCGAAGTTCTGGCCGTCATTTAGCCATGTGACGATACTGGAGGAACGAAACAGCAGTGGGGGGCTTATGATTCGATCCAGATCCAGCTGGCTGGTCTCGCCCGCACCCAGGGTGTTGAACCAGTACACAGACTGCGTTGCGTTCAGCCGCCAGTTGCCCATCGGTGTCGAATAACTGGCTCTGCTGCGGACAAAGGGTTTGGGCGGGATGGGAAATTTAATTCCCACGTCGGTGCTGAAGTGCCAGGCGTTTTCTTTGGCCACTTCGGCTGCCGCATAACGTGCAGCCAGGGCGACACTACTAGGCACGACAACCTTGTCTTTGATCACTGTCGAACCGGCTGTGGGCTGGGCGGAAATGTTTTTTTCGGGGTCTGTTTCGATCAACAGGTGTAATCGCCCCTCGGTCTGGGGCAATCTCAAATTTACCCTGCCTGCAAAATCGATCTTGTGATCACTCCCGTATCCATTCAGTTTGCTAAGATCCAGTTGAACCACAGTGTCATTGCTTTCCTGGAAATGGCGATCACCGCCAAAGTAGCGGTCGATATAGCTGGCGAAGCCGGTGATTTTTCCTGATAAATAATCACGCGAAGGTTCCAATGAATCAAAGCTATCGGATGTTGAAGTCTTGGGAACCGTTTGTGGCGTGAATAATACAGGTTGTGTTGCCACCGGCGCGGATTGTGCCTCCAGCGAAACAGGTTGTGTTGCCACGGGAGCGGATTGTGCCACCGGCAAAATAGATTCTTCTGCGCCAAGCATTGCCACGGGATAGAGAAGCATGATGCTCCACAACAGGCTGGCCAAGAGCCCGCGAATCCCGATGAATTGAAGCTTAATGGCAGGCATAATCGGTTTCAATGCCATGCGCTACTTGTATGACCTGACCACGCGAAACCCGAAGCTGCTGAAACGAAGTCCGGGGTCGTTCTTGTAACGTACAGCGGCACGCAGGTCTGATGGCGAATTATTCCAGGAACCACCGCGCAACAATCGTTTATTGCCGCTGTCCTGCCAGGCACTGCCATCAGTGGGCGCGCCCTTGTAGTTGGCATGATAAATATCCCCGGTCCATTCCCACACGTTCCCCAGCATGTCATTCAATCCGAATGCGTTGGGTTTGAAGTGACCCACCGGAGCGGTATAGGCAAAGCCGTCAGTACACTGATGAACTGACCAGGATGTTGCGCCGTGAATTTTTTCTTGCGCGGTTTTGTCAGCGCCATTCGCATAGGCGCAGGCATCATCAGGGTTGCTTCCCCAGTAACGTGCTGTGCCGGTTCCACCACGGGCGGCGTATTCCCATTCGGCCTCGGTCGGCAGACGATATTTTTTGCCCGTTCTGCGTGACAACCATTTCGCATAGGCCTGGGCATCATTCCAGTTGATACAGACGACCGGATCCAGGTCGCTTTGCGGAAAACCGGGTTCGTGCCAGTTGCCTTTGTGCTCTTTATAACTGCCATTTTCAAGCGTCCAGCATTTGTCGCCGGTGCTGTAGCGGGTTTTTTTGACAAACTCTGCAAACTCCCCCCGCGTGATCTCGTTCTTGCCAATCGAGTACCGCTTGATTTTGACACTATGCACCGGGCCTTCATCGTCACCCCGTCCAGCTTCAGAATCGGGGGAGCCCATGTCAAAACTTCCCGGATAGATCACCACCATTTGAGGACACCCCCTGCAACTTCGGTAGGTTACCCCCGTTTTTGCCGGGAGAGCGGGCTTGGTTATAGTACCCTTTGTGGCAGCCTGGGCCTGGGCAGGGATGAACATCACATAGAAGATGGTGATGATGACTCCGAATATTTTGCGCATCGCGACTTACCTCAATTTTGATGGTTTTATTGTATTTTTTCCGTATGGACTATAAGCGTACACATTTGCCCTGATCCAATTTTTTATCGGTTTGGGCGGAAAAAATCGCACCAGTTACACGTGGCATATTTATGCCACTTCCCGGTTATCCATTCTGTACGCTAGCGCACATTAAAAATTGATTTTTATCGGGAGCATGAAGCTAGAATTTCCCGGGATGACATGATTTCCGGCGATCCATGTTTTGATTTACGCGCACCGTGCCGGCTTGCGTTTTCTGAAGCCTGCATTGATATCTGTAGACAGGATATGCCTGCAAGCCGGGATGAGTCGAAAGCGGATTTTTCGTATTATCAGCCTCGCTATTGTTTTATAGATGGTTTTATCGGGGGGTGCTGTCCGGCTTAATAATCCCTGATCCAGACCAGTTTGGTGTTGATGCCATTGCGTTCGATCAACGCTTGAATTTCCGATTCGGCACGGCTCATGATTACTTTGCCATTGACCAGAAAATAGTTGGTCGAGACTGCCACGTCTGTCACGATCAGACGGTTTTCGTGCATGAGCAGCATAAAATCACCGGGGTTGCGAAAGGTCGCGGTGTTGCGGCTCGCTACCAGCGCGGTTGCGTCGGAAATCGAAAGTGTACTGATGGCAGAAAGCACTTCGGCTGGTGCGGTGTTCACGTTAACCAGTGTGGCGCGCGGCAGGAAGATCACAATATTTCTTATCCCGGCGAGCATCTCCGGCGTAAAGCCCGGCACCGCAAGCAGGTCATCGACCTGGGTAAGATTCATCGGTAGCGGGCCGGACTGGTTTACGGTATTTGCATCGTTTGCTGCCGGCTTTTTCTGTGCCGCCGCCATCAGGTTGGCGGTTGCCTGTGCCAGAGCCGGATCGATGTTTGCATTGTTGAGCAGTTTTGCAAATGCACTCACCTCAACGGGGTTGATCGTTCCATTGGGGCACAGGTTGGTCAGGTTGTAGCGTGCCTGGGCATCAGTGATACTCCCCGACAAGGTTGCATCCGAGGCATCAGCACGGTTGTCATCGACATATTGGTTGAGTCGTGTTTCCGCGAGCGGCGTGGCCCAGGGTTCATCCAGTGTATCGACGCTCGAATACTTGGCGTCCTCACGCAGGATCAGGCTGGCCCAATCAAGTGCGCCGCGCAGTATCCATTGTTTTTGCAATTGCAGGCGCTGATTTTCGATCGAACGGACTTGCACCTGCTGTTGCCAGAAAAGACTCGCGACAATGGTGATGGCCAGCGTCGTAAGCAACAGCGCAATGATGACTGCGACACCGCGCTGACTATTTCGCGGAGGTGGGCCTGCTTTCACACCGCCCCCAGCAAAAATATTTTCAGCAGGCTGCCATCACGTCCGCGCAATTGCAGCGAAACTTCCAGCCCTGTGGGTACAGACTGAGTTGCGACCGGGTCCCCGACCGTGATCACCGCATCAGTTTTTGTACGCCAGCCGCCGTTGATCCATAACCGCATTGTCATATCAGCCACATCCGATTGCAGCACCACCGGTTGGCTGGTAAAAGTGCCGTTTACGGCGTTTTGCCAAAAAGTATCCAGCTCCCGGTAATCGCGCGTCGGGGGGGATTCGCGGCGTGTCAGCAAACCGTCATAAACCCGATAGCTGATGACTTGCAGGCGTGACGGCTGGTTGTCGGCATACACCGTGCGTACCAGCGTGAGCTGGCCCTGATCGATTGCGAGCGGAATCCGGTCGGGCAGGGCGGAGGGGCTGGCAAGATGTGCGCAATCGTTTTGCAGCTGTGCGAAGGTGAGTTGCATGCCACGTGTCTGCGCAAGATCACTGGTAAGCGCGATGCGCGCCCGCACGATGCTGTCGAGTCCGCGCCAGCCGAGCACTGCAACGAATGCAAGCACGCTGATCGCGACCAGCAGCTCGACCAGGGTGAGTCCCCGTTGCTTCGAATTCGATCTGCCATTCACATTCCAATTTGAAGGTGATACAAGGCGGCAACGAACGAACGACGAAGACATAACCAGCCACTTGCCCGGCGTTTTTTGACGGGCTAGTGGAATGGCTAGTAGTTTTTTCAGTATTTTTAGTACGGCTATAACCAGCGACTTGGCTATCGTTGTTAGATAGTCTAGTCGAATGGCTGGTTGTTTCATCAGGAGTGAGTGAGGAAGCCAACGCAGTAGCACCAATAAAGTGGAATTTGAATTATGCATTGGGTACCACCTGGTCCAGCTTGATGATGCGCCGTTCGGAATTGTCCTCATCGAATACGCTTACTTCAACGCGGCGGAAGTAGGGGTTGGGTGTGGTGAAAATATTTTCTTCGCACACCAGATGCAATTCGCCCTGGTTGCAATCGAATTTGCGCTGACCAAGCGCGGGCCATTCGTGGTTCAGCCGGATCTGCGACAGCCGGTTTTCGGCCGACCAGGTCGCCATCATCGAGGCGCGCAAGTCGGCGCTGTTTTTGGTCAGGCTGCCGACGGCACGCAGACTGGCGCCGAGTGCCGTCCCGATAATGACCAGTGCCACCATCACTTCGAGCAAAGTGAATCCTGCGCTGAAACGATTCGATGGGTGCGGGGTTGGACGATGGTCGGGGCGCATCTTATTCCACGAAGAAATGTCCGATTCCGTCGGCATGGATTGCCACTTGCGCATCCCCTGCGGCAAGCGTCAGGACAAATGGTATGCCGACCGGCTCGCGGCCGAAGATGATGCGTAGCGGGGTGGATTGTTCTGCCGAAGCCGGTCTGATCGTGAAGGTGACCGGTGAATGCTTGAATTCACGCTCGCGCAACAAATCATCCTGCTTGAGCGTGCTCCATTTGTTGTTTTGGAATGACAGGAAACGATAACGATCGGCCTCCGCTTCGAATGCGATCGGGTGGTTGCGCACAATGGCCTCGTCCCGTGCCGACTGCAGCAACAGCGCGATACGTTGCGCATCGTTTTGCAGCACCTTTTGATCGTTCGGCATCGCATTAAACGAGACCGCGCCAAGTGTGATGCCGACGATCACCATCACCACCAGCAACTCAAGCAGCGTGAATCCGCGTGACGCTGGCCGACATTTCGCGCTCAGATGGGCGCGATCGGATCCCTGTGCGGCAAATGGGATTACAGATCCCACGAGCCGATATCGGCATCGTTGCCGACACCTCCCGGCTGGCCATCCGCACCCAATGTGAAGACATCGATTTCACCCTTGATACCGGGTGACAGATATTGGTAGGAATTGCCCCACGGATCTTTGGGCAGCTTGTCGATATATCCCCCGGTTTTCCAGCCGTTGGCGGAGGGCCCCGAGCTTGGTTTGGTAACCAGTGCCTGCAAGCCCTGCTCGGTGGTCGGGTAATGTTGATTATCCAGCTTGTACAATTTGAGCGCCTGCATGATCGTGGCGATGTCCTGCTTGGCCGCGATGATGCGCGCATCGTCGGTGCGCCCCATCAGTTTGGGCACAATCAGCGCCGCCATGATGCCCATGATGACCACAACCACCATGATCTCGATCAGGGTAAAGCCTCGTGCAGCAATACCTCTCAGTTTTTGACCGGGAGCTGAAATGGAGTTTTGCATAGCAGTGGATTTTTGAGTAAAGGAATTAGGATTGCATTATAGGACCAAAGCAGTATTCATTATGTACTCATTGGACCGAATTTAAATTCTTGAGGAACCCGGCCATCGCGTGTTTAGTACATGCAATAAATTGTAAATTCCTTCAGTAACACTATAATGTCCCGTCTTCAACGATATGGGCTGGTTAAAGCGGGATCGTTCCCAGACCGAAGTTCTTGAATTCCGATTGTGTCATGCAATATTTCCAGTGCGGCATCGCCGCACTTTGTATTTTAGAAAAGAAGATATGCCAGTTATTACTTTACCGGATGGTTCCCAGCGCAGCTTTGCGCAGCCCGTGACAGTCGCTGATGTTGCACTCAGTATCGGAGCCGGTTTGGCGCGTGCGGCGCTGGCCGGGAAAGTGGACGGCCAACTGGTGGATACTTCATATCTGATCGCACAGGATGCCGCGCTGGCCATCGTTACCGACAAGGATGCCGATGGTCTTGAGATCATCCGCCATTCCACCGCCCACTTGCTGGCTTATGCAGTGAAGGAGCTGTTTCCCGATGCGCAAGTGACTATTGGTCCGGTGATCGAGAACGGCTTCTTCTACGACTTTTCATATCATCGCCCGTTCACGCCGGAAGACCTGACTGCATTGGAAAAACGCATGGGCGAACTGGCCAAGCGCGACATTCCCGTGACTCGCAAGGTATTGCCGCGCGATGAGGCGGTCGACTATTTCAAGAGTATCAACGAGCATTACAAAGCCGAGATCATCTCGTCCATTCCCGCCGACCAGGAGGTGTCGCTGTATACCGAGGGTGATTTCACCGACCTGTGCCGCGGCCCGCACGTGCCCTCCACCGGCAAGCTTAAAGTGTTCAAACTGATGAAGCTGGCCGGGGCATATTGGCGCGGCGATTCGAAGAACGAAATGTTGCAGCGCATCTACGGCACTGCCTGGGCGAAGAAGGAAGAGCTGGATGCCTACCTGCATCAACTCGAGGAAGCCGAAAAGCGCGACCACCGCAAGCTGGGTAAGCAGCTGGAATTATTCCATATGCAAGATTCGTCGCCCGGCATGGTGTTCTGGCATCCCAAGGGCTGGACGCTGTGGCAGGAAGTCGAACAGTACATGCGACGCAAGTTCATCGAGCACGACTACCAGGAAGTGCGCACCCCGACCATCATGGACAGGACGCTGTGGGAGAAATCAGGGCACTGGGAAAACTATCACGACAACATGTTCACCACGGCTTCTGAAAATCGTGATTACGCGGTAAAGCCGATGAACTGTCCCGGTCATGTGCAGATATTCAATCACGGTCTGCACAGCTACCGCGACCTGCCGCTGAGGCTGGCGGAGTTCGGTTCCTGCCACCGCAACGAGACATCCGGATCTCTGCACGGTTTGATGCGGGTGCGCGGCTTTACACAGGATGACGCGCATATATTCTGTACCGAAGCGCAGGTACAGTCCGAGGTATCAAAGTTCATCGTCATGCTGAATGAGGTATATCGGGATTTCGGCTTCAACGAAGTGTTGGTCAAGTTGTCCACCCGTCCGGAAAAAAGGGTCGGGTCGGATGAAACCTGGGACAAGGCCGAAGCGGGACTGGCCTCGGCATTGAAACAAAACGATCTGGCGTATGAAGTCCAGCCGGGTGAGGGCGCTTTTTACGGCCCCAAGGTCGAATTTACGCTGAAAGACAGTCTGGGCCGTTTGTGGCAATGCGGCACGATACAGCTGGATTTTAATTTGCCGGTGCGTCTGGGTGCGGAGTTTGTCGACGAGGACAATAGCCGCAAACCCCCGGTAATGCTACATCGCGCGATTCTGGGGTCCATGGAACGCTTCATCGGCATACTGATCGAGCATCATGCCGGCGCGTTCCCGTTGTGGCTGTCACCGATCCAGCTTGTGTTGATGAATATTTCGCAGGCGCAGGAAGAATACGTGACGCGGATTGCGCACAAATTGCGCTCTGCCGGACTGCGGATACAACTGGATTTGCGTAATGAGAAGATTACCTATAAAATACGCGAACATAGCTTGCAGAAATTACCTTATCAGCTGATTATCGGCGACAAGGAAGTGGCAGGAAATTTGGTGGCCGTGCGTACCCGTAGTGGTGAGGATCTCGGACAGATGACGTTTGAAGCCCTGCTTCAGCGTTTGCAAACCGAAATTGCAACCGGGTAACACGGCTTAAGTATTGTTTAAGTGGAGATATTGCAATAGCACAAGATAAATCGCAGCGCATGAATGAGATGATTACCGCACCGCAGGTGCGACTCATTGGTGTCGAAAAGGAACCCCTCGGGATCGTGACCATCGTGGAAGCATTGCGTATGGCCGATGAAGCAGATTTGGACTTGGTGGAGATTTCGCCGTTAGCGGAGCCGCCCGTATGTCGCATCATGGATATCGGCAAATTCAAATATGCCGAAAGCAAGAAGCTACATGAAGCCAAGCTCAAGCAGAAGCAGGTCCAGATAAAGGAAATCAAGTTTCGTCCGAATACCGACGAAGGGGATTACAATATCAAGCTGCGCAACTTGATCAAGTTTCTGGGCGACGGCGATAAAACCAAAGTGACGCTGCGTTTTCGCGGTCGTGAAATGGCCCATCAGGAAATCGGCATGCGCTTGATCGAGCGCGTCAGGGGTGACCTGGTGGAACACGGTATAGTCGAGCAGTTTCCCAAGATGGAAGGCCGGCAGATGGTGATGGTGTTGTCGCCAAAGCCGGCGAGCAAAAAGCCGGGCTGAGTAACGCAAAGCCGGAAAGATGGAATAATTGTTGATCTGACAACAAAGGGACGGTCGGGTTGATGTAGCAAAAAAGTCCCAATAAAAAGTGGTGTATGGGTATCAAGCTTTTCCATGGGAAAACACCTACCGCCACAACTTAAAGGAAGAATCATGCCCAAGATGAAAACCAAAAGCGGAGCAAAAAAGCGCTTCGTCGTTCGCGCTGGTGGCAGCATCAAGCGTTCAAGTGCCTTCAAGCGTCATATCCTGACCAAAAAGACCACCAAGACCAAACGTCAATTGCGCGGCACCACAGAGGTCCACGCAACCAACAAAGCATCGGTTCGCGCCATGATGCCTTACGCATAAGGAGCAGACCATGCCAAGAGTAAAACGTGGAGTAGTAGCACGCGCAAGTCACAAGAGGATTCTCGATCTGGCCAAGGGTTATCGCGGCCGCCGCAAAAATGTCTACCGTATCGCCAAACAGGCGGTAATGAAGGCGGGGCAATATTCTTATCGTGATCGTCGTCAAAAGAAACGCCAGTTCCGCACCTTGTGGATCGCCCGTATCAATGCAGCGGCACGCGAGCAAGGCATGACCTACAGCGTATTCATGAACGGGCTGAAAAAAGCGTCGATTCAAGTCGACCGCAAGGTATTGTCCGACATCGCTGTGTTCGACAAGGCAGCTTTTGCACAATTCGTGGTGCAAGCCAAAGCCGGCCTCGGCGTTTAAGTACCAGCGCTGAAATAAAAAGGAGGCGGTAAGCCTCCTTTTTTGTTTTCGCTGTTCCTTTTGTGTTATTGGTGTCCGATTATTCTGGTATTAGGGATGGAAGAACTACAACAAATTCTCGACCAGGCTCTGCAGCAGTTTGCGCTGATCAGCGATGAGACTGAGCTGGAGCAGGTCAAAGCGCGCTATCTGGGTAAAGAGGGTAGCCTGACGGTATTGCTGAAAGGATTGGGCAGGCTGTCTGCCGAAGAGCGTCCCGCTGCGGGCGCGCGCATCAATCAGGTCAAACAGGGTATAGAAGCCGCACTGCAGCAGCGCCGCGATGCGTTGCAGCAAAACAAACTTGCGCAAAAACTGGCGAAAGAATCCCTGGATGTGACGCTGCCGGGACGCGGTATCAGCGTTGGTGGCCTGCATCCGGTAACACGCACGTTGGAGCGCATCGAACAGCTGTTTCACTCGCTGGGTTTTGCGGCCGCATCCGGTCCCGAGATCGAAAGCGATTTCTACAACTTCACCGCGCTGAACATTCCGGAAAACCATCCGGCGCGTGCGATGCATGATACTTTTTACATCGATCCACAGAACGTGTTGCGCACCCATACCTCGCCGGTGCAGGTGCGCTATATGGAAGATCAGCAGCCGCCTTTGAAGATCATCTCCACCGGCCGTGTATACCGGGTCGATTCCGATGCCACGCATTCCCCGATGTTCCATCAGGTGGAAGGTCTGTGGGTCGATGAACACATCAGTTTTGCCAATCTCAAGGGCGTGGTCCAGGATTTTCTGCAGCGCTTTTTCGAGAAAGACGATTTGCAGGTGCGTTTCCGTCCCTCGTTTTTCCCGTTTACCGAGCCGTCTGCCGAAATGGATATGAGCTGGAACGGCGGATGGCTGGAAATCGGCGGCTGCGGCATGGTGCATCCGAACGTGCTGAAGCACGTCAATATCGACAGCGAAAAATATCTCGGGTTCGCGTTTGGCCTGGGGGTGGAGCGTCTGGCGATGTTGCGCTACGGCGTGAACGATCTGCGACTGTTTTACGAGAGCGATTTGCGCTTTCTCAAGCAATTCAACTGAACATATAACCATGAAATTTTCCGAAAACTGGTTAAGAACCCGGGTCAATCCCGACCTGTCCAGCGAGGCACTGGGCCATGTGCTGACCATGGCGGGCCTGGAAGTCGAAGGTCTGGAGTCTGTCGCGCCCGCATTTACCAATGTGGTGGTGGGCGAAGTGCTGGAAGTGGTCAGGCATCCCAATGCGGATCGTCTGAATGTTTGCCAGGTGAATGTCGGCGAAGCGGCTCCGCTGAATATTGTGTGCGGTGCGGCGAATGTCGCGGTCGGCATAAAAGTGCCGTGCGCGCGCATCGGTGCGGTGTTGCCCCCAAATGGTGACAATGAAAAAGGCTTTGTCATCAAGCAGGCCAAGGTGCGCAATGTGGAATCGTTCGGCATGCTGTGTGCTGAAAAAGAACTCGGTCTGGCTGAACAAAGCGAAGGACTGTGGTTGCTGCCCGGCGACGCGCCGGTCGGCAAAACGCTACGCGAATATCTGGAGCTGGATGACAAACTGTTTACCCTGAAGCTGACGCCCAACCGCAGCGATTGTTCCGGCATGGTCGGCATCGCGCGTGAAGTCGCGGCACTGACGGGCAGCAAACTGAAACCGCTGGATATTCAGACACAGCGAGTCACCTTGTCCGAGCAATTGCCGGTCAAAGTATCGGATGCACCGGCTTGCCCGTTATATTGCGGGCGACTGGTGCGCGGCGTGAACGCGGCAGCGGTTACGCCGGACTGGATGCTGCGCCGGCTGGAGCGTAGCGGATTGCGCGGCATCAGCGCGGTGGTGGACATCACCAACTATGTGATGCTGGAGATCGGGCAGCCGATGCATGCCTTCGATGTGGCCAGACTGTCCGGCGGGATCACGGTGCGCAGGGCACGCAAAGGCGAAGTGCTGACCCTGCTCAACGGGCAGAACGTGATACTGGACGAGGAAGTCCTGGTCATCGCCGATGACTCGCGGGTATTGGCGCTGGCCGGCATCATGGGCGGGCAGGGCAGCGGCGTGGAAACCACCACGCGGGACGTATTCCTGGAAAGCGCATTTTTCCATCCCGACGCGATTGCGGGCAGGGCACGCCGTTTCGGACTGGCGACCGACTCCTCATTCCGATTCGAGCGCGGGGTGGATTTTGCGGCGACCCGTCAGGCCCTGGAGCGCGCCACACAATTGCTGCTGGAAATCTGCGGCGGCAACGCCGGCCCGATCAGCGAGGCAGTCGGGCAGTTGCCGGTGCGTTCCCCGATCGCGCTGCGCCGGTCGCGCGTCGCACGGGTACTCGGCATCGAGCTGGATAACCGGCAGATCGCAACCCTGTTCAAGCGCCTGGAATTCGACTTCACCGCGAATGGTGACGATTTCCGGGTGACACCGCCGAGCTTCCGCTTTGACCTGTCCATCGAGGCCGATCTGATCGAGGAACTGGCACGCCTGCACGGCTATGACCATATTCCCGCACTGGCGCCACAAGCGGCCCTGACCATATTGCCCTACAGCGAGTTACAGCGCCCATTGGCACATATCCAGAAATTGCTGGTGGCCCGCGATTACCAGGAGATCGTGAGCTACTCCTTCCTGGAAGCGCAGGTCGAGCGCGACTTGTGCGGTAACGAGCACCCTGTCGCGTTGCAAAATCCGATTGCCAGCAATCTGGCGGTGATGCGCAGCAGTCTGATTGGTGGATTGGTCGGCGCGTTGCGCTTCAATCTGAACCGCAAACAGCCTCGTGTACGACTGTTCGAAGTCGGTGCATGTTTTGCCAAAGCAGACGATGGCTATGTCCAGACCCAGCGATTATCTGGGTTGTGTCATGGTGAAGCCCAACCTGAACAATGGGGCGTGACAGCCAGACCGGTGGACTTCTTTGATGTGAAAGCGGATGTCGAAGCATTGTTCGCACCCCGCGTGTTGCGCTTCGTTGCCGCCGCCCATCCAGCTCTGCACCCGGGACGCTCCGCACAGATATTCTGCGGCGAGCAGATGGTGGGATGGATAGGTGAATTGCATCCGCACTGGCAACAGCAATACGACCTCGCCCAGGCCTGCGTGTGGTTTGAAGTCGAACTCGGCGCGTTGACACAAGCCCGGGTCCCACTGTTGAGCGAGATCCCCAAATTCCTGCCGGTGCGCCGTGATCTGGCGGTACTGGTCGATGAAGGCGTGACGGTACAAACCTTGCTGGACGCCATGCAAGGACTATCCGTACCCTATGTGGCAGAGCTTGCGCTGTTCGACATATATCGCGGAAAAGGCGTGGAGCAGGGCAAAAAAAGCGTTGCATTCCGTGTGTTATTACAAGATACTCATAAAACACTCACAGAGTCTGAAATTGAACCAAGCATCGCGCAGCTGGTGGCGGTTTTGCAAACCCACGGTGCGCAGTTGCGTATGTAATGTGTATTGAGGCAGTTCCCGTAACGCGGGATGGCAATAAGGGAGAAATATGACAACGACATTAACCAAAGCCGAACTGGCCGATCAGCTGTTCGCAAAAGTGGGCCTTAACAAGCGTGAAGCCAAAGATATGGTCGAAGCGTTTTTTGAGGAAATTCGTTTGCAACTGGAACAGGGCGAGAGCGTCAAGCTATCCGGTTTCGGTAATTTTCAACTGCGCGACAAACCCCAGCGCCCCGGACGTAATCCCAAGACTGGCGAAGAAATCCCGATCACCGCACGCCGTGTCGTGACCTTTCATCCCAGCCAAAAATTGAAAACCATGGTGGAAAAGTCCTATCATGGAAAACCACAAGCCTAACTCCGAACTGCCCCCGATTCCCGCAAAGCGATACTTCACCATCGGTGAGGTCAGCGTGTTGTGCGGAGTCAAGGCGCACGTGCTGCGCTACTGGGAACAGGAATTTACCCAGCTTAAACCGGTTAAACGCAGCGGCAACCGTCGCTACTATCAACATCATGAAGTGATGCTGATACGGCACATCCGAGAGTTATTGTATGGGCAGGGTTTCACGATTAGCGGTGCGCGCAATCTGCTGGAACATCAAAATCATGCCGAAGATCACCCGGTATCAAAGACCGCAGTGCTGAATATTGCCGCGCTGCGTCACGAAATCAAGGAAGTCATCTCCCTGCTCGGCGCATAAAGTAACCATCCCCGGTTGCTTTTTTATTCGTACTTCTCACTAAATGAGTTTTTGAAGTCCTGACTTTACCCCGAAAATTAACATTAATATTGCTCTGCGACTGCAATAATTTTACGCTACCGGGTAGCCTGTATGAACCTCACCAGCCGCTTTCCGAATGGCCGTCAGGCCCTAAATTCTGCCCTCGATAATTTTTAAAGTTGCATCGTGAACTAACTAGGACTAAACTAGTCCTAGTTATGCGAGGTAGATAGATGCTACGTTTAAGCAAGTTTGCGGATTATGGTACTCAGGTTATGGCCTATATGGCCAAGGACAGGGTTGTACATAGCGCCAGCGAGGTTTCTGCAGCGCTGGGTATAGCGGTTCCCACGGTGAGCAAGATACTGAAGATGCTGGTGCGCGAGAATCTTGTCGCTTCTTCGCTTGGTGCCAAAGGCGGCTATATGCTGGCGCGTGCTCCCGGCGATATTTCCATCGCCGAGATCATCAATGCGATGGACGGCCCGATTTCCATCACCGAGTGCAGCAGCACCACGACTTCCTGTGAACGCGAGTCGACCTGTTCGACCCGCAGCAACTGGCAGGGAATCAATCACATCATTCACGACGCGCTAGATAAGGTGAATCTTGCCCAGATGATCGCGCCGATGCCACAGGTAGTGGACGTGAGCAGGATACGTTCACGCGGTGCATTTGTTTAAATTTTTGAATTGGAGAAACTCATGGCAATCACATTAACGGAATTGGCAGCAAATCACATACGCAACCAGATCGAGAAAAGCGGCAATGGAGTCGGGTTGCGGCTTGGCGTGAAGAAATCGGGGTGCAGCGGCTTTGCCTATACCTTCGATATCGCCCAGGAAGTGCTGGATAACGACATGGTGTTCGAAGGCTTTGGCGCGAAAGTGCTGGTCGATGCGGAAAGCCTGCCGTTCCTCGAGGGAACCGAACTGGCGTATGAAAAGGAGGGATTGGGGCATGTATTCAAGTTCAATAATCCCAATGTGAAGAATCAATGCGGCTGCGGCGAAAGCTTTGCGGTTTAAGGAGCTAACATGAGCACTGCATTACAGAATCTGGTCAATCAGCCATACAAGCATGGTTTCGTGACCGACATCGAATCCGAGGTCGTTCCCAAGGGTCTGAGCGAAGATGTGATACGCATGATCTCGGCGAAGAAGCATGAACCGGAATGGCTGCTCGAATTTCGCCTGGGCGCATACCGGCACTGGCTGACCATGATGGAGCCTGAATGGGCGAACGTCAGTTATCCGAAGATCGACTTTCAGGACATCATCTATTTTGCCCAGCCCAAGCAGAAGAAAAAGCTCGCGAGCATGGACGAGGTTGATCCGGAATTGCGGCGCACTTTCGAGAAGCTCGGTGTCCCGTTACACGAGCAAAAACTGATGTCCGGCGTGGCGGTGGATGTGATCTTCGACAGCGTGTCGGTGACCACAACCTACAAGGCCAAGCTGGCTGAAGTCGGGATCGTTTTCTGCTCCTTTTCCGAAGCTGTGCGGGAATTTCCGGAACTGGTGAAGCAGTATCTCGGCAGCGTGGTGCCCAGCGGAGACAATTTTTATGCCGCGCTCAATTCGGCGGTGTTCACCGACGGCTCGTTCTGTTTCATTCCCAAAGGCGTCAAATGCCCGATGGATCTGTCCACCTATTTTCGGATCAATACCGAGGGTTCCGGACAATTCGAGCGCACGCTGATCATTGCCGAAGAAGGCGCCTCGGTATGCTACCTGGAAGGCTGCACTGCGCCACAGTTCGATACCAACCAGCTGCATGCGGCGGTTGTCGAGCTGGTCGCGTTGGACAATGCCGACATCAAGTATTCGACGGTACAGAACTGGTATGCCGGTGACGAGAACGGCAAGGGTGGCATCTACAATTTTGTCACCAAGCGCGGCCTGTGCAAGGGTGTCAATTCGAAAATATCCTGGACGCAGGTCGAGACCGGTTCCGCGATCACCTGGAAGTATCCGAGCTGCGTGCTGCTGGGCGACAATTCGACCGGCGAATTTTATTCCGTTGCGCTGACCAATCACATGCAGCAGGCCGACACCGGCACCAAGATGATCCACATCGGCAAGAACACCCGCAGCAAGATCATCTCGAAAGGCATCTCCGCGGGTCGTTCGAGCAACTGCTACCGGGGGCAGGTCAAGGTTGGTAGCCGCGCCAGCGGCGCCAGGAATTATTCGCAGTGCGATTCGATGCTGCTCGGTGACCGTTGTGCAGCGAGCACGTTCCCGACTATCGATGTGCAGAACACCACGGCCATGATCGAGCACGAGGCATCGACATCGAAGATTGGCGAAGACCAGATGTTCTTTTTTGCGCAGCGCGGCATCGGTTCGGAAGAAGCAATTTCGATGATCATCAACGGCTTTTGCAAAGATGTGTTCGTACATTTGCCGATGGAATTTGCGGTCGAGGCAACCAAGTTGCTGGGACTTAAACTTGAAGGGAGCGTAGGGTGATTAACAAAGGCAGCAAGATATTATTGGAAGTAAAAAACCTGAAGGCCGAGGTTGAAGGTGTCGAGATACTGAAAGGTGTCGATCTCACCGTGCGTGCCGGGGAAGTGCATGCCATTATGGGCATCAACGGTTCGGGCAAGAGCACCTTTTCCAAAGTGCTGGCGGGACATCCCGACTATGCCGTAACAGGCGGTACTGCAATGTTCCAAGGCAAGGATCTTTTTTCGCTTGAACCGGAAGAGCGTGCCAGAGCAGGAATGTTTCTGGCGTTCCAGTATCCAGTCGAGATTCCCGGCGTGTCAAACAGCGCCTTGTTGCGCCTTGCCTACAATACGTTGCAGACAGAACGCGGACTGGAAGAACTCGACCCGCTCGAATTCGAAGACTTTATTCAGGAAAAGATCAAGGTCGTCGAAATGGATCCGAGCTTTCTCGGTCGCAGCGTGAACGAGGGCTTTTCCGGTGGCGAAAAGAAGCGCAACGAGATCCTGCAAATGGCTGTGCTTGAACCCAAACTGGCGATACTCGACGAGACCGATTCCGGCCTGGATATCGACGCGTTGAGGATAGTCGCGAAAGGTGTGAACACGCTGCTTACGCCCGACAATGCCGTGGTGATGGTGACGCATTATCAGCGCCTGCTGAATTACATCGTGCCGGATTACGTGCATGTGATGGACGCGGGCCGGATTGTCAGGACCGGCGGCAAGGAACTCGCGCTGGAGCTGGAAGCGCGCGGTTACGACTGGCTAAGGGCGGCAGCGTGAACATGACTGCAAAATCGGGGACGAAAGAACAATGCTTCGAGCAATTGCTGCTCGGCAAAACCGTCAAATCGGAAAGCTGGCTGGCGCCGATTCGCGACAAGGCGGGGGCTCGTGCCCAGGCCCTGAACTTCCCGACGGCAAAGCAGGATGACTGGCGCTTCACCGATCTGTCGCCGCTATTCCAGCACGCTTTTCATCCGGTAGATTCCTACGCGTCCGTAGCGTTGGCCGACATCGATGATTTCCTGATCCCCGGCTCGATACGTCTGGTCTTTGTCGACGGATGTTATGCGTCACAACTTTCCGACCTGAAACTGGCGGACGCCAGCGTGACGGTGTCATCCCTGGCTGAATCTTATGGGGTCGGGCGTTCCGGTGATGCGCAGGTCGAGGCCAATTTTGCGCAGCATGCACTTTTCGATCAGGATACCTTCGCGGCATTGAATACCCGTTTCTTCGAGGACGGCGCTTTTGTTCATGTTGCCGGTGAAGCTGCGGCACCCATCCATCTGCTGAACATCGCGACCAGGCGGGATACCCCTTCCGCGATCTACCCCAGATGCCTGATCGTGATGGCCGCCAACAGCCGCGCGACCGTGGTAGAGGACTACGCGGGGCTGAACGATGGCATCAATTTTTCGAATGCAGTGACCGAGGTCGTGCTGAAAGATCATGCGCAACTCCAGCATGTGCGCGTTCAGCGCGAGGACAAGAGCGCTTTTCATATCGGACACTGCTCGGTCGATGCGGCTGGTGGTAGTATCTATACCTCCACCGCACTTGCATTCGGTGCGCGTATCTCGCGCCATGAGCTGTATGTCTCGCTGCGGGGCGAGGGTGCCGAAGTCAGGCTGAACGGTCTGGCATTGATTGGCGGTCGTCAGATCGCCGACACGCATACCCGGATCGATCATGCAACGCCGCGCTGCATCAGCCGCCAGTTGCACAAATGCATCGCCGACGGGTCGGCTCACGCGATTTTCAGCGGCAAGATCATGGTGCAAAAAGGCGCGTCGGGTACCGACTCGGAGCAAAGCAGCCGCAATTTGCTGCTTTCCGGAAAAGCGCATATCGACACCCAGCCACAGCTTGAAATCTTCAACGACGATGTGAGTTGCAAACATGGCGCGACGATCGGACAAATCGATCTGGATGCGCTGTTCTTCCTCAAGAGTCGCGGGTTCAATGAAGCACGGGCGAGGAATCTGCTCACCCATGCCTTCGCAGCCGAGATCATAGACAAGATTCCGGTGCCGGTTCTGGTCCAGTCGCTGGAACGCACGATACTCGAGCGCGTAAATGGCAGTCGTGCCGACGGAGCAGAAAAATGAAGATGGAAAATATTTCTGTTGCACAGACGCAAGGTGCAATCAACCAGGCCAGGCTGGATAAAATCAGGGCCGACTTTCCGATACTTAAACTGCAAGTTTCCGGAAATCCGCTGGTCTATCTGGATAATGCCGCCAGCAGCCAGATGCCGCAGCCGGTCATTGATCGGATGGTGCGCTACCAGCAGGAAGAGCACTCCAACATCCACCGCGCAGTGCATTACCTGAGCGAACTGGCCACGAAGGAATACGAGGAGGCGCGCGTCAAGGTCCGGCATTTCCTGAACGCAAAGGAATCGCGCGAGATCATCTTTACGCGCGGCACCACGGAAGCCATCAATCTGGTGATGCACGGCTATGGTCGCGCATTCATCGGCAAGGGCGATGAGATCATCCTGTCCGGCATGGAACACCATTCGAACATCGTTCCATGGCAGATGCTGGCAGAGGAGAAGGGTGCGGTGATACGCGTGATTCCGATGAACGATCGCGGCGAATTGCTGATCGACGAATTCAGGGCACTGTTCAACGGGAAGACAAAATTCCTCGGACTGACCCATGTGTCGAACGCGCTCGGTACGATCAATCCAGTCAAGGAAATGGTTGCCTTTGCACACAGCAAGGGTGTACCGGTGCTACTCGATGGCGCGCAGGCCGCGCCCCATCATGCCATTGACGTGCAGGATCTGGATTGCGACTTTTATGCCTTCTCCGGACACAAGATGTGCGGCCCGACCGGTATCGGCGCGCTGTATGGCAAGGCGCATTTACTGGAAAAAATGCAGCCCTACCAGGGCGGCGGCGACATGATTCTGTCGGTGACCTTCGAGAAGACGACTTACAACGTGATCCCGGGGAAATTCGAGGCGGGTACGCCGCCGATCATGGCGGCCATCGTTCTGGGCGCAGCGATTGACTATCTGAACGAAATCGGACTGGACAATATAGAGGCATACGAACACGAATTGCTTGAGTATGCAACGCATCATGTTTCGGCAATACCCGGTGTCAGGATCATCGGAACGGCCGCGAAAAAAGCAGCCGTACTGTCGTTCGAAATCGAGGGTGTGCATCCGCATGACGTCGGCACGATACTCAATTCCGAAGGTATCGCGATCCGTACCGGCCACCATTGCGCACAACCGGTTATGGATAGATTCCATGTGCCCGCCACCGCGCGTGCTTCATTCGCCTTCTACAACACCCGCGAAGAGATCGATAAACTGGCCTCTGGTATCAAGAAAGTGCAGGAGATGTTCACATGAGCGATACCAGTTCGACAAGTATGCGCCAGCTCTATCAGGAAGTAATCCTCGATCACAATCGCAAGCCGAGGAATTGGGGTGTGATCGAGGATGCAAACCGCCATGCTGACGGTCACAACCCGTTGTGTGGCGACCACATCAAGCTGTCGATGCATGTACAGGACGACAAGATCGAGAGTATCGGATTTGAAGGACACGGTTGCGCAATCTGCAAGGCGTCATCTTCAATGATGACGAGCGCGGTCAAGGGTAAATCCGTGCAGGAAGCGGAAACGATGGTCGATGAGTTTCGCGGCATGACGACCGGCACGCTCGATCCGGAAAATCAGCCCAACCATCTGGGCAAGTTGAAGGTGTTTTCCGGCGTCAAGGATCTGCCGTCGCGGGTCAAGTGCGCGATCCTGCCCTGGCATACGCTGCACGCCGCGCTGCATTCCGAACAATCGGCCTCGACCGAAGGCCAGAACGATCCCGTTCCCGATTCGGGGATGGTTGCCTAACCACCGCTGAGAATCAGTAAAGCCCATGCCAAAAATAGCCGACATCGAAGACACCCCGAACCCAAACGCAGTCAAGTTCATCCTGAAGGAAAGACTGACCTGGGGCACAGCGTGCTCTTACGCAAGTGCCGAGGCGGCAGGCAACGATCCGCTTGCTTCTGCATTGTTTGCCATCCCCCATGTCACCAATGTGTATTACATGGACAAATGGATCACCGTCACCCAGGACGGCGGTGCGGACTGGCCTAAACTGGTGCGGGAGATCGCGATGCCGATCCGGGAAGCGGAAGCGGTCGAAAAACCCGAACATGAAGCCGTATCAAGTTTCGATGACGATGATCCGAGGCTGGCTGCGATTCGCAAACTGCTGGATGAGCAGGTCAGGCCGGCGCTGGTGTCGGACGGTGGCGATCTGCAGATCGTTGGCCTGGACGGAAACGTGCTGTCGATACGCTATTTCGGCGCATGCGGAAGTTGTCCGAGTTCTCTTGCAGGCACGCTTTCGGCGATCGGCAATCTGGCGCGAACCATAGAGCCGGATATTGAAGTGGAAGTGGTATGAGCGGATGGGAGGACGTTGCCAGGGCGGAAGATATTTCCGTCGGCAAGCCGGTACATGTCGAAATTGACGGTGTCGGTATCGCGGTGTTCAAGCTTGAACAGGCGTTCTACGCGATCGAGGATGTCTGCACCCATGACGGCGGCAAGCTGACCGGCGGTTGCGTGGAGAACGACGTGATCATCTGCCCGCGCCATGGCGCCCGTTTTTCAATCAAGACCGGTGAAGCTTTATCCGCACCAGCCTACGAGCCGACGGCGACATTTCCGGTCAGAATCGAAAATGGCATGGTCCAGGTCAGGGATGACCGCTGGGATTAGATTTGTCAAACCACTTGCCGAACGTTCACAGGCCTGTTTTCGGCAGCAAGAATTTGACATTATCAACCTGCATCAAGGCGCCCTGTAACGGCAAGAAAAGTTTTCCGCGATTTTTATATTCGTTGCGCGAATCAACTGTCATTAGTGACGCCCCCTCTGCTATAATCCGAGTCCTCGGGGCGTAGCGCAGCCTGGTAGCGCACTTCGCTGGGGGTGAAGTGGTCGGAGGTTCGAATCCTCTCGCCCCGACCAAGATTAGATCAAACTGAACCAAAGAAAAAGCCAGCCAAAAGCCGGCTTTGTTCATTTCACGATCAGCTTGCCGACAATTGCTTTGTCGGGACGATTTCCATCTGATTTTCAATCATTTTTACGAATTCCGCCGCGGGGACTGCGGGTGAATACAGGAATCCCTGCACATAGTCGCATCCGAATGACTTCAGCAAACTCAGCTGCCCCTCAGTTTCGACTCCCTCGGCAATGGTCTTGATGCCCAGCTTGTGTGCCATCACGATGATTGCCTCGGTCAGCGCCTTGTCGTGCCCGTCCAGTTCGAGGTCCTTTATGAAAGAACGGTCGATCTTGAGGTAGTCAATATCAAATCGTTTCAGGTAGGACAGTGCGGAGAAACCGGTTCCGAAATCGTCGATCGATACTTCGATGCCGCCGTTCCTGAATTCAAGCAGTTGCTGGTTGATCTTGGTGGATCCCCTGAGCAGCAATCCTTCGGTGATCTCCACGGTAATTCCATTGCCGGGCAAATCCAGTCCTTTGATCTGCTCCAGCCAATTCTTCCTGTTGTCCTGCTCGAACTGCACCGGGGATTTGTTAACGCTGACCTGGATGATGAGCCCGAATTGATTGTGCCATTGCTTCACATTCTTAAGGGCTTCCTGGAATACCCATTCACCGATTTCGTGAATCAGCCCGGTCTCTTCCGCCAGGGGTATGAAATCAGACGGGCTGACCATGCCGCGAACAGGATGCTTCCAGCGCAATAATGCCTCCGCCTTTAAAATCTTCCCGCTATTAAGCTCCACAATGGGCTGGAAATACAACTGCAACTGGTTACGGGAAAGCGCCTTCCGCAAGTCTTTGGTCATCGCGAGCTTTTCCCTGACCTCCCGTTGCATGGATTCGGTGAAGTAGCCGAAGCGGTTGCGGCCTTCCGTTTTGGCAACATACATTGCCTGGTCGACGTTTTTTAGCAGGCTTTGCATATTCAATGCATCGTCCGGATAAACGGTAATCCCGATGCTGGCCGAGCTATAGACTATGTTGTTGCCAAGCGTAAACGGTTTGTTTAATTCCAGAATGATGTTTTGGGCGGCAAGCTCAATATGCGGGTTACCACTGATGTCAGGAAGGATGATTATGAATTCGTCCCCCCCCAAACGTGCAACTGTGTCGGTCTCACGGATGCATCTGCCAATACGCTGTGCAGCTTCTATCAGCAATAAATCACCCGCATGGTGCCCCAATGTATCGTTCACTTTTTTAAATTCATCAAGGTCGATAAGCAATAGCGCCAGGGATGATTTATTGCGGGAGGCTTTTTTGATTTCCTGTTCCAGCCTGTCATTGAACAGGTTACGGTTGGCTAATCCTGTGAGAACATCATAATTGGCCAGCTTGAGCAATTTCTGCATGCCGGCATGAAAATAAGTGTCCAGTGTCAGATCCATGTCAAAGAACACCACTTTCAATACTGCATCATAAGCTGCGATCAGTTTTGCGTTGTCATCACCAAACATTGCCTGGAGAATGGGCAGCATCGAGGATAAATATTTCCGGTATGCACCGGTATACCACTTTGGTTCAAGCCCGACCCGCTGATGCGTGTGACCCACTTTTAGCCGGCTTGAAACATAGTCATCGCCATACTCGCCTGCTGTCAGTCCCATAAAATATCGTGATTGGGTTTCCTTGAGCCGGTTGATTGAATCTTCATCCGGGAGCATCTTTTTCAGATCTGGAAAAGTGAACATGTGCCGATAAAATTCATCCGTAAAGGAATCGATAACGGCTACATTGAGTTTCAGAAACTGATGGATCTGAACCAGTATCTGAATATCAGCATCGGTGAATTCCAGAAACTTCTTGCGTTCGGCAATATTTTCAGCCGTGATCAGCCTCTCTTGTGACATGTAATTCGCAAGTATTGAATTGGGCCTCACCGCATCTCCTCTATAATCTCTGGACGCTGAAAAAATCAGACTGCCTGCCAGAAATTATAACGTTACATTAAATATAGGCAATATGATTATGGTTTTCTTGGCTAGACCCTGCATTTCGGCCCCCAAAAATGTTTTGCTATCCTGTCGCGCTACGGTGCAAACACCGTTTATGCTGTCAGAAGTTTTGAATTCGCCATGTATAATTGCTTTTTAGTTGGTATTTCACCTTGCCCATGCGCGGCTTCCTGCTAACATCCCCGGTTTTTTTCTCCATATTCCGCCATGTCTATTCCACATAATACCCAGCCAGATACGCTCGATCCCGAGGACTGGAATGTACTGCGCGCGCAAGGGCACCGCATGCTGGACGATATGTTCGATTACCTGGAGCAGATACGCTCGCGTCCGGTCTGGCAACCGATACCCGATGCCGTTCGTGCGCAATTTCGCCAACCGTTGCCGCGGCAATCTTCCGATATCGCGGCTGCGCATGAGACTTTCATGCAATCCATCCTGCCCTATGCTGCAGGAAATGCCCACCCGGGTTTTATGGGCTGGGTGCAGGGCGGTGGCACGCCGGTGGGCATGTTGGCGGAGATGCTCGCTGCCGGTCTGAATGCCAATCTCGGTGGACGCGACCAGATACCCATCGAAGTCGAGCGGCAAGTGTTGCGTTGGGTCTGTGAATTGTTCGGCTTCCCGGAAAATGCCAGCGGACTGTTTGTAACCGGCACTTCGATGGCCACGCTGATTGCCGTACTTGTGGCCAGCCGCGCAGCACTCGGAACAAAGGTGCGCTCGCAAGGCATCGCCGCAAACAGCACGCGTCTGATGGCCTATACCTCAACCGGGGCGCATGTTTCCATCACCAAAATGATGGATCTGGCCGGGCTGGGTACGGACGCACTACGCACCATCCCGGTAAACGCGCACTATGAGATGGACATCGCTACGCTGGCACAAACCATCGCAGAGGATCGCGCACAAGGCTATACGCCATTTTTCATCGCCGCTACAGCAGGCACGGTGAATACCGGTGCAATCGATCCTCTGGATGCAATAGCCGAGGTGGCCGAGCGGCATGGCATGTGGTTCCATGTGGATGGCGCCTATGGTGCACTGGCCATGCTTTCCCCGGAAATTGCACCGCGTCTGGCCGGTCTGGAGCGCGCCGATTCCGTCGCTTTCGATTTTCACAAGTGGGGACAGGTTCCCTACGATGCCGGTTTTATTCTGATCCGGGACAGCCAACAGCATTTCGACACCTTTGCCGCACCTGCCGTGTATCTCGGGCGTGAAGCGAGCGGTATGGCGGCCGGTTCGCCCTGGCCGTGCGATTTTGGTCCTGATTTATCGCGTGGTTTCCGCGCGCTCAAGGCCTGGTTCACCCTGCAGGTATATGGTACGGAAAAATTGGGCCAGGTCATCTCGCACACATGCGAATTGGCGAAATATCTGGCGCAATGCATTGCACAGACGCAGGAACTGGAATTGCTGGCTCCCGTCTCCCTGAATATTGTCTGTTTCCGTTACCGCTGCAAAGACTCGGATCGCGTGAATGCGGAAATTGTGGTGGCGTTACAGGAATCGGGCATTGCCGCCCCGTCGGCCACCACGCTGGACGGTAAACTGGCAATACGCGCCGCTATCTTCAACCATCGCACGAATAAAGGGGATATTGACGCGCTAATCAAGGCTACGCTTGAATTCGGGGGTGCCAGAATAGGGATCTGATCATTCGGAGCTGTCATGAGTCATTCCAGCCTGCCCACTGCACATGCATATATCGGCCCAGCCTCGCTGATGAGAATGTCCTATGCCGGCACCGATCTGACGCCCCTGGGCGAAGAATTGATCGCACGTGCCGGCTCAGCCCCGAACATATCGAGCGCCGATGCATTGCTGGATATTTCCACCATATTGCTTTTGAAAGGCAACCACGAAGTCGCGTTGTCGGTACAAGGCGAAGCGCTCAAACTCAAACAGCTTTACCATCTCCCCGCGCCACTGGGTACCACGGGAATACGCCTGCTTGCGCTGATGACGCCGGGCAACCTGATGGCAAACATGCCGCTGGATTTTTTGCTGGAAGATTCCGATATAGCGCTGGATATTCTGTATGTCGCACCGCACCTGCCCATGCCTGATAGCGTGCCAGACCACGATGTATTGTTTGTCGCCATCGGCGAATCAGATGCAACGCTGCCGTTGCTGGAACAGCTCGGTGCGGTACTCAAGCGCTGGCCCAGGCCCGTATTGAACCGGGCCGACCGCTTCTCCTGGCTATCGCGCGAACGTGCCTATAAGCTTTTGAGTGAGCAGCCCGGTGTGGTCATGCCCGCCACATCACGCGTGACCCGGCAGGTGATGGAAAATATTGCCAATAACACTGTGCCGCTGCATGACTATTTATCCGGCGCGGAATTTCCGCTTATCGTCCGCCCGGTGGGATCACATGCCGGGCATGGTCTGGAGAAAGTCGAACGCCCCGCCGACCTGCTGGATTATCTGCAAACCTTGCAGGCAGAGACGTTCTACATTTCCCGTTTTATCGATTACAGCCGTCCCGACGGCTTGTTCCGCAAATATCGTATCGTGCTGATCGAAGGCAAACCCTACGCAGTGCACATGGGTGTTTCCGCTCACTGGATGATCCACTACGTGAACGCCGGGATGGCCGAAAGCGCGGACAAGCGCGCAGAGGAAGCACGTTTCATGGCGGAATTCGACAGCGCTTTCGCGCAGCGCCATGCCACTGCACTGGAGGACATACACCGGCAAATGCAGCTGGATTATCTGGTGATCGATTGTGCCGAAACGCGGGACGGGGAATTGCTGCTGTTCGAAGTGGACAACAGCGCAGTGGTGCACACGATGGATCCGGTTGATCTATACCCATACAAGCAACCGCAAATGCGCAAGGTGTTCGATGCTTTTCGCTCCATGCTGGTACATGCCATCCATCCTTCAGCCTGACCGGATGGCAGAGGTTGCATCGCACACCCTGCCCACAACGGCCCAGCTTCTGGTGTCGGGTGGTGACGAACGTATCCTGATCGATCCGCTGCACGGGGTGAATCGGTACGGCTGTGCTCCCACACCCGATCCGGACTTGCTTGATTTCGCATCCGCGACAGCTTCGGTCATTTCCCCCGTCGCATTTCACATTGCAGGGAAGCTGCGTGCCCGGCTGGAACAGGACCTTAGGTGCCTTGCTCCCGCCGCCGTGTATGCTCGCGAACAGGCTCGAACACGCAAGGAATTGCTGGCGCTGTGCGCATTGGATGATCTGCCCCAGCCGGATGTCATTTTTGCCGCATCGGGTACCGATCTGCATCGTATCGCAGCACAGCTCACACAACCGGCCTCTGTCCGTCCCGTGCTAGCGATCATGGTGGGTGAAGTGGAAACCGGTAGTGGAGTATTGGCCGCCGTCACTGCCAGCCAAACTGCGATTGAAGTTGCCACCGTAACCTTGCGCGATGCCGACGGGGCACCGCGCCCAGCCCAAGATATCGATGCCGAGTTTAGTGCGCTTGCGCTACAAGCCCATGGTGCAGGACGCCATGTTCTGCTGATTCAGACCGACATTTCGAAAACAGGCATGATTGCTCCCAGCTATGCCTGTACCGCCGCTTTGCAGCAGGCACTGGGCATGCAACTCGACGTACTGATCGATGCCTGCCAGTTTCGTATTTCTCCTGCCACCCTGCGCGCTTGTCTGGCGCAGGGATACATTGTTGCGCTGACCGGCTCCAAATTCGTGGGCGGGCCCAGCTTTTCAGGCGCGCTGATGATTCCTGCCGGGACTGCCGAGCGGTTACGCAAGCGCCCCTTTCCGGTAAAATTGACCAGCCATTCCAGTGCGGCAGATTGGCCTGATTGCTGGCCGGTGCGGAATGTACTGGAGACATCCTGCAATTTCGGCCTGTTGTTGCGCTGGGAAGCCGCGCTGTGCGAATTGCGTGCGTTCCGCGAGCTGCCGGAGGATAACGTTACCCGTTTTCTGCAAACCTTCGCACAGGCGATACAGTCAAAGCTGGCAGACAACTCCGCTTTATCGCCCGTTTTCGTACCCCCGCTGGAGCGCAGCACATTACTTGCGCAATCAGGCTGGGATCAGGTCCAGACCGTATTTCCCTTCCAATTGAACCGGCACACCGCATCGGGCTGCCGCCCGCTCGATGCGGAAGAAACAAAAAATGTCTACCGCAACCTGCCGTCTGCCGATACGCATTGCCAACTCAGCCAGCCCGTCAACTACGGTGACGGACTCAATGCTCTGCGCCTGTGCTTAAGCGCACGTCTGGTCGTGAAAGCGGTTGCTCATGATGGCGTTTACGCCAACAGTATCATCGCGCAGGCATTGGCTGTACTCGATCAGGCTGCCTGCCTGGCCCGTTCCGTCTGATTCAAGGTAAGTTTCGCTTCAGGAATGAGCTTTGTCACACGGCCAATTTCCAGCCCGATTATTTTGTGTCTCGCTGTCTTGCGCCATTGTCTATTCGGAGCAGCGTCCGTGACTATTTGAAATAGGCTGATTTCTTTGCGTTATTCCACGCTTTACTTGTCATTCGAACTGCTACCTTTGCATCCTCGTAATGAATCGGAATATTGGTGCGATTTGCGCATCAACCAGCGCGTGAGGATAATGCCATGTCAAAACCGGCTGTAGTCAGATTAATAAGCAATGATAACGAACAGCATATCGCCGAGTCGCAGGCCATTCAGGAGAGGCGTTTGCATATCGAGGCAGAGATGCAGGCGGAAATCTCTGCCGAGGCGCGTGCCCGTTTAAGTGCACATGCCCGCGTGCTGGCGCAATCACGGGAACGCACCGAGACGGAGTTGGCAGCGCAGCTGGAATTAAAGTGCAAGGAAGAGACCAGGCTCGCCGAGATTGTTCAATCCAATCTTGATGCAGCAGAAAAGGAAACGGTCGCAGTACGGCAGAAGCTGGATGCCGAGTTGCGGCTCCAGGCAGAGCAGCAGAAAAGGCTGAGTGCCGAGCAACAGGCTCAAGCCGAGTTGAATGAACGTTTGCAGCATGAGCAGGTTGCGCGCACTGCCGAGGAAGCCAAGATCAGGGCGGAACGTGAACTGGCGGCATTGGTAGAGAGTGAATGGAAAATAAAGCTTGATGCCCAGCTTGAAGCAGAAGAAAAATTGCGCCAACTCCAGAAGGCAGTTGCCGAACTGGTGGTGTGCACAGAACAGGTCAGTGCAGAGCGTTATGCCGCCGAACAAATGCAAATGGACCAAGCGGAAGAAAAGCTCAAACTGGAAACCCGGCTGCGTGACATGGCTGCTCAACGCGCCGCAGCAGATGCCGAATATGTGCAACTGGCAAAAAACAGGATAGTAGCCGAGGGAAGTGAATTGCATCACATCAGCGAGCGCGCTGATGCCGATCAATGCGCTATGCTGGCAGCTGATAACCGGGCCAGACTCGAACAGGATATGGCCAAACTTGCCCGGGAAAAAGAAACGGTTGATACGGCTATTGCGCAAGTCCTGGAAGGGAAGATTGGCAAAGAGCAGCAGTTGGTCGTACTGATGAATTCAAAACTTGAGGCTGAGCAAGCTGAAGTAAGTGCCCTGAATGCCTGTGCCAGCGCCGAATCTCTTGCGTTGAGTGAAAGTGAAGGGCGGCTTGCGGCCAGTCAGGAAGCTGAACGGGCCGCTCTGGCGAGAGCCGAGGGAGATCGTGCCGCCGCCGATACTTTCATGCAACGCAAGCTTCTTGAAGAACAAGCCAGGGCTGATGCCGAGGCTTACCAGCGTGAAGAGCAACTTGCATACGAGGCGGCCAGGCATCGCACCGGCAAGGCAAAAGAGATGGCGAGACTTGAAGCTGAGCGCAAACTCAGGGCTGAGCAGGATGCGGCTGCAATATTGTTGTCTCAGGCGGAGGCAGACAGAAAAACAGCGCAACATCAGGAGCAGACCAATGTGCTGCTGAGCCGGGCAGAATTGAAGGCCAGGGAGCGTTTGGACAACGAGCTCACGGCCAATCAGACCGCAGATTCCAAGTTTCAGGCAGAGTGCGATTTGGCTGCGCTCGCGGAACAGCGTGCCGCAGCCGAATTGAAGGCCGCGCGCGCAGTTGAGCTTAAGTTGCAGACTGAGGCCCAGGCATTGAAATTCACAAATGAACGAATTAAGTTGGAACAGCAGGCTCAGCGCGTAGCGGAACACAAGATTGAAATTGAAGCTTGCACCATTACAGAGATTGAAGCGCGCATGGATGTTGAATTACGCGCCATTGATGCAGATAACGAACGTTTGGAACTCGAGATTCGTGCCAGGGAAATTGCCAGTGAAACGGAACAACTTAACGAACAGGCGGTTGAAGCCGCGAGGAATATCGAGAAAGCCGCGGTTCGTGCCCTGAACATCGCCAAGGTAAGGGCGGAATCTGAAAATGAGGCTTTCAAGGCAGAGGAGGCCAGGATACATACAGAGGCTCTTGCCGCCGTGGCCTTTCGCAAACAGGTTGCGTCTTGTGAGCGGGTCCGGGACGAAGCGATTGCGCAGACGGAGAACATGGAAAAGCGACTTGCCGATCAGGAACAAAAAGCGATCGAAGCCGAATTGGAGCGCGCCCGCCGCGAAGATACTGCCACAGCTGCCGCGCATAAGCGCCACGAAGTTGCAGAGCAGGCAAGCTTGCTGGCTGCGCAGCGCGAACAGATTGAAATCCAATTGCTGGCAGAGCAACAGTCGAGGCTGGATAACGAACTGAAAATGCTGGCAGATACAGAATGGCTTGCAGAGGCTGAATCACAGGCCCGTGCGACGATGGAGGAACGCAGGATTACCGTGCAACTCGCCCGTGAACAGGCGCTGGAAAATGCGATGCTGGCGGAAGAATCGAGCCTTGTTGCACAGCAGCTTGTAACGCTGGGAGAAGTCGGGAATGCGCGGTCTAATGCGCAAATCGAACAGTCGCGCGCTGAAATGACGACACGCCGTCTGATGGTGCGACTGGGCAAGTTCAGGAAAATGGGCGGAATCGGAAAAACTGTCGGGTTATTCTCGGTCATGATCCTGATCGCACTGTCCCTGAAAATCGATACCGTGCAGCTTGCCGTGGCCGCTCAACCTGTGCGCACCGGGATGACGCATACAGACAAGACGATGTCTGGTGTTGCCCGAAGCGGATTGAAACCTGATCAGTCGGGGCCGACCGCGTCTCTGATGCACAGCGGCCTGAAATTATCCGATCATTTGGGAGAGTAGATTCCTATGTGTTGCATAATCGAAGGCATCCCGGGAAATGCCTTGGGCATGCGCAAATTACGGAGCGGTAAATGACGGTCGTCGCGGTATTTAATCAAAAGGGTGGAGTAGGTAAAACCACCACCTGCCTGAATGTGACTGCAGCTCTGGAGATCATGCAGCAATTCCCCCTGGCACTGGATATGGATCCCCAGGCGCACCTGACCCTGTCATGCGGGATTAAATCAGTTCCTCCAGGCAGCGGCCTGGTCGAATTCTTCAAGAACAAGGCTCCGCTTGACAGTCTGCTGCGTGAAACGCCGCGTGGTTGGCAGATCATTCCCGCTTCGTTGGAGCTGACCAAAATAGATGCACTTTTCGGCAGTGATGCGAAGGCGGCAACGCTGCTCAAGCTTGGCTTGAAGGACGAATTGGCAGTTTCCGGTGCACCCATTCTGATCGACTGTTGTCCGATGCTGGGGGTGTTGACACTGAACGCATTGCTGGCCTGTGATCGGGTATTGATTCCGGTATCCGCGGATTTTCTCTCGCTGCAGGGAGTTTATCGGCTGGACAGTGCGCTCAATGTGCTGGAAAAAAAATTACAGCGTACTCTGGAGCGGCGCATCGTGGTCACGCGATTCGACTCGCGTCGCAAGCTCTCATACGATATTTACGACAAGCTCAAGGAACGCTACGGGGCACTGGTCTGCAACACGCGTATTGGCGAGAACGTCGCGCTGGCAACCAGTCCGATGCATAACGTCGACGTATTTTCATTTGCACCAAATAGTCCAGGCGCGGCGGATTATATGGCGTTGACTCGGGAGTTACTGGACTGCGGGTTTTTTACCGGCAGTCAGTGACACCGCACTGGTGTGTGATTACATATTCCAAACCAGCAGGGTGGAGTGATGCAAGTCATCCACCGGAACGGTTTCATGCGGCGTCTGATCAGGGACAGTAAAGGTGCTGCTGACAAACAGTGTTCCGGGGCGCATTTCAGCACGCGCTTTGTGCCAGAGCTTTTCCATCGGTACCGGGGAGAGATAGGCAAACACGACCTCATATTGCGACAAATCGCAGTCCCACAAGTTACCCCAGTGCACGCTGCTGTTGAGGTTGCCGCTTAGCTGGATACGCAGCCAGCTCCAGAGAAAGGGTAAAGGCGCCGCTTCCACGCCGGTATATGATCCGTCCGGACGAACTTTGGCAAGGTGGGTTAACACTCCCCCCAAACCGGAACCCAAATCCATAAACGCGAAACCGGGACCCGCATTTTTGACGGGTAATAAATGCTCCAACGCATGCCAAACCTTGTTACTGGAAAGATATAACGGCACCTGGGTGCGAAATGTACCCCAATATACCAGTACGGATATCAGGAATGCGGCAAGGAAAAAGTTGGGCGGCAACCCGGCTCCGAGCATCAATATCAGGGTTGGCGCGAACAGCAGTTGTATCAGCAACCACCATATGGCGAGCCCGAAAAAGTAACTGAATATAGAGGCGAGCAGTCCGCATAGCCAGGCAAGCAACAATGGCGAGGCATGCATACCCGTGATTTCAATTGCCAGCCATATCAATAGAAAAGCCACGAATTGCAACAATAACGCAGCAATGGAAGGAGGGGACTCTTTGAATAGATACCGCATATGGAAATTGAATTTCAGCTTTCTGGATGGCCCATGATAATGGTGAAACTGAACAAATTATTTTCGTTATCAATCGTGGCTAATTTAACATACTGATATCAAATAAAAAAATTATTAAAAATAATCCTAAAGTATTTCCGAATGTTGCCGATATCAAACAGGATAGAGGAGTGTATTTGCTGTCGGTATTAACTGTTCAATCTGCGCCATCTGTAACCCTTGTGCCCACCTTGCGGTACTTAATAATTTCGCTTGTAGGAAAAACACCTACAAGATTGATTCCTGAATTCGTACGGGAAAATTGGTGAACCTCCCATATTTATTTTTCCCCCCAGCCACTAATAATTCGTTCGTCGAGATCGAGAGATCAAAATAGCGATTATGAAACTTCTGAAATGGCATAACTGGATTTTCAAGGTTATCCGTTCTGTAGCGCTTACAAAGGGGACTATATGAACATTGCACAATTACATGAAGGTATCCGCGACATTAATCTGACTTATCTGATGCTGGCTCAACAAATGATCAAGGAAGATGAACCCGCCGCAATTTATAGATTGGGTATCGGCCAGGATCTGGTGAAGGTAATCGCTCAGCTTACTCCGCCACAAATCATCAAAATGGCGGCATCCAACATGCTGCTGTGCCGCTTCCGCTTCGACGAAAAACTGTTGCTTAATCTGGTCACCGATTACAGCAAGGATCGTATGATGTCCCAGGCTCATGCTGCGATCCTGATGTCTGCCCAAGCAGTTGAAGAATTGGCCTAGGCAGGCGACTGATGGTTACCAAAACCGTAATGGGTGAAGCCCAACAGGTTAAAATAGCAATTGACCTGATCGAAATGGGTGCGCGTTTGCAGTTGTTGCAGGAAGAGACCACGCTGAGCCGTGAACGCCTGCTCAGACTCTATAAGGAAGTCAAAAAAGAGTCGCCTCCCAAGGGGATGTTGCCTTACTCGACTGATTGGTTCATGAGCTGGCAACCGAATATCCACTCGTCCCTGTTCATGGATATTTACCAGTTTCTAGTCAAGAATGCCGGGATAGACGGCGTGCGCGCGCTGATTTCTGCATACCGCCTATATCTTGACCAGGTGCAGAGCATTGAAGGTGCGGAACCCGTACTGAGCATTACCCGTGCGTGGTCAATGATTCGATTCTTCAGGGCCGGCATGATGCAACTGGTTTCCTGTCAGGAGTGTTGCGGTCACTTTGTGACCCATGCGGGTGACTTGCATGCGAACTTTGTGTGCGGCATCTGTCATGCCCCTGCCCGGGCCGGCAAAACAAATGCTGCAAGAAAAATATCGAACGCCGCCGTGCAAGTAGCCAGTCAGACGACATGAGAGTTTCAGAGTCGAGGTTTTACCGGGTTGGACATTAATTAACTTTCTACCCGACTATCAAGAAGCCGGATGCCGGGCCGTAGATAATGTTAGATTGTTGCGGTATGAATTTGTTTTAGAATGCGCCCGACATTATTCACGTCCTGATAAATGGGGGCGTGTGATGATTGCCGAAATTACAGGCAACAACGGTTGCATTCCTGCCGGAAGGGCCGATGGGTCACGGCATTGGCAGCGCGTACGGATAGGCCTCTTACATGCAGGGGGATTAATCAGGGAGTAGAGCATGTTGGTAATCATCGGTTATTTGGTGGTGTTGGGTGCGGTATTCGGGGGGTTTGCATTGGCAGGCGGTCACTTGGCTGCCCTGCTTCAGCCCCTTGAATTTTTGATGATCGCTGGCGGTGCGGCAGGCGCTTTTCTGGTTGGCAATAACGGCAAGGCAATCAAGGCGACGCTCAAAGATCTGCCGAAAGTACTGAAGGGCAGCAAATACAACAAAAGCAGCTATATGGAGCTGATGGCTCTGCTATATGAATTGCTCGGCAAAGTGCGAAAAGAAGGATTGATGTCGATAGAGGGCGATGTGGAACAGCCCGAAGAAAGCCCGATCTTTGCCAAGTATCCCCAGGTGTTGAAAGACCACCATGCGATCGAATTCATGACCGATTATTTGCGCATCATGGTCAGTGGCAATCTGAATTCCATGGAAATCGAGAATCTGATGGATGTGGAAATCGATACGCATCATCATGAAGCGATGATCTCATCCCATGTGATTGCCAAGCTGGGCGACGGGATGCCGGCATTCGGTATCGTCGCTGCGGTTATGGGTGTGGTCCACACCATGGAGTCGGTCGGTATTCCGCCTGCAGAACTGGGAATGTTGATTGCCCATGCCCTGGTGGGCACCTTCCTCGGTATTTTGCTGGCTTATGGTTTTGTCGGGCCATTGGCAACCCTGCTCGAACAAAAAGCTGAAGAAGGCACCAAAATGCTGCAGACCATCAAGGTGACGCTGTTGGCAAACCTTAACGGCTACGCACCGGCGATGGCCGTTGAATTCGGTCGCAAAGTACTTAATTCGACAGAACGCCCGGGCTTCCTTGAACTTGAAGCGCATGTCAAACAAAAGCGCTAACGTGGGAACCGGGCACAGGAAATCCATGCTTGAGAATACCTGCTGTTCCGTTTGCTCCTCGAACTTGAAATTTCCACTTCTGAATCATGTCCGAAGATAACAAAAGACCCATCGTTGTAAAGCGCATCAAGAAGGTGGTGGGCGGACATCATGGCGGTGCATGGAAGATTGCTTATGCCGACTTCGTTACGGCCATGATGGCATTTTTTCTGCTGATGTGGCTGTTGGGTTCGACTACAAAGGGCGACCTGATGGGTATCTCCGAATACTTCAAGACTCCGCTCAAGGTGGCATTATTCGGTGGCAGTGGAAGTGGCGACAGTTCCAGCGTCATCAAGGGTGGAGGACGGGATCTGACCCGCAGCACAGGCCAGGTTAAAGAAGGAGAGCTTCCGCCACTCAAGAAAATCGTCAATCTCAAGGCTGCCCCGGAGGATTACCTGCGGATTGAACGTCTCAAGGAAATTGAAAAGCTCAAGGCCCTGAAAGCGGGTATTGAGAGCGTGATCGACAACAACGCAAATTTGCATAAATTTCGTAACCAGATCGTGATCGACATGACCACCGAAGGACTGCGCATCCAGATTGTCGATGAAAAGAACAGGCCCATGTTTAAAAGCGGAAGCGCTCAGCTCGAACCATATACAAAAAGCATATTGCATGCGATCGGCAATATGCTTAATCAGGTTCCCAATAAGGTGAGCTTGTCGGGTCACACCGATGCCGCTGCCTACATTGGCGATAGCAAAGGCTTCAGCAATTGGGAGCTGTCTGCCGACAGGGCCAATGCTTCGCGTCGCGAATTGATCTCGGGTGGCATGGTTCCGGATAAAATCGTTCGGGTGGTGGGCCTGGCTTCGTCGGTGCTGTTCGATAAAAAAAATCCGTTAAGTCCTGTCAATCGCCGCATCAGCCTGATTGTGATGAACAAGAAGGCTGAGGAAGCCGCCCGGCACGATGGTGGCGTGGTGAACCTGGATGGCGAGCCGGGCGATGCCGGAAACGATACTGCTCAGGTTGACAGTATGAAGCAGGTTTCTGGTGTATCAGTTTTACCGACACTCGCGCCCGCTGCCACAGCAGCTCCTGCACCCGCAGTCCATTGACTTTACATGCCCGATAAAAGCTGTTTCCCAGCTTTTCTTAAAGTATCCGCACTACGCGCGACCCATTGATGATCCAGGGTGTCGCGCTGCATTCATCGTATTCCGCTATGCCGACTTCGATACATGGAATTGGCAGGTAATTATTTCCCTGTTCCCCTAAAGAATGTTGATTTCCTGCCGTTACAGTACATGTGCTTACCGGTTCTTTGTATTGGGCTGCGTTCAATACATAAAACTTAATCGAGGGGGAATAAAAATGATGAATATCTGGTGGAACAAGCTGTCACTTAAAAGCAAGCTACAGCTACCCATTCAACTTTTGCTGCTGGTGGTATTGCTGTTGACGCAACATGTTGCGATGGACAAATACAGAACCCAGGTTTTCAAGGAAGCGAAGCAAAAAGCAATGATTTCTTCAGACGGACTGTTGAACGGGCTGAATGTCATGATGGAAGGCGGCATTATCAGCGACCCAGCCCTGCGTACCATGATGGTCGACAAGATGGCGGCATCAGACAATGTATTGGAACTGCGCGTGATTCGGGCCAAGCAGGTGCAGGATCAATTCGGTCCCGGGCTGCCGTCGGAACAGGCAGTTGATGATATGGACCGTACCGCAATCAAGACCAAAGAGGTTCAGAGCGAATTGCTGGTCAAGGACGGCAAGAATGCCATACGCGTGGTATCGCCCTTTATCGTCAGTACCAACTTTCGCGGTACCAATTGCCTGAATTGCCATAACGTCAAGGTTGGGTCGGTCAACGGTGCAGGTAGTATCACCGTGGACCTGACCGCAGAATACGCATTATTGAAGAAAATGAATTTGATGTTGTGGATCGTGCAGCTTGTCATTCAGGTCGTATTATTTTTTGGCATAAGCTGGTTGATCAATATGGTGACGCGCCCTACACGCGAATTACAACTGGCCATGCAGGAAATGCAGGCAAGCGGAGATTTGTCCAAACGTGTGACAGTTCGCAGCCAGGATGTGATAGGCAAGACCGCGCAAGTGTTCAACGAACTTTCTGCGGGGTTTCAGCAGATTGTTTCCCAGGTTGAAAAGCACGCCAGCCAGGTAGCAAGCTCCGCCGATTCTCTTGCACAGGATGCAGAACAGCTCTTAAAAGGTTCGCAGCAGCAGAGCGATGCCGCCAAAACGGCTTCCGGCGAAGTCGAGAAGGTCAGCACAAGTATCGCGCAAGTTGCGGACGCCGCCGACAGCGTTGCCAAGCTGTCCAATGAAAGTTTTGAACGCGCCAATAAAGGGCAGCAGAATCTTCAGGAGATGATGCACGAGTTGGACAGTGTCGAGAATGCAGTCAATCAAATTGCATCATCAGTCGGTGAATTTATCAGCAGCACGAAAAATATCACCAGTATGACCCAACAAGTTCGGGACATTGCCGAGCAAACAAACCTGCTGGCATTGAATGCCGCGATCGAAGCGGCACGCGCTGGTGAGCAGGGGCGCGGATTTGCAGTCGTGGCGGATGAGGTGCGCAAGCTGGCTGAAAAGTCTGCCAATTCTGCGACGCAAATTGATGCGGTGACCCGGTCGCTGGGCACCCAGTCCGGCCAGGTGGAGAAGACTGTTAAGAGCGGCCTGACTGCCCTGCAAAGTAGCCAGGAACACATTAGACAGGTTACCGCCACGCTCACCGAAGCCAATTCGTCGGTGGCCGGTGTGAAAAGCGGTCTTGAGGAAATTACCAGTTCGATCAATTCGCAGCGTCTTGCCAGTCAGCAGATTTCGAGCAATGTGGAGCATATCGCTGAAATGGCAAATCAGAGCAACGATGTGATCAAACGTACCGTCAGCGCCGTGAAGTCCATGCAGCAACTCTCGGAGGATCTGAACAAGACTGTGGGAATGTTCAAGGTGTAGTTGAAAATTGCAGGCGAAAGTGTTTAAAAACTGGCGGTGATTCCCTATGCGCCGGGGCAGTGAACGGGTGGTTGGGCTGGGTATGCAGTCTATATAACTTTGGAGATGTAAATGTTGAATGAAATGAAGATCGGCACCCGTTTGACTGCATTAGTGGCTTTCCTGCTGGCCATGCTGGTTCTGGTCGGAGGCGTGAGTACATATATGCTGATGAGTGACAATGACGATCTGGCGACCATGTATAAGCACCGATTGACCGGGATAAATCAGTTGCATGAAATCAATGCGCTAAACCTGAGTATTCGCGGGAAGCTCAGCAGTGCCTATTTGACTCCGGCAAACAAGGATCAGGACTTGGCGGATATTGAGGTTTACCTCGATAAAATACGGAAAAACTGGGATGCCTACACGGCCATGAACTCCGGTCCAGAAGAAGCAGAGTTGACCAGCACAGTAAGCGTTGCGAGCAAGAAATATCAAGAAGATGCAGTTGATCCAGCGATTGCAGCAATGAAGAGCGGTGACATGGTGCAACTTAAGAAAAGCCTCGTCGATGATATCCGCCCCATGTATGCCGAGTTAATGACCGCATTTACTCCGTTGCTGGAATTTCAGGTCAGTGAAGGCAAAAAAGCCTATGAAGCAGACGAGGTTTCCTACAGCACATTTCGTAACGTGGTAATTGCAGCGGTGGGTTTCGGGGTGTTGCTGGGGGTGTTGCTGGGTTACTCGATCGTTCACGGTGTGAATCGTTCCATAGCGGAGTTACGCGGCGTAATGGTGAAGATGTCGGTGGATGGTGATTTGACGGGGCGCGCAAAGGTGTTGGGGAAGGACGAGATCGCCCAGGCTGCCATCGCGTTTAACGGGTTGATCACGGTTTTTGCCGATATTACCGGCAAGGTAATCAGGAATGCCATTACGGTGTCCAATACCGCGGCGCAACTTGCTACCTCTTCCTTGCAAATTTCGCAGGGCTCGCAGGCGCAGAGCGAAGCAGCGGCTTCAACTGCCGCAGCGGTTGAGGAGATCACCGTGAGTATCAATTCGGTTGCCGAGAACACCGAGGATGTGCGCAAACTTTCCGAGAAAAGCCTGAAGCAAACCAAACATGGCAATGAAAATGTGGTCGCCATGATAGGCGAAATCGGGCGTGTGCAGGAGGCGGTTACCCTGATCGCGGAATCGGTAAAAGAGTTTGTCGAGAGCACCCGTGCTATTGCCGGAATGACACAACAGGTCAAGGATATTGCCGACCAGACTAATTTGCTGGCACTGAACGCGGCTATTGAAGCGGCTCGCGCCGGCGAGCAGGGCCGGGGTTTTGCCGTGGTGGCGGATGAGGTGCGCAAACTGGCAGAAAAATCCGCCAAGTCAGCCAGCGAGATCGATCAGGTGACCAATTCGCTAAACCAGAAATCCGCATCGGTCGAAACGGTCGTGCAGACGGGATTGAGTTCCCTGCAGGCCACCCAGGATCAGGTGGGGCGTGTTTCCGCTATCCTGACCGAGGCAGGCGATGCGGTGATGCAATCCAGCCACGGCGTAAGTGATATTGCAGCGTCCGTCAGCGAACAGAGTCTGGCCAGCACGGAGATTGCACGCAATGTTGAAAAAATCGCGCAGATGTCGGAAGAAAATCATGCAGCGCTGGAATTGAATTCCAAAGACATCGTACTCCTGGAAAAGTTGGCGAAGGAGTTGCAGGATGCGGTGAGTCGCTTCAAGGTTTAGATCACGAGCTACACAACTTGCTTCCGGTACGATTATTACCAGATGCGGTCAAATTTATACCGCCAGAATGGCGAACAAACATTGGATGACATGAATATTATGCGGGTAGCTACAAGTCGAATGGCAACCGATGCCGGGGAGGCACAAGGGGCTATCCGGGGAATTAATCCGGGTTTTGATGACGTGGCAAACACAAGTCATGCATCCGGCCTGCGGTTGGTGATGACATTGGGAGAACAGTATGTCTGACCTGTTAAAAAACATTGATGCCAGAACCCAATTGGCGGGAACCAATAAACTGGAAATTTTGATGTTCTCGCTGGGCAGGGATA
Source organism: Gallionella sp. (assembly GCA_039923775.1). Lineage (GTDB taxonomy): Bacteria > Pseudomonadota > Gammaproteobacteria > Burkholderiales > Gallionellaceae > Gallionella. The sequence continues at coordinate 39,722 of JBDTCC010000001.1, read as the reverse complement.
CACGTAGCAAACGCGAAGAAACATTCGGCATCAATGTATTCAAGGTGCGTGAGGTGATGCGCATTCCCGAGATTACCCGCGCACCGGATATGCCTTCATCAGTGGAAGGTATGGTGAGTTTGCGGGGTGTCCTGGTGCCGGTGATAGATTTGGCAAAATACATCGGCATAGAAACGGATTGCCTGCCGGAGATCATGATCGTTACCGAATACAACGGTCAGACCCAGGGGTTCCTTGTCAAGGCGGTGGACAATATCCTGCGACTGGACTGGTCGGCGATGCGTGTACCCCCTGCGATGTTGCTGGCTGAAATGGGCGGACTGGTGACCGCGATTACCGAACTGAAGGATGGCCGCCTGGTGATGATGATGGATGTGGAAAAAGTTCTGTCTGAAACAAGCCACTATGATGATGTTGCGGTTTTTCAGGGGGTCCAGCCATTGGGCAAGGAACGCATGATATTTTTTGTCGATGATTCTTCGGTTGCACGCAAGCAGATATCGCGCACGCTGGACGTGATGCAGGTGAAATATGTTTCTGCGATCAATGGGCGTCAAGCCTGGGATGAATTGTCGAAGTTGGCCGATAACGCAGAAGCAAGCAACATTCCGCTGAAGAATACTTTGCATGTCATCCTGACTGATGTGGAAATGCCCGAGATGGATGGTTATATGCTGACGCGCAAGATCAAGGCCGACAAGCGATTTTCAGGTATACCGGTATTAATGCACTCGTCTTTGAGTAGCACCTCCAATCAGCAGCTCGGCAAGGCTGTTGGAGTGGATGCGTATGTGGCAAAATTTGAACCGCAAAAACTGGCGCAGAAGCTGGCGCAACTGCTTGCTTGAGGATACGGACATGAGCTATACGGAAGATATGCTGGCTACGGGCCAGGAAGATGTTCAGGGCCAGATTGATGAGCGATCCAGCCTGGTGGGATCCAACAAGATGGAGATTCTGCTGTTCAATCTGGGCAGCGCAGAAAGATTCGGTATCAATGTATTCAAAGTGAAGGAGGTTTGTCAGGCGGGCAAGATTACCCGCACCCCCAACATGCCCAAAGGAGTTGACGGCATTGTGTCGTTGCGCGGTCATGTGATGCCGGTGCTCAATCTGGCCAGTTTCATGGGGATGAAACCGGCCGAAGTATACGGGACCATGATGGTCGCTGAATTCAACAATCACATTCTGGGATTCCTGGTGCAGAGTGTGGATCGCATCATCCGCGTCGACTGGGACAAGGTGCGTGCCACAGAAGGGATGCTCTCAGACAAAGGTTCATTGATCACGGCTATTTCCGAATTGCCTGACGGGACCTTGATTTCCATACTGGATGTCGAACAGATTCTGGCCAATGCCTTCGGCGAAGCGGTTGTGGGCGAGGTCGAACGGATCCATTCAAATCGTGAATTGTGCGTATTTTTTGCAGATGACTCGATGGTGGCGCGCAGAAAGATCGGCGAAGTACTGGACAAGATGGGCCTCAAGCATATCCAGACCAGCAATGGTAACGAGGCATGGGACAGGCTCAAAGCTATGGCCGATTCGTCACAGAGTGCCGGAACGAATTTACACGACCAGATACAAGTGATCCTGACCGATGCGGAAATGCCGGAGATGGACGGTTATGTGCTGACCCAGCATATCAAGTCAGATCGTCGATTTGACGGTATCCCGGTGGTGATGCACTCTTCGTTGTCTTCCGAGGCGAATCGGTCAATGGGGAGGAAGGTCGGAGTGGATCATTATGTGGCTAAATTTGATTCGACGGTATTGTCGTCAACATTGCGGCCGTTATTGATGTAGCAGAGGATGTGAATAACATGAAAGCAAAAGATGGAAAAAAAGTTGTGGTGCGGTTGCATTTCACCATACCCACGGTGTTCCGGCAAATGAAGGGGGGATGTCATGGGAATTGAAGATACCAAATTTTTGGTGGTGGATGATTTTTCCACAATGCGCCGCATCGTGCGCAATTTGCTCAAGGAGCTGGGTTTCCTGCATGTGCAGGAGGCCGAGGACGGTGTCGATGCCATGGCCAAACTGCGCGCCGACCAATTCGATTTTGTGGTGTCCGACTGGAACATGCCGAACATGACCGGCATCGAACTGCTGCAGGCGATTCGCGCGGACGAAAAGCTCAAGCATCTGCCGGTGCTGATGGTGACGGCAGAGGCGAAAAAGGAAAACATCATCATGGCGGCGCAGTCGGGTGCGAGTGGTTATGTGGTGAAACCGTTCACAGCCGCGGTGCTGGATGAAAAGCTGAAGAAAATATTTCTAACCATGCAAAAGTGAGCAATGACATGTCAGCAAATACTGCTACTCAGGACCCCGATGATCTGGAAGCGTTGTTCGACAGCATCCTGGAGGCGAATAGCGCTGAAGCGACTCCGGCAGCTGTAGTTATCGCTGAAATTCACCCCCAGGCCAAACCTGCAGCGAGTCCCCCCATTTCCTCCAACGAGGAAGATTCAAGCAAGGTGATCAACAAGATTGGTCACATGGCGCGCACATTGCATGACACGTTACGCGAGCTGGGGTTGAACAAGCAGATCGAAATGGCGGCCTCTTCCATACCGGATGCGCGCGATCGCCTGAATTATGTCGCAACCCTGACTGAGCAGGCAGCGGAGCGCGTATTGAATGCCACCGAGGCAGCGCAGCCGCTGCTGGAAAAGATGGAAGTGGAAGCGCATCGCCTTTCCGGGCAATGGCAACTGCTTTTCGAGAAAAAACTCGATGTGGAGCAATTCAAGGAAATGGTCACGCAGACGCACGCATTCTTGTACGAGGTGCCAAAACATACCAAGGCGACCAATGCCTACCTGATGGAAATCATGATGGCGCAGGACTTTCAGGATTTGACTGGCCAGGTAATCAAAAAAATCACTGCCGTGACAAAAGAGATGGAGCAACAGTTGTTGGCATTACTGGTCGAAAATGCCGCTCCTTCAGTCAAAGTAGATATGAATACCGGGTTGTTGAACGGCCCGGTGATCAATTCAACCGGGCGCACGGATATCGTCAGCAATCAGGATCAGGTGGACGATTTGCTGGAAAGCCTGGGCTTTTAATCGGAGTTGGTTTGCGGATGCACAACCGGCAACCATTGTAATAACCGGCTATAACTGGAGTTATAAAAATGAATGATTTTGCTGGCATGGAAGAATTGCTAAGTGACTTCCTGATTGAAGCGGGTGAGATGCTTTCGGACGTTGACAGCAAGCTGATGGAGCTGGAAAAATACCCGGCGGACAGCAAGCTGCTCAACGAGATTTTCCGCGGGTTTCATACCATCAAGGGCGGCGCCGGCTTCCTTAACGCAAGCGAACTGGTGGCCATTTGTCACATCACGGAAAATCTCTTCGACAAGCTGCGCAACCGTGAATTGACCCTTACTGCCGAACTTATGGATGTAATTTTCTCGGCTACTGCCGAGGTGCGCAGGATGTTTGTCGCACTGCAGAAAAACGTGCAACCGGATGCAGCACCTGCAGAAATTGTCGCCACCCTGAAAGCGGCATTGACTGGCCAGAAGATTGCACCGGCTGCAAAAACAGCAGTTGCTCCCGCAACCAAAACAGGTGGAACTCCACCCAAGACCGGTTCTGATTCGGTGGATTGGGATGCGCTTTACACCGCACTGACCGGTACCGACATCGTTGCACAGGTGGGGGCGGTTCGGGATCCGGAAGTGATTGCCGCCGCAGTGTCCGAGGAAGAATCCACCAGAGCGGCATTCGGGCGCCGTACCACAGATGTGCCCGGAAGCACTGTCGGACGCCGTGAAGGTGATGTGCCGGCCAAGGAAGCCAAGGAGTCCACCATACGCGTGGATACGGACAGACTCGACCAGGTACTGAACCTGTCCGGAGAGATAGGACTGACCAAGAACCGTCTGACGCATTTGCGTTCCGACATCATTCAGGGACGCAATGACGCGGAGACCTTGCATGACCTGGATCAGGCGGTCAGCCAACTCGATATGCTGGTGGTGAACCTGCAAAACGCGGTGATGAAAACACGCATGCAGCCGATAGGCCGGTTGTTCAAGAAATATCCCCGCCTGGCACGCGATCTGGCCCGATCATTGGGCAAGGATGTGGAGCTGGTACTGGTCGGCGAGGAAACCGAAATGGACAAAACCATGATCGAAGACCTCAATGATCCACTGGTGCATCTGGTGCGCAACGCGGTGGATCACGGCGTGGAGACGATCGAAGGGCGTGTTGCCGCCGGAAAGCCGGAAAAGAGCATAGTCGAGTTGAGCGCACGCCAGGAAGGAGACCATATTCTGATCATCATTGCCGACGACGGCCGTGGCATGCGGCCGGAAGTGATCCGTAACAAGGCGATCGAGAAGGGATTGATTACCAGCGAGGTGGGAAATACGCTGGATGAAGCCCAGTGTCTGGAGCTGATTTTTTTGCCGGGTTTCAGCACCAAGGACGAGATATCCAGTGTGTCGGGTCGCGGAGTCGGTATGGATGTGGTTAAGACCAATATCCAGAAACTGAACGGTGTGCTCAACATCCAGTCCGAGTTTGGCAAGGGTACCGTGATTACCATTCAATTGCCGCTGACGCTGGCGATCCTGCCGGTATTGATTCTGCGCGTTGGTGAACAATCATTTGCCGTGCCGTTGTCCATGGTGCGCGAGATATTGTCCGTTACGCCGGAGCAATTGCAGCAGGTCTCCGGCAGGTCAACCATGGTGGTGCGCGGTGAAGTGCTGCCGGTATTGCCACTGGCACAATTGATCGGATGGGATCAGGGCGGCACACCCGAAGTGGGCGTGCTGATGCAATTCGGCAACAACAGCTTCATCCTGTCCGCTGATTCATTTGCCGGGCATGATGATGTGGTGATCAAGTCGCTGGATACCTTCAGGCCCAAGGGGGTTGCAGGCGTCACCATGTCCAGCGAGGGCGACATCGTGCTGATACTCGATATCAAGGAGCTGCTCAGCGACATTCGTGCCCAGTGAAATAACGTTTATGCACACCCTGTGTGCATAAACGTTGTGTGACGGTATTGATGCTCCGTTAGTAGATAATTGTTGGTGGGCGTAAATTATGACTGTTGAGAAACTCCGTGAGTTTGATTTCACCACGCAAGACTTTCAATTGATCAGCCTGCTGATATACCAGCAGGCAGGGATAGCATTAAACGACTCCAAGCAGGAGTTGGTATATAGCCGGGTTGCACGGCGCCTGCGCGCCACGGGCATCAAAACCTTTGCCGAATATCTTGAGCGGCTGCAGCGCGGCGACGAGGCAGAGTGGGAGGAATTTACCAATTCCCTGACAACAAACCTGACCTCGTTCTTTCGCGAGTCCCACCATTTTCAGATACTGACCGAGTATCTTCACAAGGCCGGCAAGACACGCCCCATCGAATTGTGGTGTTCCGCCTGCTCGACGGGCGAGGAAGCCTATTCGATGGCAATGACGGCGGTGGATGCCTTTTCCGGCTTTGATAATCCGGTCAGGATTGTGGCATCTGATCTGGACACGAAAGTTCTGGAAGTCGCGCGTACCGGTCGCTACAGGCTGGAGTCGGTAGCAAAAATTCAGGCACAACAAATCGACAAATTCTTCATACGCTGTAAAGGCGAACATGCCGGTTATGTCCAGGTACGTCCCGAATTGCAGAAGATGATCGCCTTTCGGCGGGTCAATCTGCTGGATATTTCCTGGCCGATTCGTGAACAGCTGGATGTGATTTTCTGCCGCAATGTGATGATCTACTTCGACAAGGCAACGCAACTTGCGATATTGAAAAAATTCGTGCCGCTGATGCGCAGCGATGGACTGCTGTTTGCCGGCCATTCGGAGAACCTGTTCCATGCCGCCGCGTATTTCAGGCTGCGTGCCAATACGGTTTATGAATTGGCTGAAAAGCCCAACCCCACATCCCGATGACGACCGGGAAAGAAGCCTTGCCGGGGTTCGGTCAACGCTTCATTGTGGTCGGTTCATCAACCGGCGGCACTGAAGCCATCAAGGAATTTTTGTCCGGCATGCCAAGTCACGCTCCACCCGTTCTGGTCACCCAGCATATGCCTGAATCATTCACCCGGTCCTTCGTCGAGCGCCTGGACGGTTTATGCAAGATGCGGGTGAAAGTGGCAGACCATGAGGAAAAGATCGTGGCGGGTACCGTCTATATTGCGCCGGGACATTCCCATATGCTGCTTGAACATGTGCCGGGAGCTGCATACCGGATTTTGCTCAACCAGGATCCGCCGGTGAATTGTCACCGCCCTTCGGTCGAGGTGCTGTTCAAGGCTGCCGCCATTGTGCTGGGCCGTAATGCCATCGGCATTATGCTGACCGGAATGGGCAAGGATGGTGCAGCGGCCATGCTGGAGATGCACAGGGCAGGCGCGTATAACTTTGCACAGGACGAGGCGAGTTGTGTGGTGTTCGGAATGCCGCGCGAGGCTATCGCGATGGGTGCTGTCGACGAGGTTGTGCCTTTGCATAAAATGGCGGAACGCGTCCTGTCAGTCCTGTTGGTTGCCAATTAACGTTCATTTCTTCCCGCTATTCGCGTGATTGAACTTCCACAACACGCTGATAATTGCCATAACCAGCGATTTGCTGGCATTGCTGAATAGCGCTAGCAGTATAGTCAAGTGGCTATGCAGGGCTGGCAGCGGAGTCCGACATGGCAGAAGACAGCGATCTAGAAAAAACCGAATTACCCTCACAGCGACGGCTGGACCAGGCACGAGAAAAAGGCCAGGTCGCGCGTTCGCGGGAGCTATCCACGTTTTCCATATTGCTGGCAGGCGGTGCAACGCTTTGGTTCATGGGTGCATCTCTTACCCAGCACATGACGGAGTCGCTGCGCACTGGTTTGACCATAGACAGAGCGCTGGCTTTCGATACCCGTCTGATCATTCCGCATCTCTACGATCTGGCCGTTAACGCACTATTCACATTTTCGCCTTTGCTGCTGGTGGTCATGCTTGCCGCTGCATTTTCACCACTGCTGCTCAATGGCTGGTTGTTCAGCATTGAAGCGCTGCAGCCCAAATTTTCCAAGCTGAATCCGATTTCCGGCATCGCCCGGATGTTTTCCGTGCAGTCACTGGTGGAGCTGTCCAAGGCAATTGGGAAATCCGTACTGGTGGGCGGCATCGCATCCTGGGTGATCTGGCACAACAAGGATTCCGTGTTGGCGCTGGGCACACAATCTGTCGAGGCCTCAATCCCGCAGATGGGCCATCTGATCATCGCGAGCTTTATGGCCATAGTCGGGGCCATGCTGCTGATCGTGCTGATAGACGTACCTTTCCAACTGTGGGACCACAACAAGAAGCTGATGATGACCAAGGAAGAGGTGCGCCAGGAGTCCAAGGAGACTGAAGGCGATCCGATGGTCAAGGGACGCATCCGCAGCCTGCAGCGTGAAGCGGCCCGTCGCCGCATGATGTCCGAGATACCGACTGCCGATGTGGTGGTCACCAACCCGACGCACTATGCGGTGGCATTGAAGTACAGTGAAAAGGGTGGTCGTGCACCGGTAGTCGTGGCGAAGGGCTCAAATTTGCTGGCTTTGCGTATTCGCGAGATTGCGCAGGAAAACCATGTGCCGATACTTGAAGCACCGCCGCTGGCACGCGCGCTGCATGAACATACCGAATTGGGCGAGTCCATCCCGGAAGCATTGTATACGGCCGTTGCTGAAGTGCTGGCCTACATTTACCAGTTGCACCGTTATGAGAAACAAGGCGGTGCCTGCCCGCAGGAACCCAGGGATTTGCCCGTGCCAGCCGAACTTGATCCGGCTGCCATGCCGGCAGGAGTGACTGCATCATGAACCTGTTACTGACATTACAGGAGTTCATCAAACGCAGCGGCGTGCGCAGCATGGCCGGCCCGATACTGATCGTGATGATCCTGGCCATGATGGTGTTGCCGCTCCCGCCATTCCTGCTGGATATTTTGTTTACCTTCAACATCGCCATCGCCATCATGGTGTTGCTGGTCAGCATGAACACGACCAGGGCGCTGGATTTTGCGGTATTTCCGACCGTGCTGCTGATTACCACGCTGCTGCGTTTGTCGCTGAACGTGGCTTCCACGCGTGTCGTGTTGCTGGAAGGGCATACCGGGCCCGATGCGGCGGGTAAGGTTATCGAATCGTTCGGACATTTCCTGGTGGGTGGAAACTACGCGGTGGGCCTCGTGGTTTTTGCCATTCTGGTAGTAATCAATTTCGTGGTGATCACCAAGGGCGCAGGACGTATTGCAGAGGTGGGCGCACGTTTCACCCTGGATGCGATGCCCGGCAAGCAAATGGCGATCGATGCCGACCTGAATGCAGGACTGATCGGTGAAGACGTTGCGCGCCAACGCCGGGCCGAAATTGCCCAGGAAGCCGATTTTTACGGATCGATGGATGGTGCCAGCAAATTTGTGCGAGGAGACGCGGTAGCCGGCATCATTATCCTGTTTATCAATATCATTGGCGGTTTGATTGTTGGCGTGTTGCAGCACAATCTCGATATTGCCACAGCAGCCAAATACTACACTTTACTGACCATCGGTGACGGACTTGTGGCGCAGATTCCGGCACTGGTGATTTCCACTGCCGCAGGACTGGTAGTGAGCCGGGTGTCCAGTGACGAAAACATTGGCCAGCAACTTTCCGGTCAATTGTTCAAGCAGCCCCAGGTCATCTTTCTGACTGCGGGGATCATCGGCGGGATGGGCATGATACCCGGCATGCCGCACTTTGCCTTTCTGTTGCTTGCCGCTGCCATGGCATGGCTGGCTTACAGCCTGATGAAAAAAAGTGAGGATGCCGCCGTGCTGGAACAATCCGAGGTTGCTGCGCCGGTTCCTGAACTGGGCGAAGCATCCGAGGCAAGCTGGGAAGACGTTGCGCAGGTGGATATGCTGGGGCTGGAAGTCGGCTATCGACTGATTCCGCTGGTGGATAAGGCGCAGGACGGTGATCTGTTGCGCCGCATCAAGGGCATACGTAAAAAATTCACCCAGGACATCGGCTTTCTGCCGCCTTCTGTACACATCCGCGACAATCTGGATCTGCGTCCGAACGGTTATCGCATTACCCTAAAGGGCGTGGAAATCGGCAGCGGTGAGTCCTATCCGAATATGTTTCTTGCCATCAACCCGGGTAGCGTGTCCGGTGAGCTGTCGGGTACGCCCACACGCGACCCGGCTTTCGATCTGCCCGCAATATGGATTGAATCAGCATTGCGCGACCAGGCGCAAATCATGGGGTATACGGTGGTTGATCCGGGTACTGTGGTGGCAACCCACTTGAGTCACATGATCAATACCCGTGCCTCGGAGTTGCTCGGGCGTCAGGAAGTTCAACAGTTGCTGGATCATCTTGGCAAGATCGCACCCAAACTGGTCGAAGATCTGGTGCCCAAGACATTGCCGTTGGGAACGGTGCAAAAAGTACTGCAAAACCTTCTGGACGAAGGTATGCACATCCGTGACATGCGCACCATCGTGGAAACGCTGGCGGAAAATGCCCCCCGAAATCTTGATGCCTACCAGCTAACCGCGCTGGTGCGCGTCGCGCTCGGCCCGGCCATCGTGCAACAGTACTATCCGGCTGCCCAGGAGTTGCAGGTGATCGGTATGGACAAGGAGCTGGAATACATTCTGATCCAGGCGATGCAATCCAGCCAGAACGGTATGGGGATCGAACCTGGACTGGCCGATACCGTGCTGCGTGAGACCCGGGCCGCGGCAGCGGTGCAGGAGAAGATGGGTTTGCCGACAGTGATGCTGGTGCCGACCCAGTTGCGCGATTTGCTGGCACGCTTCCTGAAGCGTGCCATACCCGGTATCAGGGTCATTTCTCACGATGAAGTACCGGACTTCAAAACGATACGAGTGACTGCAATGGTAGGAGGCAAAGCATGAACATCAGGAAATTCATCGCTCCAACGGCGCGACAGGCGTTAAGGGATATTCGCAGCGAACTGGGCGAAGAGGCGGTTATCCTGTCCAATCGCAAGGTTGCCGACGGGGTGGAAATCATTGCACTCGCGAATGACGAGATCGCGAAGATGACCGATGCAGCATCGATGATACGAAAAAAAGCGCATATTCCGGGACGCAAGGGAGATGCGATTGACCCTGTACCCGTTGCTCAGGAGGAACTGGTTCTGGGTGAGATCAAGTCGATGCACAACATGCTGCAGCAACAGCTCGCCGAGCTGTCCTGGAGCGGTGTGCAGCAGCGTGACCCGATTGCTGCGGGATTGCTGAGAGAGATGCTGAATTCGGGTTTCAGCCCGCGGCTCGCGCGAAATTTGCTGGAAAATATGCCGGCCGGAAAGAATCAGGGTGTATCGTGGGTCACACAGGTATTGAAGCGCAATCTGCGTGTTGCGAGTGAAGAAGAGGACATCGTCGTCAAAGGCGGTGTGTATGCATTGATAGGACCGACGGGTGTTGGAAAAACCACCACCACAGCCAAGCTGGCAGCGCGTGCGGTGGTCCGTTACGGTGCGGACAGTGTCGCGTTGCTGACTACCGACAGCTATCGTATCGGGGCTTACGAACAACTCAAGATTTACGGAAAGATACTCGGTGTGACGGTGCATGCGGTTAAAGGTGCCGATGATTTGCGCCTGACAATTTCCTCTTTGCGCAAAAAGCATCTGGTGCTGATCGATACCGCAGGGATGGGGCAACGCGACGAGCGGGTAGTAGACCAGCGCGAAATGTTCGATGCCGCCGGTGTGCCGCGGTTATTGTTGCTGAATGCCGCAAGCGGCGGAGATACCCTGAATGATGTGGTGAACATGTATCACAGCGACAAGGTCATTGGTTGCATACCGACCAAGCTTGATGAGGCTGTCAATCTGGGTGCTTTGCTGGATGTGCTGGTACGGCATCAACTGGTGTTGCATTACATGACAAACGGCCAGTGTGTACCGGAAGATTTGCATCCGGTGAATCTGGACTATCTGTTGCATCGGGCATTCAAGCAGGCAGACAGTAAAACCCCGTTTACGCTGCGAGAGATGGAATTTTCGGCGCTGATGGCCGGCGAAGGTCCGTTCGTATCGCCGAGAGTTATTCCGGAAGATGTTCGACTTTCGGGCGACCCCCGAGCTGGCATCAGGGTGCCGGATAGTGCGGTCTTTGCCAGAGGCAAGGATGCTTCCTATGCGCTCTGATTTGAGAGTTGACCAGGCGGAAGGGCTGCGACGCTTGTTGGTGCGCAACCATACGCAGGTCCTTACGCTGGTGGCGGGGAAGAACGGTGTGGGGCGTACCAGCACCGCCTTCAATCTTGCCGCAGCGTTGTCACACCTGGGAAAAAAGGTGCTGGTGCTTGATGAAAATCATGCGCCGAATAATTTGCTGGGTCATCTTGGCGTGTATGCCAGACATGATCTGCTGGATGTGATCCGTGAAAAATGCATGCCTGATGAGGCGTTATTTAACAGTAACGGGTTTTCCATTATGTCCACCGCGCGTGCGATGAATTCGCTGGCGCAGTTGGGTCAGCCGGATCAACAGCGGCTGGAGAATGCGCTGACCGAAGTGAGCACCGGTGTGGACGTAATGCTGGTGGACGCGGCTATGCATGTGCTGGTGAAAGCACCGATCCCGGGCCGGGACTGTCAAAACAGCGGAGTCCGGTCTCCGGTTTTCAGACGGTCCGAAGGATTCAAGAGGCAAGCCGGGACGTCATCGGGTTTCGCCTGCGGGGGTTCTTTGCTGGTGGTGATGGATGGCACCGCCAGCGGGATTACCGACAGTTACACTTTGATAAAGAGACTGGTGCTGAACAACGCGTGTTTGCAGTTCGAGATCGTGGTCAACAAAGTCGCCGACGAGAAAACAGCGCAAACAGTTTTTGAAAATATGGCCAAAGTGGCCTGGCGCAACCTTGCCACACGTCTGGAATATTTGGGATGCATACCGCGCGACGACAGGTTGATGCGCGCTACCCGGCACGGCAGGCCGGTGATCGATGCCTATCCGGCCGCGGCTTCGGCAAAATCTTACCGGGATATCGCGCAAAGCTTGTTGCATCTCCCTGTGCCTGACATTGAAACGGATGGCGGAATGCACACTGTCATACAAAAACTGATGAGAAATATATCGCAGCCGGTACAGCTACACGGCAAACAGGTAATACAGGTGGCAAGTTGCTGAATATGTACAACGCCTCGGGAAAAAGCGACAAGGAAGCATGCCTGCGGGAATATTCCCAGTTGGTCAAAAGACTCGCACATCAAATGATGACCCGGCTGCCCCACAGCGTGCAAATCGACGACATCATCCAGGCCGGCATGATGGGATTGCTGGATGCGGCGAGCCGATTTGATGATATTCACGGGGCACAATTTGAAACCTACGCAACGACGCGTATCCGCGGCGCAATGCTTGACGAGTTGCGTGCAACGGATTGGCTGCCGCGCAGTTTGCGTCGAGACATGCGCCGCGTCGAATCGGCTATCAGCCACGCGCAGCAGAAATTGGGCCGACCGCCGAACGAAACCGAGATTGCAGATGAGATGGGAGTAACGCTGGAAGATTATCAGAAGATGCTGCAGGAATCGTGCGGCGCACAGCTGGTGTACTACGAGGATTACCAGGATGACGATCACGACAATTTCTTTGAGCGTTTCGATTTCGGCAACGGCAAAGATCCCGCGGATTTATTGAAGGACGAGCGGTTTCGGGCAGAATTGGCACTGGCAATCGAGGGTTTGCCTGAACGGGAGCGAATGATGATGGGGATGATCTACGAGCAGGAAATGAATCTCCGCGAGATCGGTGAAGTGATGGGTGTCAGCGAATCGCGTATTTCGCAGTTGCATAGCCAGGCGGTCGGAAGGCTGCGCAGCCGGATGAAGGGCTATTGATGGACAAGTTCACGCTGCTGGGTCTGGTGATTGGTCTGACCGGTGTCATGAGCGGTCAGATAGTACAGGGGGGAGATCTTTCCATTCTGTTGCAGGGTTCTGCTTTCATGATTGTATTCGGTGGCACGCTGGGTGCAGTGATGGTGCAGTGTCCGAGCAAGGTGTTTCTGATGGCTATCAAGATGGGAAGCTGGGTATTCGTGACACCGCACATTCCCGGCAAGGAATCGATCAGACAGCTGATCAGCCTGAGTGCACTTGCGCGCAAAGAAGGCATTCTGGCGCTGGAGGGGAGGATGAATACGATTCGTGATCCTTTCCTGAAAAAGGGACTGGAACTTGTGGTCGATAGCAACAGCGGGGAAAAGATCCGGGAAATACTGGATGTGGATATCCATACCTGGGAGCAGTTGCGCTGGCAGTCGGCGCGCGTATGGGAAGCTGCTGCCGGGTATTCACCCACGATCGGCATCATCGGCGCAGTATTGGGCTTGATGCATGTCATGCAGAATCTCAGCGATCCGAGCAGGCTGGGTAATGGCATTGCGGTGGCATTTGTGGCGACGATTTACGGGGTCGCTTTCGCCAACCTGCTGTTCCTGCCGATTGCCAACAAGCTGAAATCCATCATCATGGAGCAGGCAAACATGCTGGAAATGGTTGTGGACGGCCTGGTCGGAATCGCCAACGGGGAACATCCGAAACTGGTTGAGATCAAACTGCAGAGTTACATAATCTAGTCATGGCACGCCGAAGAAGACGTTTCGAAAATGACAGCCATGATCGCTGGCTGATCTCATATGCCGACTTTGTCACATTGCTGTTCGCATTTTTCGTGGTGATGTATTCGATCTCCTCGGTGAATGAAACCAAGTACAAGACTTTCAGCGATTCGCTGAGCATTGCGTTCTCCCATCAACCCGACGCTTCACATACCAGTATCGTTCCCATCGAACCGAAAAAATTGCTCAAGGCCCTGGTGGACAAGCGCACGGCGCGCCTGGTCGAACAGCAACGCAGGATACAGGAGCGCATGCAAAATCTGGCCAGCGATTTGAATCTGGCATTGTTGCCGCAGATCAGGCAACACCAGGTCAATATCAATCCGACCAAGCGCGGAGTGATGATCAATATCAGTGCAAGTTCATTGTTCAAAACGGGCGAGGCGGAAATACAACCGGGTGCGCTGGAGGTATTGCGTCAGGTGTCGGCGGTATTGCACAACGAGAAATTACCTATCGAAGTGGAAGGCCATACCGATGATATTCCCATCATGACTGCCCAGTTCCCGTCAAACTGGGAATTGTCTTCCGCGCGTGCCAGCAGCGTGGTCAGGATGATGATCAAAAACGGCGTGCCGGAGGATCGTATGGCGGCAGTGGGTCTGGCGTCGAATCATCCACTGGTGCCGAACGATACTCCGGAGGATCGTGACAAAAACCGGCGAGTCAGCATCACGATAGTAGCCCCGGATCTTGAGCGGTCTGGGCCAGACAGCGAGTAACGGGACAGGCAGTTCGGCAACCAGACAGATCAAGCCCGGTTCATGCGAGCCTTATCCGCTTCCCAGCGACCTGCCGCTTCCGGGTGAAAAATTGGGCTGTCCGTCGGGACCGTAAAGATTCGCCTTGTTTACCGCGTTGCTCAATACCACCAGCGATTGCTGGTTATGGCGCAACTTCATCTGTATCAGTTCCCCGTTGGTCAGATTCAGTTGCCGGGAACGTTTTGCCAGATCGAGCGATTTCTGCCAGATAGCCAGGCCTTCCCGGCTGTGTGTACCGAGCCAGGCCTGGATAGCTTCGGCGCCGAGTTGCGGGATGTTTTCCTGCAGCAGGGCAAGACGCGCCTGGGCGAGCTTGTTCAGATCCAGGGCGCGGCTTGATTTTTTCTCGGAGAGTTCAAGCAACTGGTCGCCGAGATTTTCCACCAGCATACCCTGTTCGCGTTCCAGCAAAGCCACGAAGTCGAGCAAAGCCGTTTGCTCGGCGGTCAAAGCGGCAAGCAAATGTGAAACGAAAGATTTTTCCAAGTATCAGTTCCCGCGTGCGATCAGGTCGCGTACGGTTTTGATCAGCTGGTCCGCCACGATTCCCGAATTGACCTGAAAACGACCATCACTGATTGCCTGTTTGATCTCTGCGACTTTTTTTGCGTCAACAACCGGGGCATTCTGTATGGTACTTTCCAGACTGCTCAATTGTGCGGCTGTGGAACCGAGCGAAACACTGGTGCTGGTCGGTTGCGCCGGAGCCGGTGCACCGGGTTTACCCTTGGCCGGAGCGCGTGCTGCGGCTTCTCCTGTCGGGCCGGTGGGTAGCGATTTGCCGATTTTGTCGATTTTCACGGTTATCCTCTCAATACTCAATCTGAAATTGCCTGACCGAACTGCGGTTGTTCCATTATATCGGCAAAAAAATGGAAAGCTTTAGGCCGATTCGATTTTTATCGTTCCTGCGCCATAGGAACGCAATTGAAAATCCATTAAGGCTCGATCTCAACCTCACCGTTTGCCTGCGCAATTCCGCCTATTACCCGGCCTGAAAGGCTGCGTACCTGCACGGTTCGTCCCGCGCCGGCATTGCCCAAAGCGGCTCCCTCACTGCGTATGCTGAAACCGCCACCCTGCACGACCAGATGCACGATTTGTCCCTGTGTCACGCTGAAAGGCTGACGCAGCATGCTCTCGCGCAATATCTGCCCGGCGGCAAGGCTGTAACGCAGCACTTTTCCGAGTGCCTGCCCGGGGTCGGTGAGCCCTGCTGTCTGTGAAACTTCTATTGTCTGGCTGACGAGGTCCTGCTTTTGCAGAACATGTCCCGCTGGCAATTGCCGCGCGCTGACCAGTAATTTAAGGCTGATTCTGATTTGCACCGGAACGAAAATACTCCAGCCATGCTTGTCCATACAGCGCACACCTATCGAAGTATTGCCGATCAGGCTGCTGCCGGACGGCAGAAATGCTTCGAGTCTTGCACATGCCGGCATCTCGATGCGCCGGTCTATCCCACCCACTTTGTATGAGACCTTGCCGGACAGGGAGGCACTTTGTTGCTGCACAAAGTCGGCCGCGACTTTTTTTATCTGTGCGTGATCCTGTACCGCCGCGACGGGTGAGGCTGATGCTGCAATGCCGTACAGGAATAGACAGGCCATGAATACAAGTTTCTTCATGGGGAGCATTGTGCGTTTTTCGGCCGGTTTGTGGAAGAGCAGGGTAAGCTTGAATTGAAGCAGAAATTTGCCGCTATTTGGCAGATAGGCAGTATACGTGCAGACATAGTATGTCCCGCATATGAAAGCGGTTGATGTTGGACTGCGTTGGTTGAACAGGAGGGAGTTATGATCAACAGACTGGATGAGGCGCTGCGATTTCAGCAAACTGCGCTAAGCCTGCGTGCCGGACGTCAGGAATTACTGGCATCCAATATCGCGAATGCGGATACGCCCAACTACAAGGCCAGGGATGTAAATTTTGCCAGTGCCTTGCAGAATGCCCTGGGAGGAACTGTTGCGGCGCTGCCCGTTGCGCAAACCTCGCCCCTGCATTTGCAGGGGAACGCCGGACAAAATATCCTGGGCGCGCCGGTGATGTATCGCAAGCCGGTTCAGCCGAGCGCCGATGGTAACACGGTGGATATGGATGTGGAGCGTGCCCAGTTCGCCGACAACGCATTGCGTTATGAGGCCAGCGTGAAATTCGTCAGCGACGAACTGAAAGAAATACAGACGGCGATTCAGGGCTAAGCAGCGGTTTTACAGGGCGACACGGCTGCGTAAAGTATATAGGGAGGGTTGAGATGTCATTGTTCAATTTGTTTAATGTGGCGGGTTCTGCGATGACGGCACAGTCGCAACGCCTGAATGTGGTTGCGAGCAACCTGGCGAATGCCGATAGTGCCACCAGTGTTGATGGTCAGCCATACCGGGCCAAGCAGGTAGTGTTCAGTGCAACGCCGGTGGGTGACGGTAGTGCGCAGGGAGTGAATGTGACCGCGGTGGTCGAAGATAATTCACCGATGAAGATGGTCTACGACCCAACACATCCGATGGCCAACGCACAGGGTTATGTGGCGATGCCCAATGTGAATGTTGTGGATGAAATGGTGAATATGATCTCTGCTTCGCGCGCCTACCAGAACAATGTGGAGGTGATGAACACCTCGAAAACCCTGTTGTTAAAGACGCTGACCATCGGTCAGTGATTAATTGAGGAGATATCACCATGGTTAATGCCACGCAAAATACCGGTGCTGCCGCACTGTATACATCATTGAACGCTGCCGCCAGTGCCGGCTCAAGTGCAAGCAGCACCTCGGCAGCATCGGATATTCAGAATCGCTTCCTGACACTGCTGGTCACGCAAATGAAGAATCAGGATCCGCTCAATCCCATGGACAATGCACAAGTTACTTCCCAGATGGCCCAGCTCAGTACGGTGACCGGCATCGACAATCTGAATACGACCCTGAATGCTTTAAGCAGCAGTCTGACTTCAAATTCCAATCAGTCCATGCAGGCAGCCGGCATGATAGGGCATGGTGTGCTGGTGCCTGGTCAAGGCATCGATCTGGCCAGCGGTACAGGTTTGGGCGCATTCCAGTTACCCCAGGCAGTCGATAATGCCAAGGTATCGATTTACAATTCAACGGGGGCTTTGGTGCGCAGCATCGATCTGGGCGCGCAACCTGCGGGTATAGCCAAGTGGCAATGGGATGGAAAGGACAATAACGGCGCCACTATGGCGGACGGCAGTTATACCTTTGCAGTCAATGCGACACAGGCCGGGAATAGCGTGGCACCGACCAGTCTGCAATTCGGCATGGTGAACAGCGTCACTCAGGATGCCAGCGGGGTATCCCTGAGTGTCGGGCAGTTGTCAGGCATCGCAATGTCGCAGGTCGCGCAAATTTTTTAACCGGGATTGATGTTAATTCAGGAAAGTTTTACCAGGCATTTAGCGATGCCACTTT
Source organism: Gallionella sp. (assembly GCA_039923775.1). Taxonomy (GTDB): domain Bacteria; phylum Pseudomonadota; class Gammaproteobacteria; order Burkholderiales; family Gallionellaceae; genus Gallionella. Next base: position 21,863 of record JBDTCC010000001.1, on the reverse strand, counting down.
ACTAATACCCGCAAGGGAAACTTTGCATAGCCATTCGACTATGCTTGCAAAAAACGCCAGCTAAGTCGCTGGTTAACGCCGCCAGGCCCCCGATCTTGGGTCGGTACTGGCGCAGGGAGAACAGGATGAGTTTTCAGCAGGGATTGAGCGGCCTGAATACATCGGCCAAGCAACTGGATACCATAGGCAACAACGTGGCGAATTCCAGCACAATCGGATTCAAGGAATCGCAGGCGCAATTTGCCGACAAGTATGCAGCCTCCCTTGCGGGCGGCGGTGGGAATTTGCAAGTCGGGGGAGGCAGCCAGGTGGCCGCGGTTGTGCAACAGTTCTCCCAGGGAAATATAACCAGTACCAGTAATCCCATGGATACCGCGATCAGCGGACAGGGATTTTTTCGCCTGCTCGACTCGAATGGGGGTGTTGTCTATAGCCGCAACGGGCAGTTTCAGCTGGACAAGAATGGCTACATCGTCAATAACCAGGGTCATAAGGTGACGGGTTATCTGCCCAATGCGGCGGGGGTGATCGTCCAGACCAATCCGCTTCCGATACAAATCAGTGCGGCTGATCTGGTGCCGAAACAGTCCGCCAATTCGGTAGTCGGGGTGAATCTTGATTCGCTTGCAAGCGTGCCATTAGCGACGGTATTCAACCCGAACGATCCGACTACCTATAATAATTCAACTTCCATGACGGTTTACGACAGTCTGGGAGGAAGTCACGTTGCTTCGCTATATTTTCAACGACAGCCAATCGCGGCGACCTCTTCGGCTGCAGCCATTCCTGCCGGTTCCACTTCGGCAACTCTGGCTTCAACTGCGGGAATGGCGATCGGGAACACCATTGCCATCCCCGGTGCAGGAGCTGCAGTGACCCCGTCAACGACCGCATCGGCCACTGCTGTCGGCGACACCACGGCAACCCTGGCTTCCGTTGCCGGTCTGACACCCGGTTCCAATATCACGATTGCCGGCAATCCCGGAGCGTCAACAATAACCAGTATTGCGGGTAATGTGGTGACCTTTGCTCCGGCGACGACTGCCGTTACAGCCGCAGGCGCAGCCGTCACTGCGACATCCCCGCAAACGGTGACACTGACCGGTGTCAATACGGCTACCGGGGTAGTGACATTTAATCCGGCGACAGTTTCGGCAACAATAGCAAACGCTGCAATTACTTCCAACGCGGGATCCTCCAACTGGAACTCTTATCTGACGCTAGACGGGGCATCGATCCCTCCTTCAACAGCCCCGCTTACTCCCCTGGCCGTGCTCACCTTCAACACGCTGGGACAGGTGACATCACCGGTCGGCCCGCCATTGGGTCAGGTTGCTTCTGCATCGTTCACGCCAGTGGGCGCCGCGGCACAAACATTGACATTCCAATTTGGTCAGACAACCCAGTATGGGGGTAGCTTTGGCGTCAACACCCTGTCCCAGGACGGCTACGCATCTGGTCATCTGAGCGGGTTTTCTACCAGCGCGGATGGAACGATCATGGGCCGTTATACCAACGGCCAATCCCGTGCGATGGGACAAATGGTATTGGCGAATTTTACCGACCCGCAGGGATTGCAGCCGATAGGCAACAACGAGTGGGTGGAAAGTTCTACTTCAGGGGGGCCGCTGGTCGGTGTCGCCGGATCGAGCAGTCTGGGCACATTGCAATCAGGGGCAGTAGAAGAGTCCAACGTGGATTTAACGGCTGAACTGGTGAACATGATTACCGCACAACGGGTGTATCAGGCGAATGCACAGACCATCAAGACCCAGGACCAGATCATGCAAACTCTGGTGAGTCTGCGCTGATTTTTTAGTGCGGGGTTGCGCCGCCACACAACAAACTGCATGGGAAGGCACGATAGCGGCATCTTGATGCCGCACTCCAAAGGAGAGAACAATGGACAGGCTAATCTATACCGCAATGACAGGCGCTTCACACGTCCTGCAGCAACAGGCTGCAGTGGCGGAAAATCTGGCCAATGCCAGTACCACCGGATTCCGTGCCACATTGAATAGTTTCCGGGCTGTGCCGTTGGTCGGCGAAGGCCTGCCGACCCGCACCTTCGTGGTCGATTCCACGACGGGATCGGATTTTTCTCCGGCCGCCATACAACAAACAGGCAATCCGCTGGATGTGGCCGTTCAGGGCGCGGGCTGGATCGCGGTAAAGGGTGCGGATGGCAAGGAAGCCTACACGCGCAACGGCAGTTTTCAGATCAGCCCGAATGGCGTACTGCAAACACAGACAGGCTTGAGCGTGCTCGGCGATACCGGTCCGATTACCATCCCGCCCGATACCGCGGTCACCTTTGGCAAGGACGGCACAATTTCAACCGTTCCCAACGGCAGTGGTGCGGCATCTGTCGAGACAGTGGGGCGGCTGAAGCTGGTGAATCCGCCTGCCAACCAACTGGATCGCGGTGGCGATGGCCTGTTTCGCCTGCAAAACGGCTTGCCTGCACCCGCAGATGCCCATGTTGAAGTGGCGCCCGGAAGTCTGGAAGGCAGTAATGTGAATACGGTGTCAGCGCTGGTGAACATGATTTCGCTGGCGCGCAATTTCGATATGCAGATGAAGATGTTGCAAACTGCAGATACCAACGCCCAGCATGCCACTTCGGTGATCAGTCTTGCAGGCTAGTCGTTACAATTAATTGATGGAGGTAAGATCATGATACGTTCTTTGTGGATTGCAAAAACAGGTCTGGATGCGCAGCAAACGCAGATGGACGTGATCGCCAACAACCTGGCCAACGTCAGCACCAATGGTTTTAAAGGCTCTCGCGCGGTATTTGAAGATTTGCTGTATCAGACGCTGCGCCAGCCCGGCGCGCAGTCTTCACAACAGACCCAGATCCCGTCGGGTTTGCAGATCGGTACCGGGGTGCGTCCGGTGGCGACTGAACGTCTCATGACCCAGGGCAATCTGTCGCAAACCGGCAACCAGCTGGATGTGGCTATTTCCGGGGAGGGCTTCTTCCAGGTGCTGATGCCGGACGGTACGACTGCCTATACAAGAGACGGCTCGTTTCAGAAAGATAGCCAGGGTCAGCTGGTAAATTCCAGCGGTTTTCCAATCCAGCCCAACCTTACCATTCCCGCGAATGCCCTCAGCGTTACCATTGCCCAGGACGGCACGGTTTCGGTCACACAGGCGGGCGTAGCCGCACCGGTTCAGATCGGCAATTTGCAACTGGCGACATTCATCAATCCGGCCGGCCTGCAAAGCATGGGGTCCAATCTTTATCAGGAAACCGCATCATCCGGGACACCGAGTACCACAGTGCCTGGTACCAATGGCAGCGGCTTGTTGAACCAGAATTATGTGGAAACCTCGAACGTGAATGTGGTGGAGGAAATGGTCAACATGATACAAACGCAGCGTGCATACGAGATCAATTCGAAGGCCATAACGACTTCTGATCAGATGCTGCAAAAATTGACGCAGATGTAATGGTGAGGGCGTTCCCGGATGCGTGGAAAAGGAGAGCAAGCGTGTTTAGACTGATGCTGTCTGGCGTGTTGCTGGGTCTGGCCGGCTGCAGCATGACGCCATCAACCAGTATTCATGAACCGATGACCGCACGGCCGATTGACCGGCAAGTGGCGGTTCCGGCAGACGGGGCGATTTTCCACGCGGGAATTAACGAACATCCGTTGTTCGAAGACAGGCGTGCGCGCAACGTCGGCGATACCCTGATCATCTACATCACGGAGAATACGTCCGGAAGCAGAAAATCCAGTGGCGCAACCAGTAGCGCAAGCAATCTCAACGCCAACCTTCCGACTGTGACCGGCGGGCCATTGGCGCAATTGGCCAAGGCGTTCCCGCTTACCAGCAGCAGTAGCAGCAAGTCGGCAACGACAGGTGCGGGCGCAGCCAGCGAGAATTTAACCGGAACGATCGCTGTGACGGTGACCGAGGTGTTGTCGAATGGCAATCTGGTGGTCGGTGGTCAAGAGCAGGTTTCCCTCAACAATAGTGACGAATACATCCGTTTTTCCGGTGTGATCAACCCCACCTCGATCAGCAACGCCAACACCGTGTCATCAACACAGGTTGCAGATGCACACATCGAGTACAAGAATGCGGGTGCAATGAGCGAAGTCATCAATGATGCGAAGTCGCTGGGATTTTTGGGGCGCTTCTTCCAGTCTGTTTTGCCGTTCTGAGATCAGAGACAGCTGACATGGGGATATATATGAAGCAAATTTTTTCAGTGCTGCTGGCGTTATCGGTGCTGCTTCCATTTGGCGCGTGCGCAGAGCGTATCAAGGACCTGGCAAGCATCCAGGGTGTGCGCGATAACCAGCTGATCGGTTATGGTATTGTGGTCGGACTGGACGGCAGCGGAGATCAAACCACACAAACACCATTCACGGTGCAAAGCATTATCACCATGTTGTCGCAGATGGGGGTGAACATGCCGCAAAGCACCAGCCTGCAACTCAAGAACGTTGCCGCGGTGGTCGTGACAGCCACGCTGCCGGCGTTTGCCAGACCGGGTCAGACCATCGATGTGACCACTTCATCAATCGGCAATGCCAAAAGTCTCAGGGGCGGGACGCTGTTGATGGCGCCGTTGAAGGGTGCAGATGGCCAGATTTACGCAATGGCACAAGGCAATGTGCTGGTTGGCGGCGTGGGTGTTTCTTCCGGTGGTGCGTCGGTGCAGGTGAACCATCTGAGTGTGGGCCGCGTGCCATCCGGTGCTACGGTTGAGCGCGCCGTCCCGACGATATTGGGTCAGGGTGATTTCATCAATCTGGAATTGAATACATCGGATTTCACCACTGCCGCACGAATCGTTGATGTCATCAACGGGCAGGTTGCACCGAGTACTGCTGCAGCTCTCGACGGCCGGATGATACAGGTGCGCGCGCCTGCAGGTAACGGGCGCGTGGCTTTCATTTCCCAGATTGAAAATCTGGAAGTCGTTCCGGCAGAAGGCGTAGCCAAGGTCATCATCAATGCCCGTACCGGATCGGTGGTGATGAACCAGGCGGTGACTTTACAACCCTGTGCCGTGGCGCATGGCAATCTGACTGTGGTGATCAATACCGACAGCTCGGTGAGCCAGCCCAATCCACTTTCCAAAGGTAAAACCGTCCAAACCGACAAAACCACGATAAGCGTGAAGTCGGACAAGGGCGGTTTGGTGCAACTTCCGAACGGCGTGTCATTAAGCGATGTGGTCAACGCATTGAATTCGATCGGTGCGACACCACAGGATTTGCTGGCGATCCTGCAGGCGATGAAATCGGCAGGCGCATTGCGCGCAGAACTGGAGATAATTTAAATGGTTGCACCCCTGAATGCTTCTGCACAGTTGGCTATTGATGCGAATAGTCTGGACCGGTTGCACGCCCAGGCCAATCAGTCGCCGGATAAGGCGCTCAAAGCGGCTGCGCAGCAATTTGAAGCCGTGTTTCTCAACATGATGCTGAAAAGCATGCGCGACGCGACACCACAGGATGGCGTGCTCGATAACCAGCAAACCAAGATGTACACCGGCATGCTGGACCAGCAGTTGGCGCAGAGCATGGCGAATCGGGGAATCGGCCTGGCAGACATCATGGTGAAGCAGTTGAGTCATACTCTTGAGGCACCGGGCGGGGCAGAACAGCCCGTGTCCAAGAAGGCGGAGCATCCCCGTGCAGATTTGCCGCCGGCTTGAAAAGAATCTTCATCAGAGCCTGCCGGGACGCATGCCCGGAGCAGTGAGAGGGCACTAAAGAAATCAAATTACCTGCCGATAATGACATGAGGGCGATATCGGGAAGGCAGAGGAAAAGATCATGGCAAGTAATATATTTACTGCGGCTTTAACGGGTATGAATGCCGCCCAGTACGGGATCACCACGACTGAACACAACATTTCCAATGCGAGCACCCCCGGATATTCCCGCCAGCAGGTTGTGCTCAGCCCCAGTATTGCGCAAAATTATGGCGCCGGATTTGTCGGGCAGGGTGTCGATATAACCGGAGTGAAAAGGGTCTACGACCAATTTCTGAATGCTCAGGTTTTGCAGGGGCAAACCCAGGCCAGCTATCTGTCCAGCTATAACACCGCGATCTCGCAGATCGACAACCTGTTGTCCAATTCCACTTCCGGGGTATCGGTTGCGATGCAGGATTTGTTCAACGGGATGAACGGAGTGGCGAACAATCCCGGCAACGTTCCGTCACGGCAGGCATTTCTCGGCAACGCCCAGACTGTGGTCAATGGTTTCCAGAGTATTGACCAGCAACTAACCACCATAGCAAGCGGACTTAACGGACAGATCAGCAACAATGTCACCAGCATCAATAGTTATGCACGCCAGATTGCAGCGTTGAATAGCAGCATCAAACTGGCTTCGGGAACGGGGACGGCGCTGGCGGGACAACAGCCCAATGATTTACTCGATCAGCGCGATCAGTTGATCAATCAGGTAAACCAGATTGTTCAGACTTCCACCGTGCCGCAATCGGACGGTTCCGTGAGCGTCTTTATCGGCAATGGCCAGGCTTTGGTGATGGGTAGTCGTGCTTTGACCTTGCAGGCTATTCCGTCTTCGAGTGACCCCGGCAAGCTGGATATTGCCTATCAGTCCAATGGCCAGAATATCACCCTGCAACAAAGCGATCTGCAGGGCGGGAGTCTGGGTGCATTTCTTAATTTTCGCGATCAAAGTCTGGAACCGGCGCGCAGTGCACTCGGCCGCATTGCGATAGGTTTGGCGACCAGCTTCAACCAGCAGAATCAACTGGGGCAGGATTTGAACGGCGCGCCGGGCGGGAATCTGTTCAATGCCGCGGTGCCGCAAGTCACTCCGAATGCCAATAATTCCGGCACGGCAAGCGTATCCGGCACGATCGCCGATGTTTCAGGCCTGACTACCAGTGACTATCAGCTCAAGTTCGACGGTACGAATTATTCGATGGTAAGACTGTCGGACAAGACGGTGACCAGTCTCGGCGCTGGGCCGCTGTCGCCTTCCGCGGTCGTTGATGGATTCACGGTCAACATATCATCCGGAGCGATGGCTGCGGGTGACAGTTTCCTGATTCGCCCCACGGCAAACGGTGCGCGTGACATTGCGTTGCTGACCAATGATCCCGCCAAAATTGCTGCCGCTGCCCCAATCAACGGAAGCGCTGCATTGACCAATACCGGTACCGGAACGATAGCCAGCGGAACGGTGAATCCGCCCCCGTCGGCGGCACCGGATCCGGCACACCCGCTGACAGACCTGAATCTGCTTAAGCCTGTCACTATTACTTTCAATAATCTGCCAAGCACTTATAGCCTGACCTCGAGTAATGCGTCGATTGCCGCGGATGTGGCCTCTGCTACCCCGTTGACGGTGGGGCCGACGTCCGTCGTAACCGTTGCAAGTACCACCAACATGGTGGTTGGCGCGCCGGTCAACGGGGGCGGTTTCCCTCCGGGTACCACGGTAGGCTCAATCACAAACGGCACTACATTTGTGGCTCAGATGTCTGTTGGCGGGGCGACCAACCCGCCTGCACCGGTGTCTGGGCAAACACTGCAGGTCGGCAATTATCCGTATATCTCGGGCGGCGTGTCGCTCAGTAATGCGACCGTCGCCGGTTCTGCCGTGACGGTGGCGAGCACGGCTAATCTGGTGGTTGGCGCTCCGGTGAGCGGGGCGGGGTTTCCTGCCGGGACGACGATAGCCAGCATCACCAACGGCACGACATTTGTGACTTCCGCTGCGGCTGTTCCGGCTGCGGCGACGGGGCAATCGATACAGGTCGGAAATACGTTTAACGGCTGGGTTGCGCAGATTTCCGGCGCGCCTGCCGCAGGCGATGTGTTCAGCGTTGGGCAGAACAGCAACGCGAGCGGAGACAACCGGAATGCCCTGCTGATGGCCGGGTTGCAGACACAAAACCTGATGGCGAACGGTACGGCGAGTCTGGGCGCGCTATACAGTCAACTGGTCGGCGATGTTGGGTCAAAAGCGCAGGAAATGGGTGCGACCAGTCTGGCGCAAAATAATATGGTGGCACAAATGGTCACATCGCAACAGTCGGTTTCGGGTGTCAATCTGGATGAAGAAGCGGCGAATCTGATGCGCTATCAAAATGCGTATCAGGCATCTGCAAAGGCCATGCAAATCGCCACCACGATGTTTGATACTTTATTGTCCTTGGGAAAGTAGGTGGATGATGCGTCTTAGTTCCAGTACCATTTTTGATAGCAACGTTGCGGGCATGGGTCAGCAGCAATCGCTCATGCTTAAAACCCAGCAGCAGATTTCCACCGGACGGCGCATTCTGTCCGCCGCGGATGATCCGGCTGCTGCTGCCCAGGCGCTGGTTGTGAGTCAGTCAGATTCGGCAAATACGCAATACACATCCAATCGCAACGCGGCGCAAAGTAGTCTGGCGCTTGCCGAGAGTACCTTGCAAAGCGTGACTAATCTGCTACAGGCGGTGAAGTCGACGGCAGTGAACGCGGGTAATGCCTCGTTAAGCAATAGCGATCGCGCCAGTCTTGCGACACAGTTGAACAGTCAATTGCAGGATCTGGTGGGCCTGGCGAACAGCACTGACGGCGCCGGAAACTATCTGTTTTCGGGATTTCAGTCCGGAACCCAGCCTTTTGCGAACACCGCGGCCGGGATGAGCTATTTTGGTGATAACGGACAACGCAATGTTCAAATCAGCGCATCACGCCAGGTACCTTCCAGTGATTCCGGTGCGGATGTGTTCATGCGCATCAAGAATGGTAATGGTACGTTTGTCGCGCAGGCAGGTTCGACCAATGTTGGCAGCGGGGTCATCAATACGGGGTCGGTACTTAACCCGGCGGCTGTTACCGGTGACAGCTATACCATTGCATTCGGTGGGCTGACCTCCCAGGCTGTGGTCGGTAACACCGGTACCGGCGCAATCAGTACCCCGACGGTGACCAGCCAGGCTGCAGTGACGGGCAACGACTACAGTGTTACTTTTACCGTTTCGGCAGGTGTGACGACTTATAGCGTGACCAATACAACCACCGGGCTGCCCGTTGCCGGGATGGCTGCGCAGCCCTATGTCAGCGGCCAGAACATCAGCTTCGACGGATTGCAATTCAATATTAAGGATGGTGCTACACCGTTTGTTACCGGAGACACTTTTACCGTAACGTCACCGGGATACATTGTGACAGACAACACCACCGCAACGCAGGTTGTGCCTGCAACAACCGGCCGCCTTCCCTATGTTGACGGGCAGGCCATCAGCTTCGGCGGCATGCAAGTCGCCATTCAAGGCACCCCGGCCAGTGGCGATACCTTCAGTGTTGCGCCCAGTGCCAATGAAAGCATTTTTAAAACCATCTCGGATCTGGTCACTACACTGAAGACAGGTACGCCGACTCCCGCAAACGGCGGCGGGACGAGTCTAGCCAACAAGCTTAACCATGCGCTTACCAGTCTGGATAATTCGCTTAACAACGTATTGACGGTTCGTTCCTCGCTGGGTTCGCGTCTCAACGAGATCAGCTCACTGCAGACTATGGGAGATAGTCTGGGCTTGCAATACAAACAGACGCTGTCGCAGTTACAGGACGTGGACATGACCAAAGCGATCAGCGACCTGACCCAGCAGAAAATGGGTTTGCAGGCGGCGCAGCAGTCATTCGCCGCGGTATCAACCCTGTCCCTGTTCAGCTACCTCAAGTAATTCAGCCGGGAAGTTCAGCCAAAAGATTCAATTGGGCAGCGCAATCAGTTTTAGTGCCATGCCTACCCCTTCCTGGGTCAGCCTGCCCAGCACAGGCGAGAAATAGGGTATGGTCAGGGCCAGCACAAAAAATCCGATAGCCAGTGTGATCGGGAAACCGACCGCGAAAATGTTGAGTTGCGGCGCGGCGCGAGTGAGTATCCCCAATGCGATGTTGGTGATGAGCAGGGCGGCCAGTATCGGGAGTGACATCTGCAGGGCATAGGCAAAGATGCTTGACCCCCAATGGACAACCCCATTGAAACCCTGCGCCGACATCATGTTACCGATCGGGAGTGTCTGAAAACTGTCGGCCAACGCGGAAAGCATATACAAGTGGCCGTCGATGGCCAGAAAAGCCAGGATCGCGATTATCCCCAGCCACTGGGCGATGATGGCAGAATGAGTGCCATTGATGGGATCAAAAAAACTGGCGAATCCCAATCCCATCTGCAGTCCGGCCAGTTCGCCAGCCATTTCAACCGCGCTGAATATCATGCTGATCGTGAATCCCATGGCCAAACCGATGATGATCTGCTGAATCATGATCAATAAACCCTGTGGCGAACCGACGGCGACCTGCGGCATGGTCGCGATGGTTGGGGCGATAATGAAGGTGAGCAGGACGGACAGACCGATTTTGATGCGTACCGGAGTTTGTTTGTTGCCGAGTACGGGAGAGCTTGCAACCATGGCCAGGATGCGTGCCAGGGGGAAGATGAATGCGGCGAGCCAGGCATCCATTTGCGTACTGGTGATGCTGATCACGCGTCGATCCCGCGGCTTGTGCAATAAAGTGCGGAATGAAACCCGGTTGTTCCTTTACGCTGTCCCTTTGCCTTGCACATAAAATTTACCCGATCATCCAGGGTATGTTACCGAACAGGCGCTGAATGTAATCAACCATGGTGTTCACCATCCACGGGCCGGTGAAGATCAGCACCACAAATATCCCCAGCAGTTTCGGGATGAAAGACAGGGTCATCTCATTGATCTGTGTGGCGGCCTGAAAGATACTCACGATCAGGCCAACGGCCAGCGCGGTGAGCAACAGCGGGGCGGAAATCATCAGCGTCATTTCGACTGCCTGCTGTCCGATGGTAACAACGGTTTCTGGAGTCATGTCGGTCAGGTATAAAAACTTTTCGCCAGTGAGCCGATAATCAGATTCCATCCGTCGGCCAGTACGAACAGCATGATCTTGAAGGGCAGCGAAATGATAGCCGGGGATACCATCATCATGCCCATGGACATTAGCACGCTGGCAACCACCATATCGATGATGAGGAAAGGAATGAAAATCACAAATCCGATCTGGAAGGCGGTTTTTAATTCGCTGGTCACGTAAGCGGGCACCAGAATGCGCAGCGGCACCTGGTCTGCGCTTTGCAGAGGCTCGCTATTGGAAATCTTGACGAACAGGGCAAGATCGGTTTCACGGGTTTGCCGCAGCATGAAGGTTTTCAGCGGTTCGCTGCCTTTTTCAACAGCCTGCTGCAGGCTGATTTTGTTCTCGCTGAAAGGCAAATATGCATCGGCGTAGATTTTGTCGAACACCGGCGCCATGACAAAGAAGGTGAGGAACAAAGACAGACCGATCAGTACCTGGTTGGGTGGGGCAGTGGGAGTCCCGATGGCGGAGCGGAGCAGGCTCAGCACGATGATGATGCGCGTGAAACCGGTCATCATCAGCAGGACCGCAGGCAGGAAACTTAACGAGGTGAGCAGCAGCAGCAGTTGCAGGCTCAAGCTGTATGTTTGAACGCCGCCAGCGGACGATGATGTGCCCGTCAATGCAGGTATGCTGATCTCGGCACATGCCGATTGTGTCGTTCCGCAAAGTGCGAGAAACAGTATGAATAAGGTGAAAAAATGACGGCGCATGTTTTTGTCGGGGGCTAACGATGCAACAGGGTGGCAAGCAGATTTGCGAACTTGTTATCGGCAGATCCCGGGCCGTGGACAGGATTTGCGGAGTCCGGCAACTTCTGCTTCTGTAGCGTATGCAGCGTGCGGATTTGTCCCGGTCCCACACCGACCACCAGCCAGGTGTCGCTCACCTCGACGAGTACGATCCGTTCCCGTTGGCCGATTGCAACGCCGCCCAATACCTTGAGCTGATTGCCGGCGCCCAATTTGCTTGCATTCATCCGTCTGAGCAGCCAGGCTACCAGCACGATGGCTGCCAGCACCAGCAGCAGGCTGAAAATGATTTGTACGATGCCGCCAGAGCTGATTGCGGGAGGAGGCGGAGCGAAAGCCGGGCGTGCCAATTCGGCGGACGCCAGTGCAGGTTCTGCCAGCAGGATGGCAGCAAAAAAAAGGCGCAATTTTTCCCGCATATTATTTATTCAGGCGGTTCAACCGCTCGGACGGGGTAATGATGTCGGTCAGACGGATGCCCAGTTTCTCGTTCACCACAACGACCTCGCCCTGCGCGATCAGGAAGCCGTTGATCATTACGTCCAGTGGTTCACCGGCCATGCCGGCCAACTCGACAACAGAACCCTGAGCCAGTTGCAGCAGATGTTTGATGGGCATTTTGGTGCGGCCCAGTTCAACGGTCAGCTGTACCGGGATGTCCAGAATCATGTCCAGGTCGTTCTGGGCGGTTGCGGCTCCGCCCGCCCCGAATTGTTCGAACTTGGCCGGCTTGGCCGGCTCTGCCGGCGCAGCCTGTTCGGCCATAGCCGCACCCCAATCATCGGCAGTGATTGCTTCGCTATCTGCGGTTTCATCAGACATGACCTTCTCCCTCGTTTGTTGAGATCATTTTTACAACCTTCAATGCATACTGATTATTGAATGCGCCATATTTGCATTCCATGACCGGTACGCCATCCACAGAAGCGATGATGTTTTCCCCGATATCCAGCGGAACGATATCTCCACTCCGCATTTTGAGGACCTGATCCAGTGTTACGCCGGCGTGACCGAGCGTGGCAACCAATTCTATATTGGCGGATTGCACCTGTTTGGACAGCAACTGTAACCAGCGGTGATCCATGGCAAGATGTTCGCCCTGCATCGTGCTGTACAGCAAATCCTTGACGGGTTCGAGCATCGAGTAGGGCATGCAAATGTGGAATGCGCCGCCGTTGCCACCCAGTTCGATATCAAAAGTGGTGACGATAACCACTTCGTTCGGTGTGGCAATGTTGGCGAACTGCGGGTTCATTTCCGAACGCACGAATTCAAACTTCAGCGGGTGGACATTTTCCCAGGATTTTTCATAATTCTCAAAAGCGACATCGATCAATTTGCGGATGATGCGTTGTTCGGTTTGGGTGAATTCGCGCCCCTCGACGCGGGTATGAAAACGCCCGTCGCCCCCGAACATGTTATCCACCACCAGAAACACCAGATTGGGATCGAAGATGAACAAACCATTGCCGCGCAGGGGTTTGGCCTGGATGATATTCAGGTTGGTCGGTACATGGAGGTTGCGGACGAATTCGCCAAATTTCAATACCCGGACCGGGCCGATGGATATTTCGGGGGTACGGCGTATGAAATTGAACAGACCGATACGGAAAAGCCGCGCAAAACGTTCGTTGATGATTTCCATGGTGGGCATACGCCCACGCACGATGCGTTCCTGTGAGGCAAGATTATATGAGCGCACCTCTCCCGGGGATGCTTCCTGTTGCTCAGGAGAATCATCGGCCTCACCCGTCACTCCTTTCAGCAGGGAGTCAACTTCGGTTTGGGAGAGAAATTCACTCATTTAATCTATTGGATGATGAATGAGGTAAAAAGGGCTTCTTCTATACCGCTATCGGGTTGCTGTGGTTCTATAGCCGCTGGAGCAGATGCGGATTTGATTTGGCCGCTGCCTGGCGCGGCATTGCGCAAGCCCAATATGAGCTCGACTTGAGTCTTGATATCGCGGGCAAGCTTTTGTTTGCCCGCGATGGTGGCGAGCACCGAAGGGCGCTGGCTTGATAGCAGCATATTCACGTGATCCAGAATTTCCGGATTTCTCGCTTTGATCGCTTCTTCCAGTTCCGGTTTGGATATCTTGATCGAAATTGCAATTTGCAGGTAGCGGTCGATATTGTCTTCGTGAATCAGATTGGCAGTAAATGTACCCAGGGGAACATATGTTGGCGGTATAGACGGTTTTTCCTTTTCTTCTTTGCTGTCAGCGCCTGCCGGCTTCATCATGAAATATGCCGCTGCTCCCCCGCCAAGCAGAAGTGCCGATGCGATAATGAAGATAAGCAATTTTCTGCTTTTCTTGGCCGGCGGAGCACTCGGTGGAGCGCTTGGTTTTGCTGCTGTTGCCATATTTTTTCCCTTGTCTACGGTTGGATTATCAATAAAATTGTCTGGGATGATAACTTGATTAACGTTGAAATTCCCCATCAATTCGAAATTGATGTTCAGGCAAATGTATCCAGCATCCCGTTGTGACGACGTGCTGGCAAACTCTGCGTGGTGATCGGTAATATCTGGTTTGATTCGGTTGCGTTATAAGTGCTCTCGCGTTGCGCCGACGAACCGGAACCCTGGTTCGAATAACCGTCGCCTCCCCGGTCACGCGGAGCCTGGTCGCTGACGGTGGCATTGCCCAACATGATATTGTTATCGGCCAATAATTCACGAAGTTTAGGCAGGGCATTTTCAATTGCATCACGCACCGCGCTATGTTGTGACGTGAACTGGGCAGTAAGCTGGTTATCGGACATCTTCATCACGACATTTAACGGACCCAGATCGGGCGGATTCATGTGTAGTTCGGCACTATGGATTTTCTGGTTGCTGATCCAGACGATTTTTTGCGAGAACTCACCCGCCCAACTGTTGCTGCCTATCGGGGCAGTGACCGTTTGCGCAGTGTTTGCAGTGTTATTGCCGCCTATCATATTTGGCAAACCGGCAGTCGCAGTGCCCGGGGTATCCATTTTTTCCTTGCTTGGCATAGCATGGGATTCTGCGGCGAAGCCGGCTGTCATCTCCGCCTGTTTGACTACATCAGCGCGAGCAAGTGCAGTAGTGTCGTCTGTTTTCGGGAGCACACTGCCTTTCCCTGCCGGTTTCCCGGGTGACTGCAGGGCGTCATTTTCTAACCGCAGTTCATTCACGCTCTTTTTTGTGGCCGAGTGGGCGCTGTTGTCCTGCGCCCTGTCCTGGGCTGGAGTTTGCAGCATCATGGCGGCCAGCGAGCCGGCCTGATCACTTTGGATGCCGGCATTGCTGTTTATCTGGTCCTGCGCAATTTTTGCGGCCGCGGCGGCATCCTCGGCAGCCTTTCCGTCGGCAGCAATGGCGGTTTTCCTGCCATTCAGGCCGGTTTCCCATCCCGCGCCTATTTGACGTTTGAGTAGCGCGGAAAATGGTTCTGCGCCCTGATCCTTTGCCGGGCTGTTTGCCTGAGATGCGGAATTTCCGGATGGTGCGGCAGGGTCGCTGCGTGACAGCGTGGCATCGCCCGACGTACCTTTTGCCTGGGGTGGCGGGTTGTTGATGGAAATGGGTAGATTGGTCATGACTGTACTCCTGTAATCAACTTTGATCTTCGCTATTGATGGTTTTGTAGGAAGCAGTTCTGCTGGTATGTTCATCCATTATTGTTTGTTCCAACTTGTCGGCTGCAAGTTTTTGGGTTTCGGTATGGCGCTGCTTTAGCGTGTCAAACGATTTCAGCTTGCGCTGTGTGGTATCGAACTCGCTGCGGCCGACCTGCGTCGAAGTCGTGCTGTGCGCGACCAGTTTGAGTTGCTGGCTGATGGCCTCGTCGAGTTTGTTGATGAATTCCTGAAAGTTGCGCAATTCGGTCGGATTGATGCCGTTTTGTGTTGATGCCTGCAGGCGTTCCTGATAATCCTTCCGGTATTGCCGCAGCATTTCAAGTTTTCCTTGCGCGCTCTGTTGTTGTTTGTTGAGTTGCCCGAGCTTGCGCGTTGCCGCATCATTCTGGTGTAGTGCGAGACCTATCAGGGGTTGCAGGGAGAATGGTTTTGTCATGAGGGCGACATTCGCTAAAGTGTGGGCGGGTTATTCGGGTTTGTTGATGCCGCCTGATGTGCGGGTGCAAACAAGGCATCCAGTTGGGCGACGCTCGCTTCATGGGACTCGCGCTGAAACATGTTCTGTTTAAGAAATTGTTCCATGCGCGGATAAAGCTCTATCGCCTCGTCCAGCATGGGGTTGGTGCCGCTGACATACGCACCCACGCTGATCAAATCCCGATTGCGATGATAAAGCGAATACATTTGTTTGAAGCGTTGCACGACAGACAGGTGTTCTGCCGATGCAAGGCGGGACATCACACGGCTGATGGAAGCCTCGATATCGATCGCGGGATAATGCCCTTGTTCGACCAGCCTCCGTGACAGCACGATATGTCCGTCGAGAATGGCGCGTGCGCTGTCTGCAATCGGATCCTGCTGGTCGTCGCCTTCCGTCAATACGGTATAGAAGGCCGTGATCGAGCCGCTGCCTTCCAGACCGTTTCCGGCGCGTTCCACAAGTTGCGGCAGTTTGGCAAATACGGAAGGAGGGTAGCCTTTGGTTGCTGGCGGCTCCCCAACCGCCAGCGCGATCTCGCGTTGTGCCATGGCGAAGCGGGTCAGCGAATCCATGATCAGCAAAACATTTTTGCCCTGATCGCGGAAATATTCTGCAATCGTGGTGGCATATGCCGCGCCCTGCAGGCGCATCAGCGGCGAAGTATCCGCCGGGGTGGCGACCACAACCGAGCGTGCCAAGCCTTCCTTGCCGAGAATATCATTGATGAACTCCTTGACTTCCCGACCACGCTCGCCAATCAATCCGACCACCGTCACATCCGCGCTGGTGTAGCGCGCCATCATGCCGAGCAAAACACTTTTGCCGACACCGCTGCCGGCAAACAATCCCATACGCTGCCCACGCCCAACAGTCAGCATGCTATTGATGGCACGCACGCCGACATCAAGCGCGGTGTCGATAGACGCCCGCTCCAGCGGGTTGAAAGGGCGGCTCTGCAGCGGTGCAGAGTCAGGGTCTGGCAACGGACCCAATTGATCCAGCGGTTTGCCGGCACCATCCAGTACCCGACCCAGCAACATATTGCCGACCGGCAGGTGTTTTGCATGATCCGCTGTGCGCCGCATCGGTTTGCGTTTCCCGCCCAGTGTTAGCAGGTGTGCCTGTTCGATGGGCATCACGCGCGCACCGGGAACCAAACCATGCACATTGTTTTCCTGCATCAGGAACAGTCTTTCACCGGAGAAGCCGACCACTTCCGCTTCAACCACATAGTCAGGCAGATGTATTGCGCAGGTGCTGCCGACCGGCATTTTCAAACCGACAGCCTCCATGACCATGCCGGTCACCTTGGTCAGGCGGCCGCTGGGCGGCATCGGGTTGCAGCCCGCCACATATTCGCGGCCTTCGGCGAGAAAGTCACGCCAGCGCAGGCTGCGGGAATTCACGCCAGCCATGAATTATCCTGCCCGATCGATTCAACAATATGCTTCCAGCGCGCTTCCGTGGTGGCATCGACGTTGCTGTGCGCAGTTTCCACACGGCATCCCCCGGGCTGGATTTGCGGGTCGGGGAAAATCTTCCATCCGGCATGTGACAATTGTTCGCCCATATGCTGGCGGATCAGTTCGGCGTCTTCCGGCCGCAAAATCAAATGGGCGTTCTGGTTGAAGTGCGGCAGATTGCCGATCGCATCGCTGACGATCGCGAGTATCACTTCCGGTTTTACCCGCAATGTCTCGCTGACCATTTTTTTTGCGATTTCCAGGGACAGATCAAGTAATGATTGTGCTACCTGCCCGTCCATCTGGTTCAGTTCGTTGTGAATGCCCTGCAGTACCGCGTGTATTTGCGCTGCCTCGCTGCGCGCCTGTTCGATACCTGCGGCATAACCGGCAGCATGGCCTTCTTCGCGTGCCAGTTGCCTGATGTTCTCGGCTTCCGCGACTGTGGCATGTGCGACATTGGTTTGCATTTTCCCCTGAATTTTTTCCGCGGGATTAGAATCGAACGAGGCGAGTTCCCAGCGTTCGAATGCGGTCAGAAGCTCCTTGGGTATGACCGTGCTAGACATACGCTTCCTCGCCCTTGCCACCCAGAGAAATCTGGCCTTCCTCGGACAGACGGCGCACGACTTTCAGTATTTCCTTCTGGTTGGACTCGACTTCGCTGAGTTTTACCGGGCCTTTGGATTCTAGATCTTCCCGCATCATTTCGGCTGCACGCTGTGACATGTTTTTGAATATCTTTTCGCGCAGCTCTTCGCTGCCCCCTTTGAGGGCGACAATCAGTGATTCAGATTGAACTTCCCTCAGGATGAGCTGAATACCGCGATCATCGATATCCAGAACATTTTCGAAGATGAACATCTTGTCCTCGATCTTTTGTGCCAGTTCAGGGTCGAAGCTGCGCACATTCTCCATCATCTCTGTTTCCAGCGCGCTATCCATGTAATTGAGGATTTCTGCGGCAGTCCCCACGCCACCTTTCAGGTTCTTTTTGTTTGAGGCGCCACCTGTCATCAGTTTTCCCAAAACGTCATTAAGCTCGCCCAGTGCCACCGGCTGTACACTATCCAGTGTGGAAATGCGCAGCAACACATCGTTGCGGGTACGTTCGGTCAGCATTTTCAGGATGCCGGCGGATTGATCCGGATCCAGATGCACCAGAATGGTCGCGATGATTTGGGGATGTTCGTTGCATATCATTTCCGCCACCGCACCGGGGTCCATCCATTTCAGACTCTCGATGCCGCTGGTGTCGCTGCTGTTCATGATCCGGTCCAGCAAGCCGGAAGCCTTGTCGTCTCCCAGCGCCTGGGTCAGCATGCCGCGTATGTATTCGTTAGAATCCATCCCGATGGTGGTTTTGTTAGCAGCGACACCCAGAAAATCTTTAAATACCTCTCCAATCTCTTCGCGGCCGAGGTTTTGCAGTTTGACCATGGCCGTACTGATTTTTTGCACCTCTCTGGGTTCGAGATATTTCAGCACAGCGGCGGCCTCGTTTTCGCCTAGCGTCATCAGCAGGATTGCGCTCTTTTCGATCCCGGTCGTCATTCTTTAACCCATTCCTTGATGACGCTGGCAACGATTTTGGGTTCTTGCTGGGCAATTTGCCTGGCGATCTGAAGACTCTGCTCGTAGGGTGCCATACCTGAAGAAGTTTGCGCACCGGATTGGGCTTCGTTATTGCTCGCATCATCCTCAGGCGTGTTAAACAGACCGGTTGTGTTCTTCGCGGCAAACAAAGTGCGGAATCCGGGTCTGATGATACCGAAAATGACGAACAGCATCGCGATACCGATCAGCAAATATTTGATTGCCTCTTTTGCCAGTTCAATTACATAGGGCTGTTTCCATAAAGGCACGACATTTATGACTTCCCTGATTTCATGGAATGGTGCAACCTGCACATTGAGGTTGTCGCCGCGCTTCTGGTCGAAACCGACAGCATCTTTGACCAGATTGTTGATCTGTTCCTTCTCGGCATCACTCAACGGTTTGTCTATGCTCTTGCCTTTGGCATCGGTTGTCGTCCGATTGGCATTAACCACTACTGCAACCGAGAGACGTTTGATGGAGCCAACGGGCTGTATGGTGTGGCTTATGGTGCGATCCACTTCGTAGTTGATTGTGGTGTCTTTTTGCTGGCTTGACGGGGTGGCAGTATTTGCGCCCGCTGTACTGCCTTTGCCGGCTACGATGGGAGCAGCGGCCGGAGCAGGCGGTTGATTGGACAGCGCACCCGGGATGCCTCCGTTTGCAGCAGTGGAGTTTGACGACTGGCTGCTTTGCTCGCTGCGTATCACCTGTGAAGCCGGGCCTGGGTTCGGCGTATAGATTTCGGAGGTTTGCTCGGTACGCGCAAAATCAATATCTGCGGAGACCTGAGCGTGCACATTGTTCGCTCCGTACATCGGTATCAGCAACGCATTGATACGATCGATGTAGCTCTGCTCAACCTGTTTCACATATTTCAACTGGGTCGGGTCAAGGCCGTCATTGCTGCCACCGTCACGACTGGCGCTCAACAGCGTGCCGTTCTGATCTACCACAGTCACGTTCTTGGCGGACAGTTCCGGCACACTGCTGGAAATCATGTGAACAATCGCGCTGATTTGACCTGAATCAAGCAGCCGCCCGCCCTGCAGTCGAATCACGACTGACGCGCTGGGCTTTTGTTGCTCCTTGATAAACACGCTGGGTTTGGGAATGGCCAGATGTACACGCGCGGCAGCCACCGAATCTATGCTTTCCACCGTACGGGCCAGCTCTCCTTCCAGTGCGCGCTGGTAATTCACCTGCTCGGCGAACTGGGTAATGCCGAATTTCTGGTTGTCCATCAATTCAAAACCGACATTCCCCCCCTTGGGAAGTCCTTGCGAAGCCAGTTTAAGGCGTGCCTCATGCACCTGGTTGGAAGGCACCATCAGCGCTCCGCCACCGTCGGCAAACTTGTATGGAATGTTCATCTGCTGCAACGACTCGATGATTGATCCGCCATCGCGATCGGACAAATTGCTGTAAAGAACGCGGTAGTCGGGAGTTTGCTCCCACATCCACATACCGGCGATGAGGGCGAACAACGCCGCAACAGCAACAGCAACTGCCATTTTCTGCTGGAAGTTAAGTTGGTTGAATCGATTTGTCGTGTTGTTTTCCTGTTCAGCCATGATGATTCGGAACCACACCAGTTAGCCACCGGGGCACAGAGCGCATTATCAACACCGCACCGCATCCTGAATGCACAAATAGGGGGGGAAACCCGCGTCTTTTCCTTTTATGGCTGATGCAACCATTTGAGTATTGTGCTCCTGCCCGAAAACGAGTCAGCAGGGAGTTTCGGGCAGTGGTCTAAAGGAGATGAAAGATGAATACCTCGGCAGTAGATAGCCTGTTGGCTCAAATGCGTGTCGCAGCGGCTGCCGCGGGCTTGCGTAATCAGGGCCAGACGCCGCAAGTCGGAAAAGTGGATTTCTCCAGCGTTTTGAAATCGTCATTGGACGGTGTGGCGGGAGCTCAATCCAAGTCGGAAGCGATGCAACAAGCTTTCGCGCTGGGCGACGACAAGGTCAGTTTGAGCGATACCATGATCGCGATGCAGAAGGCCAGCATCAATTTGCAAACCACCGTTCAGGTGCGCAACAAGTTTGTGCAGGCATACAATGACATAATGAACATGCAAGTCTGACGCTCCTTGCGCCGCAACTTTAATGGCCTGTTATCTCCGTCGCGCGGGGGTGTCCGGTTTGCATCATGTTCACGGTATCGGCATATGATTTTCCGCGCGCTGCATATTGGTCACATAGCGCTGCAACAGCATGGTGGATGGGCCATCCAGATTTTTGAATTCGCAGCCGGCGCGCCTGAACACGGAACCTGATTGAGACGTCAATGAAATCAGGTTTTTTACTACGATTGTTCCCTTGATCGTGCCTAATCCGGGCAATTCGATCCGGCAACCCGGATAGGATAATCCCGGGGTGAGTACAGTATCCGATTCCGTGCAGGTCAGTCCGACCCCGCCACCGCTGATATCCATGACAACGAACTCCAGTGGTTTTTTATCGGGTAGGGCCTGTTTGTCCATGATGCAGCGCAACGGTTTGATCATCGGGGTCATCAACCGGAAATATTCGCGTCGCTGCAGCCGGTAAAGGCTGTCCGGCAAGGGTAGATAAAATGCAGGGCGTCCCTGATACGCCACCCTGTTGGCCTGGCTGGCAATGAATTGAACCTTGATCTGCAGATGCGAACTGACGAATACCAGCCTGTTGCTTTCGGCAACGCGTCTGTTGTCCGAAGCGTTCGGTATTTCCTCCAGCCATAAACCGGTGTCATCGACAGCCAGCAGGGTAGTCAGGATGAAATCATTTTCGGTGCCGTAATAAAGGGCGACACGATTGCCTTTCTCCGCGATGTAATTCATCACAAATTTTATTTCACTTGCGGAGAAGATACGATGGTTGTTGTCTGTATCCTCGGACAGTATTTCAATCTTTAGCGGGATATCTTTTTCCATAATCTTGACACTGCGTTAATCCGGTTGTCGGGAATGATATCAAAACTGGTTATTTTTAAGCGGTGGAATAGCGGGGGTGTCCGAGTGTTCAATGCGGTATAGCCAGGCGAGCAGCTCGGCCACGGCCAGATAAAGTTCCG